>JAWOHT010000221.1:0-39700 GCA_046485045.1 Bacteroidales bacterium
GATACGGACGGCGGGGTGGCAAAGGTGAAGTTGACCGCGCCCCTGCTGGTCGGCAGCGGTACCATCACCGCCAGCATTGCGGGCAAGAGCGCCACCAAACCCATCACTTACACGCCCGAAGCACCGGAGGTGGTCTCTTCTCCGGGAGCGGCACAAATAAACATACATTTTTTTGGAGTAGTTACACAAGAGACAGCTAAAAAAAACAGTGCAATTGCACAAGTAATAATTTTTAATTTTGTCATAGCTTTAAGTATTAAATTTAAATTACAAATCTATATTTTTTTTTAGAATCTTGCTCGGTATCATAAATCCAAAAGGTCAACCTGCTTTCTATTGTCTTTTAAACCCCAATGTGTTGTACATTAGCACATTATTATTAATCTTTATCCAAATACCATTGCAATTATACCTAAAATTCCTAATAAAAAATTCGCAACTATATGTGTTATAAAAGCAGGAAGTATACTCTTACTCAAATAAACAGTGAGTGTAGTGGCTATACTTAAAACAAACAGCATCGGGAATAGCCACAATTGAAATGTATGGTACATTGTAAACAGAAATGCATTTAAAATCCAGCTCCACTTTCCAAAATTCTGCATTTTAGGCAATAACCAAGCTCTGAAATAAATTTCTTCAGCCAGGATATTTAACAATAAACATATGGACATAATTATCACAAACAAGTAGTTACCACTCAATGAATAATTTGGAGAAAGCATTTCTATATCGCTATTCATGGGATCAATGGATGGATTTAACCAAAAGGGCATATAATCTGGAATTGACAATCCGGGAAGCTCTTTAAAAAACTCAATTGTGGGTGAAACCAAGTACGATAGAATTATTCCGACGATCATTATACTCAAACAAATTAACCATTGTTTACTATTAAGTTTTTTTAAAAGTAGTCTTTTTCCAATTGAAATATTATTGGCCGTTGCTTCTTTCTTTATTAGCAGAAAACCTGTAATCACAAGAATTAACAGCATAATCGAAGCAATAATCCCCCACATTAATACTTTAGGGTACCCATTATTGACCAAATACGGTAAAATAACCCTGAATCCGAAAAAAGCGAACCCAGCAGGCAGGAAAAATGCCAGAAGTACCTGTAAAGTATTTAATTGTTTTAATTTATTCCAATCAAAATTTGAGTCCATTTGTATCCTTATTTTATATTTCAATTTGGAAAAACTCATCCCTCTAAAGCTGCTATAGCTTTTTCACAATCTTCCTGCTTCAAATATAGAACAACACCATAACTTTCTTTTATATCGGCTATTCCACTGGCTTCAATGACATTTATATCAGCAAATGAAAGCTTCTTAAAAATATCTGCACATTCTCCGGGCTCATCACTATAACTTTTTATTATTAGTGCAGAGTAAGGCCCATCAAGTTCAAGTCCTGCATTTTTTGCAGCAATTTTCATTTTTAAACTGTCATTAGGAAATAGTGTGAACAAGGTACGTTTATGTTCCACTGGTACAGACTTAAAAGCAAAAAGGCCAACACCAACATTTGAGAATACTGAAAGCAGTTTATATGCTTCACCAGCATCACCATCAGCAGTTATGCTGAAGTACTCAACTTTTTTAATATCTAATGCCATTTTATCTCCTCTCATTTTAAAATGTAAATAAAAATAAGTGTTTTTTAGTATTTACAATTGTATTGCGTTTTATCATTTTGATGCATTAACAATTATCCATTCATTTTTAAATCTGAAATCAACAGTGATTTTTTCAAATCCTGCAATTTCAAGTTTATGTATATAATCTTTTTCGCTTTTGATTTTTGCAATTTTCCACCATTTTGACCCTTCTGGTGGATATCGATTAATAATCAAAAAATGGCCCCCTACCTTTAATAATCGATAAATTTCTAAAAACGACTTATCTGTGTCAGGCCAAAACTGAACAGTCTCAAAAGCAGTAACCAAATCAAGGTTAGAATTTTTCAATGAAATATTTGTCACTGAGCCTTGAAGAAGTTTTAAACGGTTTTGTTCTATTGCTCTTTTATTGATTTTTGAAGAAAGTTCAATCATTTCAGGAGAGTGGTCAAGTCCGTATAGCAGATAACTGTTATTTGAATCATAAAGAAATTTTAAAAATTCTCCACCACCACAACCTATATCCAGTATACTTGAATTTTCTTTTGGTAGATTATCTTTAAAATAATCCACATATAGAGACGTATGAAATTTATTCATCAATCGTCCAACAATTTTACCAATCAATCCTGATGGTTTTGCTCCCTGTTTTTCTAATCCCATTTTTGTATCGTTTTGGTCTTTCGTGCATGACGAACAAATCGATTTGCGGTATGGTTAGTAAGGGAGAGCGGCGTGCGTTCAAGTCCACCGTGAGTGGACTTTAATGCGTATGATAAACTTCGAAAACTACCAACACCCTTATTAACTATACCGCGTGTATGCACAGGCAGTTTATTCTTTTGCATCCTTGAGGATAATTTCATAAAGGCTTTCACTAAAACGGAAGTTTGTCTCTCTGATTTTGTTGAGAGTTGGGCGAATAGATGTCACAATACCTTGTTGTTTTGCTCTTAAAATTAATCCGAATGTACCTGAGTATCTTAATCCTAATCTTTCTGCCACTTTACGACCTTTAAGATCATCTATTATCAAAATAGCATTATCTGTCTCAAGAGACAAAGCTATTGCACTCGCTTCTCCTGGATCAAGATCCATCTCAAGGATATGCTGATAATGATTGTCTGAAGGCGATTTGATTTTAATCCAATCTGGTAAGGATTTTCCAAATTCTTTCTTAATTGTCTTTGTGATAACTACTTTGCCAGATAAGGCTTTAAGTAATTCAAGTTCACCTATTTTGTATAAAATAATTAAGCAACTTGTATCGGAAATAATTATCTCAGAACCTTGCTGCATCTCTTGTGATATCAGATGGAGGATAATTAATCAATGAAACATTAAAATCAGCCAATATCTCAGAAAAGGCCATCTTTGAAAGTCCTGCTAATTCAGCAGCTTGACCCAATGTAAGTTTCCCTGACTCATACATTTTGGCTGCAAGGAATCGTTTAGTCTCTCTCTCGCTAAGATTCAGACTATCAGGTATATTTATTGTCAGATGTTTCATACTTCAAAGTTAGTAAAAAAAAGAAGATACATCTTTATTCTTTGTACTGCTTGTGCATAAACATCCAAATATATGTACTTCTTGTTCAAAAGGTACAGATATTTCGCGTTGTTAGCTGTTGAACAAATTTTGTGTTTGTTATAATATAACAAATATTTCTGCTTTAGCAGCATGTTCCATCAAGTGGCAGGGAACGGTAATGGAAATATTTTAAAACAATGATGATCTCAAATAGCGGGCTTTTTTTGCTGCTGCTTTAATTTTACCACTAAACGATTAAGTTTGAGTATCTCTTTATACAGCTTATTATTCGCAATTTCCAGTTTATTCTTTCTTCCCTCAACATCTAAAGTTTTAGAGATATTGTCGATACGCAAAGCGCGCAATTCTTTTATGTGGTTTACCAACTGAATAATTATTTCATTAAGTTCAAATTCTTTTTTCTTTAAGTCTGAAATATCAGTTGCAATGAGTATAAAATTATCACCCTGCAGGTAAGGCGGTAAGAGGTGAATAGACAGGCGGAGATAGATTGTATTTGTCAGGTTTACAATTAACACATCGTGTTTTTCATGGGTTAGTTGAGCAAGAAATGAATCTATTTTTGAATTATCATCCGGGGCTATAAAACGTTTAAGAGATGAACCAATAACTCTTTCGAGTGGAGATTTTACAATTTCAGCAAATCGGGGATTGCAATAGATAATTGTACCCTCTTTTGTAAGCGTAACTGCTCCTTCGCTCATTTGTTCAATGAAAGTACGATAGGGTGTTTCAGCAGAACTAACAGAATAGACCTGTTCTCCCTGTTTGCCCGAAACCATTATCGCGTCAACTTCTCCATTACGGATTGCAGCAAGGGCCTCTTCCATTTCGGCCAGGCGGGAATTTAATTCCTCATTTTCAATAATCAGTTGCTCTTTTGTTTTGATCATTTATCTGTAATTATTGATCTGCTTTTTCAAATTTCCAAAAATCTACTTTTCATTAAGCTCTCTAAGGTCTAATCCTGATAGCACCTTTTCTTTGTTTGACATATCACCAATAATTCGACGGAATGGAAGTGGTAATTTCTTAATCAGTGTAGGGGCTGCAATAATCTGATCAACTGTTGCCAAACCTGGTTTTTGATAAAGATCTATCACTTCAAGTTCATATCGCCCCCTAAGATATTCTTCACAAATCTTTTTCAGGTTGGTTATTGCTAATATTGAACGTGCTGTAGTACCGGTTATGTATAAACGCATAAAATATTTGTTTTTGTCTAAAGTTGATATTTTCATATCAAACTTTTCAGCAGCACTTTTGATCTTATTTTTCTCTTTCATAATAAATTCTGATAAACAAGGTATTTATAGATCAGTCGACAGGCAATAAATTCAAACCAACAAGTACACGTTCTGTATCTGAGAGATCGCCTATAATCTTACGAACAGGTACCGGAAGTTTCCTTACCAATGTTGGTAGGGCAAGAATCTGGTCTTCGACCCCCAACTGTGGGTTTAGTAAAAGATCAATAACTTCAATTGAGTATATACCATTCAATTGATCTTCACAAATCTTTTTAAGGTTTGCAAATGCAGTAAGGGCTTTTGGTGATTGTCCTGCAACATATAACCGGAGTACCCACTTATCATTTGCTGTTAAAACAGATTTTTCTTTTCTACTATTTTTATTTGAATTCACTTCAATGAGTTTCATCCGATTAGTGTTTTAATTTTTTTTTTAAGTTGGATGTTGTAACATTATCTATGTCAGCTTTTCTGCTTACAGCCATTTCCATTTTATCCTGTTCCAGTCTTTTAATCGTATCCTGTTCGGTTTCTATCATCTTTACCGCTTCGGCTTCTTCAGACTCAAAACCGGTATGCAAAGATGAAATTTGTGTTTCCAGCTCTTTTCTCTTGCGATCTATTTCACGTTTTTTTCTTTCTACATTCTGCTTACTCCTCAACACCTCTGCATTTTCATGAGCTTCCTGTACAATACGGGCTGAGCCTGTAAGAACTCCGCTGGCACCAATATATACCTCGCGTAGTTTTACACCCTGGCTGGTTAGAATGAATTCCCGGATCTGGTTAGAGTTAGCCATTCCACGTGATTTAAGCACATACATTCCCCTGTTTCGCTCGCCGTTCAATTCTATATCACGAAGTAATAACCACGTATCTATCAATGATGATATTCCAACGTCAGAACTCTCTAATGAATTTTCAGATGAAGTTAGGCTTGTGAACAATGCTGTAATCTGGTTTGCTTTAAGAAAATCAACAATACGCATTAACATCGTTTTTACTTCGAATTCTTTATCCCCAACGATGAAAGTATTAATGGGATCAAGAATAACAATATGAGGTTTGAATTCATTAACAAATTTATGAGTTACAGCCAAATGCATTTCCAGGCCATAAAATGTTGGCCGTGTTGCCTGAAATTGTAAAAGTCCCTTTTTTACCCAGGGCTCCAAATTGATACCTATTGAAAGCATATTGCGCATTAACTGGTTAGAAGACTCTTCGAAACAGAAATACAAAACACGTTCGCCCCGTTTACATGCCGCTTCTGCAAAGTGGGCTGAGATACTGGTTTTTCCGACTCCTGCAGTTCCTGAAACGAGAACTGTACTTCCACGGTAAAAACCTTTTCCTTCAAGCATTTCATCAAGTTCAACTATTCCGCTTGAGACTCTTTCATTTGATACAACATGGTTTAATCCCAGAGAAGTAACAGGTAATACCGAAAAACCATTCTCATCTATCAGAAATGGATACTCATTGGTACCGTGCATTGAACCACGATACTTTACAACACGCAAACGACGTGTGGAAGTCTGTTCGTTTACCCTGTGGTCGAGCATAATAACGCAGTCTGAGACATATTCTTCCAGTCCCTGCCTTGTAAGGGTTTCGTCTCCGCGCTCTCCTGTAATAACAGAAGTTACACCTTTTGTTTTTAACCAGCGAAATAACCTGCGAAGTTCAGCACGAAGTATCAGCTGGTTTGGCAATCCGGCAAACAAAGATTCTATTGTATCTAACACAACACGCTTTGCCCCGATTGAATCAATGGCATGACCCAAACGTATAAATAATCCTTCCAGATCGTATTCACCGGTTTCTTCTATTTCACTACGTTCAATGTGAACATGTTCGAGTACAATTTTCTTATTTTTAACAAGATCTTCCAGATCAAAACCCAGAGAAGCTACATTTATGGTTATTTCCTCATTCGTTTCTTCGAATGACATGAGTACTCCAGGTTCGTTATACTGAGTTGCGCCACGTACCAGAAACTCAATGCCAAAAAGTGTTTTTCCGCAGCCCGCTCCACCACAGACCAATGTTGGTCTGCCTTTAGGTAACCCACCGGCAGTTATTTCATCAAACCCCTGAATGCCTGTAAGAGACTTGGGAAGATCTTTATAGAAGGTTTTATGTTCTGCCTTTTTCATTGGTTGTAGGATTATTATTATTCTTACAGGGGTGGTAATAACCAGTAAAGATGTTATTCATTTTTTTTTGAATAAATCAAACAGCATAATTAATAATTTATCATTAATCATACATTACATAATTATTGGAAAATGTTACACAATTCACAGATTTTTAACGAAAATTTAAAAAAGAAGATGGCATTCTTAGAAATCGAAGAAATTTATAACTCACCTGCTTTGTGAATACAAATGCGTTTAGGTATAAAAAGTTGCCTATTGGGGAAGAAAATCGAAGCGGGCTACAACCCCTGAATAACCTACTGTTCCTGCAATTTTTTATACCGCGTATTATGGGCTGGCGTTCTTGTTATTCGTCTAAATTTTCTAATTTTTCAAATAATTTGTGTAATAATTTTTTGTCGTTTCTTTTACTCAAAAAGTAGTCTCTATCAAACTTAGGTTTCTGTTCATATTGCCCTGTCAAAACATAATTTAGCTTAGAAAGTGCCATTGCTTTAACAAGCCCGCTCTTATCATTCAAATAATCGAATCGAATTAGTCTTTTGGCAATTTCCATTTCTTCCATTGTCATTGCATTAAAGAAATAGGTGTCAGCTTCACCCCTTGAAAGTCCAATGGCATTGATGAAGTGCTGTTGGTAGAAGTCCTTAAAAGCTGCCGAAAGAGTATTTGAGTTTGTGTCTATGTCAATAAAGTATTCAGTTTTCTTGGGCTTTGTCAGCTCAATTTCTTCTGTCTTGTTGCCAAATACTATATTTAAGAATCTCATTTTTCTTAACTCAGATTATTGTCGGTCTAATCTCTTACACAACATACAGAAAACCCCCACTCCTTTATATAGAAGCTTCTGGATACACTGCTGGTATTATGGCGCATGCTCCGTATACCGGCGTTATCGGTAGTGCTTTCTGTAGCGCTCCACCAGAAACCGTTGCTGCCAATGTAGTTGAATTCACCAGTGTAAACACGGCTGCCACCCGGAAGTGCTGCAAAACCGCTTTCGTTTGTTGCTCCGGTGTTGGGGCTACTCCAATGTATTGTTCCATCTTCTTTTAGCTTGCCCCCGGCAAGGCTTGGCCCTCCCAAATAATCAGTTAATTGTGTCCACTCTGCATCGCTTGGCAGATGCCAACCGACAGGACATATGCCCTGAACGCCACTTGGATTGGAACTGCTGCTGCTTGCCCCTGCCATTGCTGCGGGCCAATTGTATAATACACCATAGGTTTGATAATTAGTTGTTGCTTTGGCAACAGATACATTCATACCGTTATAATCATAAACATAATAGCGCGTGTTAGTATTTGAACCAGAACTTGAGGAGGCTACACCTGGCAAATAGCGAAGGTTTTCGGCCATCCATATTTGACTGCCAATGGTCACTATTTTATAAACATTTCCGTCACGAGGGTCAGTAAAGGTATTGCCCATTGTCTTAAAAACCATAGTACTGCCATAGCCGGTTCCTTTACTATTAGTGGCATACGCACGCACGTAATAAGTTGTGTCCGCTGTTAAACCAGTAATTTCACTTGTAAAACTACCTGCTCCTGTTCCGTCTGATGTCTTGTTGTCTGCAATAGTAGGATTCACATTTAAACTCCAGCATACGCCACGTGCCGAAACCACGAAACCTTCATCTGAGGTTATTATGCCCCCACTTTGCGCTGATAGCTGGAGAATATTCGTTACTTCAGAAGTGGACAATACCGGAATTCTTATGTCATCCTCTTTTTTGCAACTGCATGCAAATACCAAGAATAATCCTACTATTATTAATGCCTGGTGAAGATAAAAACCTATTCTTGTTTTCATATTTCTATAATTATTTTTTTGTCAATGTTTCATTTTTCTGCAGATTGCCCCAGTTGCCACACTTGTTGTTAGTGCTGGTAAAAATCGAAAAATACAAATTAACTTTCAACTTTACAAGGAATTATACAGCAAGAGTGTATTATTTCTCTCTTCGATCCTGAGTTCGCTATCGCTAAGTTTCCAGAGGCTGCAATGCATGTACAGGAAGTATTGGTATGTCAGTTTAATAAACCCCTGATGAATTGTATACGAAATCAATGCTTATTTGCAGTAGTCTTGCAATGCATCTTTTGCTGGTTGATAATTAAGGTTGGCAGCTGTTTGAAAATCTTTGCACGCCTGCTTTTTATTATTGATGGCAGTAAAGCATGAGCCCCTTGAATAATAAGCCAATACATGGTTTGGGCGTTGTTTAATAACAGTGCTAAAATCATTAATTGCATTCTGGTAATCTTTCAAAAAAAAGTAAACGGTGCCACGGTTTTGAAAAGCTTCAGTCAACGACTGCTCAATGGCAATGGCCATGTTTAAATCAATTAATGCTTCGCTATATTTACCTACTGTACACAATAATTTGCCTCTATTGCATAATACGGTTGAATTGTTTGGATTTGAGGAAATAATACGATTATATTCTTCAATCTTATTACTTATGTTCACTTTTAGCCTTTCAACTTCGGCCTGTATTATTGGATTGTATGGATCAATACGAAGACTATATTCCAAATCTGTTATTGCTGCATCTAAATTCCCTGAGTTTTCATACTCCACACCCCGCCACAAAAATACCACCCCATTTTTGGGATATTTCCTGGCAGCATCTTCCCACAGGTTTAGAGTATTGTTCCAAACTATTGTCCTTACATAAGTTTGATAACCTAAAAAAATTGAATAAACAATTAAAACTACAACTACAGGAACTTTCATTTTCTTAAAGTTCAATAAAACATATTTAAAGAAAATGGCAATAAGTATAAAAATACCAATAGATGATATATACGTGTAACGATCGGCCATATAGGTGTCTCCAACCGGAATAATTTTTATTACTAAAATAATATTAACAATAAAAAAAAGCAGACCAAAAAGCATCACTTTTTGTTTACGGAAAATTAAAACATATAATGCCAGGCCAATAAACAAAAAAAATGGTGTATTATAATACTTAGTAAGGTCTGCTTCTCCCGATTTAAATGGATAAGGGTAATAATGTGACAGGTTAACAGGAACAAACAATTTCGAGATATATTGAAAAAATGCATAGCAGGCATAAGATATCCTATCTTTCAATGGCAAAATAGAACCGGATGTTACTGCGCCCATTGATTCCTGGGCCTTAAGGGCTATAATGCCAAAGATAACAGCAATAATAATGAAAGGTATTTTCTCAAAGATAACCCGTTTTGAACGCCACTCTCTTGTTAAAACATAATCAATGGCAATAATACTTAATGGAAAAGAAACTGCCATTCCCTTTGAAAAAAGTGAAAGTAAAAATAATACGATTGAAATATAATATCTGCTTATTTTTTTTGTGTTTACATATTGAAGGTATTGTATTAAGGCCAACAAGAAGAAAAATGTATATAAAACATCTTTTCTCTCAGAGACCCAACTTACTGATTCAACGTGCATTGGATGTATACCAAAGAGCAGTGCAGAAATTGCCGGTATTATAAAATTATATTTTGTGACGCTTCCTTTGTTAATCATTAAAAACAAAGTGTCGATAAATTTATAAACCAGTACTGTGTTTAGCAGATGAAAAATAATATTAACTAAATGGTATAGAAATGGCTTTTCCCCAACAAGTGAATAATCAATCGCATACGACAGTATTGTCAATGGATGGTAATTACAATTCCAAAAGGAAGTAAAAATATTTTTAATATTCTCAACGCCCAGTGACTGTATATAAGGATTGTATGTGATATATTTTGTATCGTCCCAATTTACAAAACCAGCTTTAAGGGTTGGGAGATAAACAATAGCCGTAAGGAGGAGAATGATCAGCAGCGAAATTTCTGTTGATATTTGAAATTTAGTATTTTCCTTAATGTCTGGTTGTTTTAAGTTGTTTTTTTGCAGTTTCGTAATATGCTGCTTTTTAGTAACTTTTTTTGACATAGATTTTTACATTTTTTCAATCAAAGTTATTTAGGAAATCGTATCAAATCTATCACAAAATTTTGAATGGTAACACAAACAGAACGGTTGTTGCAGTTTCAACCTGACTGGCTTAGAATATATTACACATTAATTCAAACAGATATATGATTAAAAAGATTGTAATTTTTCAGCAAATGGACTAAATTTATTTATTTATAATATAATCATTCTGAAATCATGGAAAAAATAAAATTCCATTTTGCCAACGCTGCCTGCGTGATGATTGGTTTCACTCTCCTGTATGTAATGGGGAGTTGTTCAAAAGATGATGATCCTTATGGTGACGGGTCATTCTTTGATGAGGTTAAAATAAATGAAGTGATCATACTTCCACAGGAAGAAAGATATGAGCTTTATAAAGATTTGGTTTCAAAAATGGATAAGTTGTCGGCAATAGATTCAGTGCTTCAAGTTTTTAGGTCTGATACAAATGTTTTAACGGCAACAGCCGGTGAACAGGGAATTACAGTCAGGTATAAAAATGGAATAAACGGCGGAATTATGGTTGATCCGATGGATAATCCGGACAATGAAGAACCATTATTTACTTATTCAATGAAGCAATATAAAAGCACCAGAGATATAACCATTTCCCAAAATATCGTCCCGGGTTCAAAAAAAACAGTCTTTTTAAATCCCAGTTACTGGGAAAGAAGTGAATATGCAGATCCCCTTATCGCCAATTATAAAAAATGCCTTCAGGAGATTGGATTTGAACAGCCGGTTGTTTATAAAAACGAGGAAGCATCCCTTGAACGATTTACCGGTTTAAGTAATTTCGGGCTTATTCATATTTATTCACATGGTATGGCCTGGCCATCAACAAATAAGATAGATACAGTTTATTTACTTACAGGTCAGCATGCTACTCGAAATATTATTAATAAATATGCAGATGATATTCGACAACAGGATTTAGCTATTTTCTCTTGTGAGAATAAAAACAAAGTTTTTATTACTCCGCAGTTCATTACAAAACATAATGATTTTAAGGAAAGTATACCGCTGATATATGGTGGTTTTTGTTTCAGCGGTTTGGGAAACTGGCCGAAAATAATGACTGAAGCGGGAAGTGCCAGCGGATATTTTGGATTTGACTGGTCGGTTTATACAAACTGGAATGCTTATTGGAATTTCCACCTTATTCAAAGTTTAACCGATTTGGGCAATGTATCAGCTACTTCAGCATTGGATTGGTACAAGGACGATCTGGATAAATACTATTATTATGAAAAAGGTTTAAGAAATGTAAATATTTTTTATTGGGGAAATCCGAATCTTGCCCTAATTAAAGAAGAAGAAAGTGATATCACTTTTACGCGATGTTCTTTGGAATTCTATTTAGACGGACAAATCTATGAGGTCTCAGATTGGGGGGATTCTTATTTAACAGGAGATACAACGCTTTGGGGGAATATCCGGTTCTTTTCTGCCAATTTTACAGGCAGTTTTTCCGGAAATAAATTCACCGGCAGTTATTTGCAGGAATATGCATTATCGCCGCCACACTACAAAGAAGGTTCGAGTGAATTGTATAAACAGGATATAACGGTTGAACTTGGTAAAGATCAAGATGAAATTCTCAGCCTTACCTGGACAAGTTTGTATCAATTCATCATTGAAAATGAAGAAAGAGAAAAAAAAGAAACCTCTTTTTCGGCTGAGTCAATTCCTTTGAAGGCGATGAATACAGCTTCTCAGGAAGCCGTATTCGAAGTTAAAGAGGCAGTATCATGCAATTCATTTGCCGGATTGTCTTATTATCATAAAAGTTATATACCCGGCTCATTTTTAATCACTAAAAATATGGTTGGTTACCGATGCAATGAGTTCAGTTATATCCGTGTGGTATTTAAAGAATAAAAAAGGATGTCTTAAATACCCTCAAATACTCATCTCCGAATTGTGCCAATGATCAGGAATTTAATCCGAAACAACAATCTTAATGCTTTTTGTAACTTTCCCTGCCGAGAGTTTGCAAAAATAAATCCCTTTAGAAAGCTTGCTGCCAAACTGGTTAACTGACCAGCGAACCTGATGTTCGCCAGCAGCAAACTGTTTGTTTGCCAGGTTGAACAGGTGTCTTCCATTAAGATCATACATATCTAAAGAGGTTTGCGATGCAACCTGTAATTCAAATTTTACAACAGCTTCAGAAACCACCGGATTGGGGTAATTTTCGAGTGTTACTTTATTCAGGGCAATATTATCAATTGTACCGGTCGGATTGTAGGATTGCTTGGCAGTGTAAAATTTCAACCCTTCCACCCTGTTGCCCGAATACTCTTTTACCGGTTCTACTTCACAAATGTTGAGTGCAAAGCTGTAATCGCCTGACTTATTAAGTGTTTTTACCAGCAACGAGTTTTCGCCCTGCTTGATATTGATCAATTTCTTCTCGCTTAAGAGTAAATTATCGCCATAACTTCTCGTGCCGGAATATGTATATACTTTCTGGCCGTTCAGGAAAATAACCATGTCCTCGTCTGAACCTACCCAGAATTCTGTCTCCTGACCTTTGGGAGCATAAAAGTAGGTAAAAGCATATGATATTACATTCGATGCACCGCTATAATAGCTCAGCAGGTCAATGCGGTCGTCGAAAAAGTAAACCGGATGGGAAAACCCGTTTGCACCGGCAACAGGTTCAAGGGTGGCTTCGTTGGCAATCTGTTCAGCAGTCATATTGGTGCTGTTAAAGGTACCCGACACCAGCCATGTGCGGTTGCTCTGGCCGAAAAGACCGTTGGCTTCGGTATTGTGTTTCACTTTTTTCTTCACCTGGTCTATTGTAGCACCTACAATCTGGATTTTTGCCGGATCGTTGGTCCCAAGGCCTGCTTTTTCTGAAAGTGTGATATGCGCAATATCATCGGGGTTCATGCTGAAAATCTTTGTGCAGACATGGTCAACCGCAACCGGATCTTTGCCTGCCAGAATGGTATTGAACCTTACCTGATTACTTCCACTGTACGATTTGCCTGACTCAAGGCACATTACAGCATCTACCACTACAAAATCAATGTCTGATATTTTGCTCAGGTCTACAATCTCTTCGGTGGTCCATCTGCGATGGCCGACATCATGCACCAGCCCTTTGGGATAGTATGAGGTACCCTTCGTTTTATTATAGCCGTAATAAGCGGCCGGGGCTATGCCAATCTGGTTTTTCAATGCCGCTGTAATTCCTGTATTATGAATTTTTAGTACGGGTACGGTGATAAAAACATCAACCTCATTATGAGCCTTGTGAACATGGTATTTGTAATTATGCGGAGCGCCTGTGCCCTTGCTGCCCAGATCAAATTCCACCAGATCGCTGTAGGTCTGGTTGAGGTTAAGCAGGCTGAAGTTAATTCCTGTAAGATAAGCATCGGTCAACAGGTCACGGTAGCCCGAATTGGCCCATACGCTGATAGCGCTGGTAATATCATCGTTGCTTCTGGCCGAAGCTTCTCCAACAATTATGGTAACATCACCCTGAGTGTGCTCATGAAGTATCTTGATCAAGGCTTTTATCACCCTTACATCTGTGTTTTCACCCTGACCTGAGGGACTGTCTCCCCCTACCAGGTTTACCTTTAGCATTACCTTATTGCCTTTGGCAACCACACCCTCCAGTCCGCCCTGCAATTCAATGGCTTTTCTCACCATTAGTTCAATATGCTCATATCCGGGGTCTGTCGTACGGCTTTTCTGGGTTGTTAGTCCGGCATAGTCAGATGGTACAAGAGCCACCTGGGTATTCGGATAATCCACTGCCTCAAAAGCCGATTCAAGTCTGAATGTGCCTTCAACAATGGCTGTGGTTTCAGATGTTGACATATCCCAGCAAATGGCTGCAAAAGCCAAAACTGCAATGGTTATCCATGTAATCTTATTCCTGAATGATGCGATTTTGTTCATTTGGATAATGTTTTAAAATGCATAGTTAATAAAAGTTATAGACCATTCCAAGCAATACAGCCCCCAATATCCCTATTGTGACATAAATCATAAAAACCCTGATATTAAAGGCCGCGTGCATCAATACCATGTTTGATATTTTGGTAACCGGGCCCGAAATAAAAAACGCCAGCACAGCCCCTTTATTCAGTCCCATGTATGCAAGCTCCTGTACTACGGGTATGGCCGCCCCTCCACAGATATAAAACGGCACTCCTGCCCCGGTCGAAATCAATACCGACAACAGGTTGTCTTGCCCGAAAACCTTCATCATAAGCGCGGGTGGTGTGAATATTTTAACAACAGCGGCGAGGATAAGCGCCAGAAAGAAATATTTACCAATGTATTTTGACATTTTAAACAGCTCGATGGCAAAACGATGCATAAATTTTCCCGATAACTCGTTAACCTGCAAGATTTTTGACCTATTTTCATCTGTAGCTTTCAGGATTGTTTCACTGTTCAGGAACCCTTTATTCACAAGCAAAAGGGTGGAGTACCCGGCCAGTATACCAATTAGCAAAGACGAAACGACCCTTGCAATGGCCATCTCATAACCGAAAGCTCCCGCAGTGAGCAGAAACAGGTTCGGATCTATTAACGGTGATGAAATCATAAAGGCCATTAAAACCGGCAGGGGAGCACCCAGGGTAAACAATGCTGCAGACATAGGGATTACAACATAACTGCCCAGAGGCGATATAACCCCCAGAATGGCCGCCAAAATAATAGATGAAGATTTACGGGATTGAAAAAATCCTGCAACTTGTTTTTTTGAAAGCAATACTTTAATCAGCGAGGTTAGAATAATGCCCGATATAAGGTATGGCCATAGTTCTTTGAGCAGAAAAAGCGCTTCAACCAGGATTTTTCTGGTGTATGTACCACTAAAAGTGTTAAACAGACTGATGAAAAAATCACTGATAAATCTTATATTAAAAGACCCGAATGCCATTATCATGTTTTGGTCTACGGTATTTTGAGAAGATATGTTCCGGGAAGGTGCAAAAAAATGTTCAATTTTTTCAATTTAACCCGAATTATTCATCCGTTTTCTTTCTTATGGCTTATGGCTGCAGTTTTTTAATTTTCTTCCGGTACCTGTTGCAATATGGCCAGCAGATGGTCCCAGTATTTCTGCACCGACCCGATGTCAACCCGTTCGTCAGGAGAATGGGCATTACGGATGGTAGGCCCGAAAGATATCATATCAAGGTGGGGATACTTTTGAAGAAACAGGCCGCATTCAAGTCCTGCATGAATAGCTTTCACTTTTGGTTCTATTCCGTAGAGCGATTTATATGTAGCAGAGGCTATCTTAAGAATTTCAGATTCAGGGTTCGGCTCCCATCCCGGGTAACCTGTAGAATGTTCAACATCTGCCTTGCCCAGGTCGAAAATACTGCTTACGGTATTGGCAATATTCATTTTCGCCGAATCTACCGAGCTGCGCTGACTGGTAGCAATGGAAACAGTATAATGATTAATGAATTTTACCGATGCCAGGTTTGTAGAAGTTTCCACCAGATTGTCAATCATCCTGCTCATGGCAATCACCCCGTTTGGGCAGCCATACAGCATATTGAAGAGCCTGCGGTGGTATTTTCTTCTTAATATATAAAGCGGAAGCGGCACCTCTTTAAGTTCAATGTTCAGTCCGGGTTCGCCATTTAGCATTTCATTTTTTACAGCAAGGTTAAACTGTGAAAATTCATCTTTAAACCGTTGACTATTGTTCTTATGTGTAGTAATGGTAGCCGTTGATTCACGTGGTATGGCATTCCTCAGGTTTCCTCCTTCAAAATGAGCAAGCCTAATGGGAACCCTTTTAGAAACGGTCCATAAAAACCGGTTAAGGGTTTTTATAGAGTTGCCCCTGTTCTTATTGATGTCATCACCGGAATGGCCACCGGTCAATCCGGAAACATCTATTCTAAAGGCCACCGAATTCGAAGGCACAGGTCGTGTTTTGTAATGCATATTAGCAATTGTGTCTATA
Source organism: Bacteroidales bacterium (assembly GCA_046485045.1). Classification (GTDB taxonomy): domain Bacteria; phylum Bacteroidota; class Bacteroidia; order Bacteroidales; family UBA10428; genus JAFGPL01. The sequence goes on from JAWOHT010000221.1 coordinate 16,514, forward strand.
CCACCGGCACAACCGATGAATATCTCACCTTCGTCTTCAGAATCGAGGTTGAGCAGTATGCTGCTATTTATGAACCCGGGCTTCAGGTTAAAGGCCCCTTTCAGTCCAAGCTCTTCTTCAACAGTAAAAAGACATTCAAGCGGCCCGTGTTTGGCATCTTTATCGGCAAGAATGGCAAGCTGACTTGCAATGCCAACACCATTGTCGGCCCCCAGGGTAGTGTCTTTTGCCTTTATCCATCCATTATCATGGACAATCTGAATGGCATCGGTATCAAAATGATGCGAAGAGTCGCTGTTTTTTTCTGCAACCATATCAACATGACTTTGAAGACAAACACATTTTCTCCCTTCAAAACCTTTTGCAGCAGCCTTTCTTATCACCACATTACCTACCTCGTCTTTAATAGTTTCGAGATTGTGTTCATGGCCAAAGTTAACAAGGTATTCAACAATCTTCTCTTCTTTTGTCGAGCGACGGGGTATGTTGCATATTTCACCGAAATAATTCCAGACAGCTTCAGGCTTAAGCCCTTTGAGAGGTTCCATTACAAAAATTACTTGTTATAAGAGGGCACAAAATTATATCTTTAAACCAATCTGCCAAAGAAAAATGAGTTGTTTTATAATTTTTTTTCAACCATTTGGCAGAAGAGAAAAGAGCCGGATTTCATTTAAAAATCTATCCTGCCGGTAAACCTGAGAAATTCATTACCGGCAGGATAGAATATATAGCTTTGTACCTGGCTCATAGAAAGTGTGGAATCAACAGCAGATACATTTCTTTGTGTTTATTACCAGGTGATTGCCATGCTAAGTCTGTTATTGGCAAATAATTATTTTAACTGAACGGCATTTTCCGGCACGTTGTTATCAAGAGTCACCTTGTTTAAGCCGAACTCAATGTTTTCAAAAACAATGTTACTGTTCAGTTCTCCGGTCACACGTACCAGTTTTTCAGAGTCCGATTCGGCAATTAGTCCGCTGATATTAATATTTTTCGAGTTGTAAATGAATACCGCCAGGCCGTTGGCCGGTTTCACCGTTACATTTTTCAACGTTACCTTATCAGCATCAAATAATTCGATGCCCCGTTCTGCTTCAAGCACCGCATTTTCAATATGTATGTTCTCAATATTCATCTCGGGCAGCCCCTGAAGTATGGCGGCCCTGGCAGCGCCTTTGCAGACAATATTTTTCATGTAAATATTTCTAAACTGCGGTGTTTTTTCAGACACCGGGGGAACGATGGTTTTGTTCTGCACAACAATCGGCTCATCGGGTTCAGGCACCGGTGAATTGCCTCCGTAATACAGGTTAAAGTGTATGGGTTCGGTGGGTATATCCGTCATGTTGATATTGGATATATATATATTCTCTACAACACCACCGCGCCCTCGTGTGCTTTTAAACCTGATACCTACATCGGTACCTATGAAGGTGCAGTTTGAAATATGTACATTGCGCACGCCGCCCGACATTTCGCTTCCAATCACGAAACCGCCATGCCCGTGATACACCACGCACTCTTTTACAATCACATTTTCGGTAGGCATAGCCCTGGCGCGGCCTGTTGAGTCTTTGCCCGATTTAAAGCAAATGGCATCATCGCCCACATCAAAATTACAGTTGTATATTACAGCATTTTTACACGATTCAAGGTCTAAGCCATCACCGTTTTGCGAATACCAGGGATTCTTCACGGTAAGGTTTCTTATGGTCACATTCTCGCACATCAGTGGATGAAGGTTCCATGCAGGGGAGTTCTGAAAAGTGGGCCCGTCGAGCAAAACATTTTTACACTTTACCAGGCTTACCATTACCGGACGTAGATAATCCTTTATCTCCATGAAATCTTCTATGGTTTTTCTGCCACGCGGCACATTCATTTCGCTTCCTGAAACACCGCGAAGCGCTTTCTCAGATGGGTGCCAGACGGTACCGCTTTCGTCAGTTACACCCCCGGAAGCAACCAGGTTCTTCCATTGCGATTCTGTAAGCTTCGATTTTTTAACCGGTCTCCAGGCATCGCCCGAACCATCAATAATTCCTTTTCCGGTAATGGCCACGTTCTCGAGGTTTAATCCATAAATTGGTGAAATACAACGATAGGTCTCAAGTCCTTCAAAACTTGTTTGAACCAACGGATAATCATCGAAGTTTTTACTGAAAATAACCAACGCGCCTTCTGCCACATGCAAATTAATGTTGCTTTTCAATACAACAGGCCCTGTAAGCCATATACCCCTTGGCACAACAACTTTTCCGCCTCCCTTTTCGTTTACATGGGCAATGGCATCTGCAAAAGCTTTGGTATTCAGGTTCTGACCACCCGCAACTGCACCAAAGGCGGTTATCTCAACTTCATAATCAGGAAATACAGGTTCAACTACTTTATCCATTTCAAACTCAATACCTGTATACAAATCTGTACTGCCATCTTTTATTGGTAAGTTTCCCGGATTTTGAACACATGATACTGCCGAAACCAGCATAAAAAAACAGCCGGCGAATAAATAAGCATCTCTTTTTTTCATATCTGTTTATTTAATGAATACTTTCTTGTAAAGTTAGGAAATCAAACAGGATAAAAACTTAAATTTTATTCAGTGATTTAATGTCTTTATAATGAAAATCGAAGTCAATCTCAAAACAATCTACGAACTCTTTCTTCATGGCGTTTTTAAGATGTTCGGTATCTTTGCAATAAAAAATAAACGCACCTCCGCCGCCTGCGCCTGAAATTTTTCCGCCTATCAGCCCGTTTTTCTTTGCAAATTCGTACATATGGTCGAGATAACTGTTTGACGATGCAGACGCAAGTTGTATCTGTGTTTTAAAATTCTCTTCCATTATGGCTGCACACGCTTCAAAATCACTTTTTTCAAGCGTTCTGGCAAATTCCAGTCCAAGCCGGGCCAGTTTATCAAGCGCCTGTTTTCCAAATGGAGTTTTATGGTTCTGGTAAACCTGCTCCACGGCAGATTGCGCGTTTCGCGAAACGCCGGTGTGTATCAGCAACATGTTCTTTTTAAACGCTTCAAGAGTTTCACGCGGAATGTTGATATCAATTGGTTTGGCATAATCTCTCCCGAATTCAAAGCAATTGAAACCGCTGAATACAATAGAATATTGGTCCTGCCTGCCGATGGCCCAGTTAAGCTCTGTGTTTTCAAGATTAAAGAGGTCTTCTCCTATCTGCGCAAGCGATTTTGAATCTGAATTATAGGTTTTTGAACTGACCATCTCGAGCAATTTGGCTGCCGTGGAGGTACTTAAACCGCTGCCGCGCGGATAGCCCGAAAAGTTGAACTGTCCGTTTTTATATTCAATAAGCGGACTGATGGCGGCATTGGAAACATATCCTTTCTTATCGCCCATGATGAAGGGCACATCTGTCCAGCCACCCGCAAAATCGATGCGCAGCGGGGCACGGTATTTGAAATTTATCTTGTCAATGATTCTTGATGTGGATGTGGCTTCAAGCTCGGGAGGCACTACCCGCTTTACCAGTTCGACCCTGGTGCCGTTTATTTCACAAATCGCCCTTTTCTCTTCAATACCCGAGTCATCGTCGTTCAGCACAAAAACATCGGGGTGCAGGTGTTCAAGAATAATCTTAAAATCTACCTTTTTACCAAATATTTCAGGATCGTTTAACACTGTGTAATCAACATCCTGCATTGCCGCAACAAGGTACAACCTGTTATTTTCAGGATTTACAGGTCTTCCGGGCCCCTTCAGCTTATTGATCACTTCATCGCGCCCTACCCCAACTACCAGCATATCGCCAAACTGCTTACACTGACTAAAAAAAACGGCATGCCCCGACTGCAAAATATCATAACATCCGGAGCAAAAGACTATTTTTTTATCGCTGAACTTTTTACGCAGTCCAATGAGCTGGTCATCGGTTGCAATAATTTTGTCCTTAATAATTCCAAACATATTTCTTCCTACTTTATTTCTGAAAAAAAATCAGGTTTAATAATAGCCATATTTTCTATTTCCTCAAAATTAAAATACAAAAACATATTGCATTTGAACATTAATGCTATAACAAATGAACCGGAGAGTCAAACCACTTTAGAAAAAATGTTGACTGTAACAGTCTCTCATTCTATACATTTGCCGGAATATATACTTATTAAACCTCTAAATTGCACGAATGGCATGTGCCTTATGGCCACAGCATGATAATAAATGAAAAGTCTGTGCGTAAAGCTTTTTCATCATCACGGACTCGATTACTTCTTAATTAGTTATTTAAAATGATTTTAAATAACGAAAAATTGCTTAATTTTACCCCATATTCTTAATCAGGCTATGGTTACACCCGAGACAAAAGACACTGTAAAAAAGATTTTTATAAATTATCTTGAAAAAAAAGGGCACAGGAAAACCCCTGAAAGATATGCCATTCTTGACGAAATATACTCAAGGGAAGGACATTTCGATGTTGAAACCCTGTATTCGTGCATGAAAGGTAAAAATTACAGGGTAAGCCGGGCTACGTTATATAATACCATTGAGTTGCTGCTCGATTGCAACCTTGTTGTAAAACACCAGTTTGGCAAAAACATTGCCCAGTTCGAAAAGGCCTATCAATGCATGCAACACGATCATCTTATTGATATAGAAACAGGTAAAGTTATAGAATTCTGCGATCCCAGGATGCAGGAGATCATCAATACAGCCTGTGAACTAAACGGGTTTCAGCCATCGCACCATTCCCTCTACATTTATGGTAAAAAAACAGAAACTCCCGAAACGATAAATAATAGCATATCAGACTGAAAATATTCACATTAACACCGGCTGGCTGAATAACGCTTTAGTGCTTAAATCATTGCTTATCAGCTTTATACACACACTCAGCCAACATAATACTACTCTTCCTAATTTTTTATGAACCACTTAACTTTTTAAGTTTAACTTGAAAAAAAATATGTACCTTGCAGGGTTTTTATTAAAAAACCTCGATATAAAATACAATGAAAGTAGACGTATTATTAGGCTTGCAGTGGGGAGATGAGGGCAAAGGTAAAATTGTTGATGTACTTGCCCCTGATTATGATGTAATCGCACGTTTTCAAGGAGGGCCCAACGCAGGTCACACACTTGAATTTAACAAGATCAAACATGTATTGCATACGATTCCCTCGGGAATTTTCAGAGAGAACCAGATAAATATTATCGGAAACGGGGTGGTAATAGACCCTGTGGTATTCAAGAAAGAGATTGAAAAGATTAAGGCCATGAATATTGATATCAGCAAAAAACTGCTGATTTCGAAAAAAGCCCACCTGATACTGCCATCGCACCGCATTCTTGACCAGGCTTCTGAAAACGCCAAAGGAATAACCAAAATTGGCTCTACTTTAAAAGGAATAGGCCCTACCTATATGGACAAGACCGGAAGAAACGGTTTGCGGGTGGGCGATCTCATTACAGCCAGCTTTAAAGAAAAATATCAGTCACTCAAAGAGAAGCACAAAGACCTGCTTCGGTTATATGATTTTGAATACAACATTGAGATTCTTGAAAAAGAGTGGTTTGAAGGGATTGAAGCCATCAAACAATTTCAGCTAATTGACAGCGAATTAGTTATTAATGGCTTTCTGAAAGATAATAAACGAATACTTGCCGAAGGTGCACAGGGTACTATGCTCGACATTGATTTCGGGTCGTATCCCTTTGTAACCTCATCGAATACCATATGCGCTGGCGCATGTTCGGGATTGGGTGTTGCACCTTCGAGTATCGGCGAAGTATACGGGATTTTTAAAGCCTATTGTACGCGTGTAGGAAGCGGCCCCTTCCCTACAGAGCTTTTAAACAATACTGGCGAAGAACTAAGGGCAAAAGGTAACGAGTTTGGCGCTACAACAGGCAGGCCGCGCAGGTGTGGCTGGCTCGACCTTCCGGTGTTGAATTATGCCATTATGCTCAATGGCGTAACGCAGCTCTTTATGACCAAAGCCGATGTGCTTTCAGGTTTCGGGAACATTAAGGTTTGCACCGGTTATAAGGCAGGGGGCGAGGTAATTAAATATGTTCCATACGAACTTACAGAGATTTCGGAGCCGGTTTTCACCGACATGAAGGGTTGGGACAAAGACCTTTCGGAGATAAGGAATATCAAGGACATACCTGCCGAACTTGAAACTTATATTCGATTTATTGAAAAAGAAACAGGTGTGCCTGTGACTTTTGTTTCGGTGGGCCCCGACCGCGAACAGATATTAATCAGAAAACCCTGAACCTAATTATATACATAAATGCTGAAGGCTGTCGAAAGACGGCTTTTAGTTTTTTTGCCTGTTGGGCAATTCGAGTCCGAAGCCGGATACTTTATCCTCACGTTTAAGTAACAGTGCAAATATTATTCCCAGAATTCCCAGAAATGACAACATAATCATCGAATTTGAATAGTTAAAAGCAGCTTCTTTATTGTTTACCATCTCCTGGGTAATCCCGGGATTGGATATATCCAGTAACTTCCCGATGAGTAAAGGAAAAATCCCTAAACCAATATTCTGAATAGAGAACATAATGCCATAAGCTGTCCCAATGCGGTTGTTTTCAACTATTTTCGCCAATGACGGCCACATAGCTGCGGGTACAAGTGAAAAGGCAATACCCAGCACAAACATAGGGATAAAAGGTGTGATATTGGTGAATGAAAATGTCAAATGAACCAATACCAATAGTATTGAACCAAGTATCATTACAGATGCACTTTTACCTTTGTAATCGGTAAATAACCCAAAAAGCGGTGTAAATATAATTGTACCGAAAGGCAAAATAGCCACGATCCACCCGCTTAATTCGCCTGAAAACCCAAACTTGTTCTGCAGCATATCCGGGGCATACTTCAAAAACGGAAAAACAGCCGAATAGAATGTAACACATAATAAAGTAATGTAAATAAACGAAGGTATAGTGATGATTTTCCTGATATCAGCAATGTGAAACTTTTCTTCGGGAACAGTAGTACTATCTTCCTTTATCTGTCTGTCAATTTTTATATCAAATATGGTATAGATCAAAAACGACAAGAGCCCTATAGTAAGCAATCCGGCGCCAAGCATTATTGGTTTGAACCAGGGGCTCTGCTGAGCAAGCGAGTTAGAAAAAATAAAGGCCATCATAGTGCCAATTCTTGCAACAGAAAGGTTCAAACCAAGTGCAAAAGCAAGTTCTTTGCCTTTGAACCATTTTACAACAATTTTGGTAATAACCACAATGCTCGTCTCAGCGCCAAGTCCGAAAAGAAAATACCCGAAAACCATTAATTTTAAGGAGGGAGAATACCTGAGCCAGAAAGAATTCAGAAAGTCATAACCTAACCCGCCATTGTTAAAATAGTCTGATGCACCATAAGCAGTAAGAAGTGAACCAATCGCCATAAATGCGATAAACATAAACCCTGTAATGCGGATACCTATTCTATCAAGAATAACACCTCCAACAATTGCCATTAAAAGAAAAACATTGGGAATGGAATATGCCCCAACCAGGAAACCATATTCAGCATTGGAAAATCCAAGATTCTCACGTAATAAAGATTGCAACGGCGATAATACATCGTAAAAGAAATAATTAACGGCCATCACAAAACTAACAGACAGTAATACGCTCCATCGCATAACGTTTGAATCACGGAGCGACTTTCTTATTTTTTCCATAGTTTCTTGATTAATAAGACCTGCAAAGAAATGTTTTATTTATCAATCTGCAATGACAAATATCTGAAAATAGCACACCTGCCTTTTAATTTTTAAAATTATATTTACATCTTTGCATGCATTTTTAACAAAAAACAGTTAAATACATCAATTATGAAAGATTCTATTGCCATATTATGTGCAGGAGGGCCGGCGCCCGGTATCAATACAGTAATCAGTTCAATTACGAAAGTCTTTTTAAATGCCGGTTACAGGGTGTTAGGGATTCAGGAAGGATACAAAACCCTTTTTACCAATGAACCCAGATTCAGCGAGCTTGATTTTGAATTTGCCGACAATATATACAGCAGGGGCGGTTCAGCACTGAGAATGAGCAGATATAAACCTAAAGATTCGGAATTTACCACCGATTTCTTTACAAAAAACAATGTGAAACTATTGGTAACCATAGGGGGCGATGATACTGCTTCAACCGCCAACAGGCTGAGCAAATTTCTGCATGCCAATAAGCTGAAGGTATCGAACATACACGTTCCAAAGACCATTGACAATGACCTGCCGCTACCGGAAGGAATCCCGACCTTCGGTTACCAGTCTGCCAAAGAAGAAGGGGTAAAGATTGCAACCACCATATACGAAGATGCTCGAACCAGCGGAAACTGGTTTGTAATTTCGGCCATGGGACGTGAAGCCGGCCACCTTGCATTCGGCATTGGCACAGCATGCCATTGCCCGATGATTATCATCCCTGAGATGTTCAATAAAACAAAATGCACATTCGATAAGATAACCAGGCTTATCATCTCATCTATGATCAAACGGCGACTGATGAACATTGAATATGGCATAGCCATTGTAAGCGAAGGTGTCTTTCATTTTATGAACGACGAAGAGATCGAAGGCACAGGGGTAAACTTCACTTACGACGACCACGGCCACCCCGAGCTGGGCAATGTAAGCAAATCGCATATCTTCAATATGCTTGTTCAGAGAAAACTCAAGAAACTCAACCTTGCAGTAAAAAGCCGTCCCAATGAACTCGGTTATGAATTAAGGTGTACACGCCCTATTGCATACGACCTGGTATACACCACGTTACTCGGAACAGGTGTGATGAAGCTTTTCCAGGAAGGGATCAGCGGTTGTATGGTGACAGTAGATCATGTTGGAAAGGTTTCTCCACTGTATCTGAAAGATGTAGAGGATGAACACGGCAAAGTGAGGCCCAGGCTTGTAAATATGGAATCGGATAAAGTGAAGATGATCTTCGAAAATAACCTTCAGTATATTACCAAAGACGATTACAAGGCAGCGAAAAAACTCGTTCCCGAACCCGAAGAATATGATTTTTATAAAATATTAAACTGGTAATCAGCTTTCAGAAAAAAGGGTGTCTTAAAATAACGAAATATGCTTTTTACACAGCCTCGTATGCTGACAGGACTATTAAGACACCCTTTTTTTATTTATACGGAATAATATTGGCGATGCTAAACTTTTGTTCCCCCGCCTGTCTGAAAAAACCAAAAAAATTAATATATTTATACACTTGAATATTTATACTAATCTTATCAAACCATGGTTTATTTAAAACGCAACAAAGGCACCATTGCAATTCTTACCGGAGGGGGCGATGTACCGGGACTGAACCCTGCCATTAGGGCAATAACCATAAGGGCACTCAGGGAGGGTTACCATGTTATAGGCCTCAGGCGTGGTTGGGCAGGAATTCTTGAACTTGAGAGGGACAAAAAAGCAGATAACAGCGATAAGTACATTGAGCTTACCGAAGAGATTGTAAATAAAGCAGGAAGAACAGGCGGAACCTTCCTTCACACCTCCCGCACACGCCCAAGCCATATTCCGCTCAGCCAGGTTCCTGATCAATTCAAAGACAAGTACACCGAAGAGATAAATGACCTTACACCCGAAGTGATCAAAAATCTTGAATTTCTTGGGATAGACTATCTGATACCCATCGGAGGCGACGATACCTTAAGCTACGGAGTAAGGCTTTACGCAGAGGGAGTAAAAGTTGTCGCCATACCCAAAACCATGGATAACGATGTGCCGGGAACAGATTATTGTATAGGTTTCAGCACTTGTATAACAAGAACCATACATCTTTGCAACCTGCTTAGAACATCGGCAGGCTCGCATGAGAGGGTGCTGGTACTTGAAGTTTTCGGAAGATATGCCGGTTTTACCGCAATGCTGCCTGCTATGGCTGGCGCTGCAAACAGGTGTGTTATACCCGAATTTAAATTCGACATTGAAAAACTGGCCCACCTGCTGATAGAAGACCGTGAAAAAAACCCGAGCAAATATTCTGTAGTACTCGTATCAGAAGGAGCCATGTTCATCGGAAGCAGCGAAATGATCTTCAAATCGAGGGAAAAAGACCAGTATGGCCATGCTAAATTAGGTGGTATCGGAGATATTATCTCAGACAAAATCCGTGAGTTATCACCTAAATACAACAAAGGCAAAAGGGTTAATGTTATCAACCAGGAACTCGGTTACCTCGTGCGCGGCGGCGATCCCGACGCAATAGATTCGATTGTGCCAATGGCCTACGGAAACCTTGCCCTTGACCTTTTATTAAAAGGAATTCACGGGCGGCTCGTGGTTTTAAGAAACGGCAGGTACGACAATGCACCTATTGACGTGGTAACAAGCACAAATAAAATCGTTGACGTAAAGCGTTATTACAATACCGAAAGGCTCAGGCCTCATTATAAGAGTTTCGAATTTCAGCCGTTGTTTATTATGACAGGAACCTGAAAAAGCAAATAGACACAAAATTTTTTTTCAAAGCTGCGCTGAAGATTTTCTGAAAACACTGTTTATTTTTTCAGCCAGATCCAGGTATTCCCGGTGATCTCACCTCTGAATTTCTGAAGATCCCTCACGGCAGGTCTCAGGTTATCATAAGAAGAGACTGAAACCATATGGAATCCGTCAGGCCTTAGAATAATCTCCGTATTGTAGCCCTTGCCCCTGATCTTTTCAGCATAACTGTCGGCATTCTGAGGTATCATAAAGCAGCCCACAATCATATATGCTTTGTCTGAGCCCAGCGAAGTATTGGTCCTGTACATCTGGCGGAGTGTTTCATCCTGCAGGTTTTCTTCAGACCTGACATCCGTTTCGGGAACAAAAGTCAGAGTGTCATCCGCCTGCTCTTCGATACCGGCAGCATAATTCAACATTGTATCGGCGCCTTTTGAAAATAACCTTTTCTTCTCGAAATACTTACATCCGGAACACAATAATGCTGTAACAACAGCCAATGTCATTATTTTCTTCATATGTGTGCATAATTTTTTCAAATTTATAGATATAGTCGCCTAATTGCAAGACATGAGTGTTAATAACTGCTTATTCGCTCTGCTTTTTACAAAATAAGCATAATGACAGCGACAAAAAAATACACTTAAAACATCACAAAACAAGCAGGGATAAGTACCCGTAAGATTTACAGCAGGTGCGCCGGTAGGTTGTTAATAACTTTTAACAGTTTATTAAATATATGAATGGATAAAACAATAACCCACTTAAATTTGTTAACTTTAGATTAATTAAAATATACCCAAAACCTATTTATTAAATTCCTTTCAACAAACATAGCATATGGCAAACCTTTCTACACAATTCGCAGGACTACAGCTTAAAAATCCCGTTATTATAGGTAGTTCGGGACTTACCGATTCGGTCAGCTCCATTCAGGAACTCGAAGCAAACAATGCTGCCGCCGTGGTTTTAAAATCGCTTTTCGAGGAAGAAATTCTTGTGGAGATGCAATCGAAGCACAACAGCATGAGTGCAGAAGGCTTTATTTATCCCGAAACACTTGATTTTTATGAACATGCAGATTTGGAAGAAGAAAGCTCGACAAAATACCTTGATTTGATAACCAGCGTAAAAAAAGTGGTATCAATACCGGTTATTGCAAGTATTAATTGTGTTACTTCTGCACAATGGACATACTTTCCAAAGCAGATTGAAACGGCAGGGGCAGATGCCCTTGAATTAAATATTTTTCTTCTTCCGAGTGATTTCAAACGTTCGTCTGAAGACAATGAAAAAATCTATTTTGAAATCATCACCGAAGTCCTTAACCGGGTGAAGATACCTGTCATCTGCAAGCTAAGCTATTATTTCTCAAACCTGGGCACTTTTCTTCAGAATGTCTCAAAAACAGGAATCAAAGGATTGGTGCTGTTCAACAGGTTTTACAACCCCGACTTCGATATCAATACGCTTGAACTGACTTCGGGCGGTGTTCTCAGCAACCCCTCTGATCTGTATCTTTCATTGCGCTGGATAGCCATTATGGCCGACCGCGCTGCCTGTGATCTGGCGGCATCTACCGGGATACACGATGGCAAAGCGCTCATTAAACAGTTGCTTGCAGGGGCAAGCGCCGTTGAAGTGGCCTCTGCAATTTACAAAAACGGGCCCGCGTGTATCTCAGCCATGATTAATGAACTCAACGAGTGGATGGACACAAAAAAATATGTCGCCATTGATGACTTCAAAGGAAAACTAAGTCAGTCGAAAAGCAGTAATGCCGCAGCCTATGAACGGGTGCAGTTTATGAAATATTTCAGGGGTTACCGGAACAATTTTGTATAGAGCGCTCACACCAGAAAAATCTAAACAAGGTCGCAAGCTTCTGCCGGCATCCAGTGGCTGTCTTTACCTTCCCATTTTATAGTGCAACCAATCGGGTTTGTCACCTTGATACTTATTTGCCTGCCTTCGGTAAGCTCGGTCAATACCCTGTCGAGATCATTTACGGTAATTTTTGAACCATCGCGCGGGCTGTCAACTCCCCTTCCCGTATAAACCAGTTCACGGTTTTCGTTAAAAACAAAAAAATGCGGGGTACGAAGCGCACCATATTTCAGTGCTACCTCCTGGTCCTCATCACGCAGGTAGTGCCAGGGGAATTTATACTGTGCCATCCGTTTTTTCATATGCTCAAAATCATCATCGGGATGTGTGTTCGCACTGTTTGAATTTATACCAACAAAGCGCACCCCTTTTTCTTTATATTTATCTGCAGTCTTTCGTGTGGTTTCATCCGATCCAAGCACATAAGGGCAATGGTTACATGTAAAGAATATTACCAGGTATTTATATGAACTTAAATCAGCGAGGCTGTAATAAAGCCCGTCAGTAGCCTGAAGTTTGAAATCAGGCGCTTTCTTTCCGATTTGTAATGTATAAGCCATGATTATGTTTTTCTTTTATAACAATGTTTTACTGTAATTGTTTAAACGATCTTCATTTCAATCAGGCATTTTTTGATTCTGCCGAATGTCTGTTCAATATCATTGTCAAGCCCTACCGAAAACCTTATAAGGCCTTCGGAGAGCCCCATCTGTTTTTGTATGTCTTCGGGTATTTCAGAAGAGGTGCTTTTTCCCGAACAGCTGAACAGCGTCTTAAAATATCCCAGGCTTACAGCAAGATAACCCACCTGTTCCTGCTGCATCTTCTGCATTAGTTTGTAGGCAGTTGAAGCCGAGTCTAAAACAAAGGCCATTATTCCGCCAAAGCCATATTCTTCATTCATTATCTGCTTCATTAACCGATGTTGTGGATGACTATTCAATCCGGGATAGATAACTTTTATGTTCAATTCGCTCAATCTTTCTGCCAGGTACATGGCGTTTTTACTGTGTTGTTTCATGCGCAGATGAAGGGTATGCATGTTCTTTAAAATCCCTGATGACCTTAACGGATCCAGAACCGGGCCGAGCAACATGGCCGTACCGGTATGAACGTCGGTAAGGTCGTCAATAAACTGCTGCCGGCCACAGATTGCGCCGCCTAAACAATCGTTCTTACCATTAACGAACTTGGTAAGACTGTAAACGGTAAAATCTGCACCCAGATTTGTTGGAGTAATAATCAAAGGAGTGAAAGTATTGTCTACCATGACTTTAATATTGTAACATGCAGCAAGTTTTGCCAGTGCCGGAATATCCGAAACCTGCAACAACGGATTGGTGACAGATTCGGTATAAATTAGTTTTGTATTGGGTTTTATAGCCTCTTCGACTCTATTTAAATCTGTGATATCCACAAAACTTACTTCAATATTGAACTTTTTCAGATAATTCTTCAGGAAAGCATAGGTGCCACCATAGGTTGTAACACTGGTAATCAGATGGTCGCCCGTGTTGCACAATTGCAAAATGACACATGTAATCGCGGCCATTCCAGATGCGGTAACCCAGGCAGTTTCAGTATTTTCAATTGTTGCTATAGCATCTGCAAGAAATTTATTGCTCGGGTTCCAATGGCGCGAATAGAGAAAACAACCCCGGGCATGGCCGTGAAAGGTTTCTTCCATATCATCGGGATTAAGAAACGTGTATGTTGATGAGTCGGTAATTGAAGGATTGACCCCGCCGAACTCCCCGAAATGTAAAAGGTCGTACAACCTGGATATTGAATCAAATTCCTTTTTCATGGTATTTTGTTTTGATAAAATTTAGTTAAAAATATTCACCAATAAAAGGCTTTTCGTCATCAAAAAAAATAAGTGATACTTTTCGTCCAAAAAAAATGTCCCTTCAACAAGAATTGCAGTCGGTTTATCAATTAGCCATTACTGTTTACTTGCCGGGTACGTATATTAAACCAATAAACTATTTGTTTAAAGAATCTGTGATGAATAAAACAAATCTAAAGGAATATACAGTTTTGATTGTTGAGGATGATGCCATGAGTTATAAATTTCTCGATATCGTACTATCAAAAAAAACCGGTATTAACATTATTTGGGCAATTGATGGCAAACAGGCGCTTGACTTTTGTAATATTTATAAACATATAGACATTGTAATTACCGACCTTCAGCTCCCCGTGATTAATGGTTTTGAAATTATCAGGCAGTTAAAGAAAACTAAACCCCATATACCAATTATTGTACAATCTGCCAATACGATGTTCAATGAGATGATGGTATGTTCCGAACTTGGATGCGACGCATATATGACAAAACCTATAGACAGCGACAAGCTTATTTGTAAAATATCCACTTTACTAAAGCCTGTTATCTCGAAAACTGCTTAGGCAGAAAACAAGATATTGATATTTTTAATGAAAAATCTCCGAATTCGGAGATTTTTTTTTATTATTGGGTATTGATATCACAAAAAACCAGACATGAATACACTTATTAACCTATTCGAAACCTGCGTGGCCAAATATTCCGACAATGTTTTCCTGCTCGAAAAACGAAACAATAAATACATGGGCATGACCTATAAAGAAGTCTTAGAACTTGTTTACAGGTTTGGCGCCGGCTTAATGGGCATGGGAATTGAAAAAGGCGACCGTATTGCTTTGCTCTCCGAAGGCAGGAATGATTGGGTAATAAGTGAACTTGGCATTTTATACACAGGCGCGGTAAACATTCCATTATCTGTAAAACTTGCCGAACCTGCCGAGATAAAGTTCAGGCTGAACCATTCGGGAGCCCGTGTTGCCATTGTTTCTAAAAACCAGTTGAAAAAAATAAGACCTGTAAAAAACGACCTGCCCCTGCTTGAAAAAATTATAGTACTGGATACTCCTGACCAACCCGAAAGCAATGAAATACAGTTTGCTGAAGTAATGGCCGAAGGTGTAAAATACCTTGAATCGAACCGGGCACAGTTCGAAAAAAGATACAAATCGGTGGCAGACGATGATTACGCCAATATTTGCTATACATCGGGCACCACTGCCGATCCAAAAGGAATTATCCTTACCCACAGAAACTATACAGCCAATATCACCCAGTCGCTGAGCCTATTCAGTATTCCCGAGTGGTGGACTACCCTGCTGATACTGCCCTGGGACCATGCGTTTGCGCATACTTGCGGCATTTATACACTTATGAGCTGCGGTGCAAGTATGGCTGCCATTCATGTTGGCGAAAGCCCCATGGAAACTTTAAAAAATATTCCTGTAAACATCAAAGAGATTAGGCCTACAATCTTAATGAGCGTGCCCTCCCTTGCCAAGAATTTTAAAAAGAATATTGAAAAGGGTATCCGTGATAAAGGGCCTGTTGCAGAAAAACTGTTTAATTTAGCCATTAAGCTGGCATATTATTACAATGGTATTGGCTGGGACAGGGGCAAAGGCCTGAAAATATTACTAAAACCGCTCTGTGTGTTGTTCGATAAAATATTGTTTAAAAAAGTGCGCGAAGGATTTGGGGGCCGGCTTGAATTATTCATCGGTGGGGGAGCTTTGCTCGACATTGATCTGCAGCGTTTCTTCTATGCCATTGGCATGCCCATGTACCAGGGTTATGGCCTTACTGAGGCCGCCCCGGTTATTTCGGCAAACAACCCCGGTACCCACAAAATGGGATCTTCGGGACAAATTGTAAAAGACCTTAAAATTAAAATATGCGATGAAGATGGCAACAGCCTGCCATCTGGCGAGAAAGGTGAAATTGTTGTAAAAGGCGAAAATGTGATGGCCGGATACTGGAAAAATGAAGAAGCCACCAAAGAAACCATAAAAAATGGCTGGCTATACACAGGCGACCTGGGATACCTTGATAAAGACGGCTTTCTGTATGTACTTGGCCGCTTTAAAAGCCTGCTGATCGCAGATGATGGAGAAAAATTCAGTCCCGAAGGAATTGAAGAAGCCATGACAGAACACTCCCCTTTTATTGACCACTGCATGCTCATTAACAACCAGAAACCATATACCATCGCGTTGATTAATCCAAATAAAGAAGCGATAAAGAGATGGGCGCTACAAAACAATATTGAAACTTCGACACATGGCGGTAAAGAACTTATATTAAAGCATATAGAGTCTGAAGTAAACCAGTTCAGAACAGGGGGCAGGTTTGATGATTTGTTTCCGCAAAGATGGCTCCCCGCAGCTATTGGCATCCTGAAGGCAGGCTTTACAGAAGATAACCAGATGCTGAACAGCACCTTGAAAATGGTGAGAGGCAAGATAACAGATACCTATGCCGGTCTCATTGACTTTTTATACACCCCTGAGGCCAAGAATATATGCAACCAGATAAATATTAATGCAGTAGAAGATATTTTAGGATAACTGTTCACATGAATGCAATTATAGAAAATCTAAGAAATGAACTTGTAAAATGCAGCAACGAACAAGTTAGACAAAGCGGACAGCGTTTTTTTAAAGAAGAGGTTTTTCTTTACGGGGTGAAATCATCCCTTGCCGTTAAATTAGGCAAGTCGTACTTTCAATTGATAAAAGATATGCCCAAAGCAGAAATTTTCGGCCTCTGTAATAAATTATGGCAATCGGGCTATATGGAAGAATCGTTTATAGCTTGTAACTGGTCATATTACTTACATAAAGCTTATGAACCTCAAGATTTCGAAGTTTTTGAAAGATGGGTAGCTGAATATGTAAATAACTGGGCATCGTGCGATACCCTTTGCAACCATTCCGTGGGTGAATTTATCATGAAATATCCGCAATACCTTGACAAGCTTAAAGAATGGGCAAAATCCGATAACCGATGGATGCGCAGGGCTGCTGCAGTCTCGCTGATTATCCCGGCCAGGAAAGGACAATTCTTAAAAGATATCTTTGAATTGGCAGAAATTTTGCTGACAGATAAAGATGACATGGTGCAGAAAGGATACGGCTGGATGCTGAAAGTCGCCAGTCAGGCACATTTGCATGAAGTGTACGACTTTGTAACCAAAAGAAAAGCAACGATGCCGCGTACGGCCTACAGATACGCCATTGAAAAAATGCCCCCCGGTTTAAGAAAACAAGCCATGTCGAAAGAGTGACAACATCACAGGTTATTCTAAACAAACCTCAGCATTATTACCGGATTTTTTTTTATTTCGGTAACTTTAACAGAATTTTATTTAGTCATTTACCATCATTTGGAATGAGATATTTATACCTGCTTTTTTTATTGTCGGTAACCGGAATAGCCGATGCGCAACCCTGGATGTATGAACTCTACAAAAAGAAATCAACCGGGGAATACAGCTTTTTCGACATCTGTGATGCATTTAACCGTTACTGGGAAGACAGGCCCATTGAAAAAGGAAAAGGATTCAAACAGTTCAGGCGTTGGGAATACTTTATGGAACGACGGGTAGACAGCACCGGATATCTTCCCTACGATATCATTAATGCCGAGTTACTAAAAATGTTTGATTTAAACAGCACACAGGGTGAAATAGGCGCATCATGGAGCATTGTCGGCCCCTACGTTGTGCCCCGGCAGATCATTACCAACACTCCCGGCGGAATAGGAAGAATCAACTGCATTGCCTTTCATCCAACCGATTCAAACATTATCTGGGTGGGAGCGCCAACCGGTGGGGTTTGGAAAACAACCAACGGTGGTCTAATGTGGACAACCTCTACCGATGCACTGGCAGGTATCGGCATCTCGGATATTGCCATTAATCCGAAAGATCCCGCTATTATTTATCTTGCAACAGGAGACGGCGACTACGGGGTGGTTAAGTCATACAGCATTGGAATAATCAAATCTGCCGATGGCGGCGATACCTGGATGCCGACACAATTGGTCCATCTTGCAGAAAACCAGGTAACTTTCAGGAAGATTTTAATAAATCCCGATTTTCCGGAAGTAATGGTGGCAACTTCAAGCATTGGAATATATGGTACAGCCAATAGCTGGAACAGTTATAAAAAGGTTATTGACGGCCATTTTACCGATATGGAGTATAAACCCGGTAATTACTCCGTTATATATGCCTCGACACTTGATTATGGCGGAAATGCTAAAATATACCGCTCGGTTGATGGCGGAACTTCATTTCAGCAAACCATGTCGGGCATGTCGGTTGCAAATAAGGTAAACCGCATTGAACTCGCTGTAACGTCTGCCAATCCATCGGTTGTATACGCGCTTTGCAGCGATGCCAAAAGCAATGGTTTTCACACCCTTTATAAATCTTCCAATTCAGGCACCACCTGGAGCCTTGTTTATGATAATACAAAAATCAACCTGCTGGGTTGGAGTGCCAATGGCAGCGATATTGGAGGACAAGGCACATACGATTTGGCAATGGCCGTATCACCTCTGGATGAAAACGAAATATTCGTGGGCGGGATTAATGTCTGGAGATCGCAAGACGGAGGCAAAAACTGGAAGATAAAGGGATTGTGGTATCCAAACAACCTTATCCCTTATATTCATGCCGACCATCATACTTTAACCTTCAACCCGCACAACAATGCCCTGTTCTCGGGCAACGACGGTGGCATATATAAAACCTACACCAAGGGTAATAACTGGCAAGATATCAGCAACTGGCTTGGTATTCTGCAGATATACCGCATGGCCAGCAGTGAATCCAATCCCCTGATGATGCTCGCCGGTAGCCAGGACAACGGTACAGTTATGTACGACTCTGAAAAATGGACTGAAATAATCGGCGGTGACGGGATGGAATGTTTTATTGATTACGATGACAATGATGTAATATATGGTACCCTCTATTATGGCAAGCTGAGAAAATCAACCAACCGGGGGCTCAGTTTCGATACGGTTCCCATACCCGCTACCCAGAAGGGGGCCTGGATAACCCCTATGGTAATGCACCCCGAATACCCCGGCATATTGTATGTCGGGTTCGACAAGGTTTATAAAACCATAAATGGCGGTACGACCTGGACAACCCTCTCGGCTTTTCAGACAGGCAATACCAACCTGCAGTCCATTGCCCTGGCGCCATCAGATGACAATGTGCTTTACACTGCCACAAGGTCTAATGTATACAGGTCTGGGGATGACGGGAAAACATGGAACGATATTACAACAGGGTTGCCTTCAAATTTCAAAACTTCTATTGTGGTCTCAGAAACAAACCCTAACAGGGTATGGGTTTCATTCTCGGGATATTCTGCCGGCAACAAGATTTTTAAGTCCGACGATGGTGGCGTCAACTGGGGCAACTATTCCACAGGTCTTCCTAATCTGCCCGTAAACTGCATGGTATACCAAAAATCAGGCAACCAGGCAATATATGCAGGTACCGATGCCGGGGTGTATTACCGCGATGCATCTATGCCCAAATGGATGAAGTACGGAAGCAGCCTGCCCAATGTGCCGGTTTACGATCTTGAGATTACATACAGCACAGGAAAAATAAGGGCTGCAACACATGGCAGGAGCATCTGGGAAACAGATATTTACACAAACATGCTTGTTGCATATCCCGATTTTAAGATGAATACACCTGCTGCCTGCAATGATGCACCTGTAACATTTTATGATTATTCATACGGTACTTTCGACAGCCTGGTATGGAACTTCGGGGAAGGATCTTTTCCTGCCACCGCAAAAGGCACTGGACCATACAACATCACCTATATTTCAGAAGGCAGAAAGACTATTACGCTCACCGGTTATATTGGCACCACAGTTCTCAGCGAAACAAAAAAAGATGTCCTTGAAATAAAAAATACCATTGATTTTACTGTTACCCCAGATGCAGCATATATTTGCAAGGGGAAAACCATTTACCTTTATGCATCGGGAGGCTATGAACACACATGGTACCCTTCGGAGATTTATGATACCTTAACCGGGAAAAAGATACTGGTTAACCCCGAAAAAAGTGTTTCCTACACTGTAAAGGGTGTTAGCGGAAGCTGTGAGGCATCAAAAGTAATTCACTTGTCGGTTATTACGAACGATGCCGTTTGCGATGCCATTCTTTTAAAAGAAGGCATGAACGGCCCTTTTAATAATGTATGTGCAACCGCTGAAGAAAACGAGCCTGTACCACCCAAGGGATCGGGCGGTACCACCGGTTGCGAATCGCAAGACGGTTGGTGCGATGGGGAGCTGCGCATTGACAACAGTGTGTGGTTTAAGTTTATTGCCCCTGAGACCGGTGTCGTTTCTATTCAGACAGAAGGTTTTGATAACCAGATTGCGGTGTATGATGCAGCTGACTGTGGTGATCTGTTGCTTGGCTACTACAACCTGCTCAAAGCCAACGATGATTTTCCGGGAAGAGAAGATTATGCAGCAGCTATTCAGGAACTATCTGGCCTTACACCCGGTAAAATATACTGGCTACAGGTTGATGGGTCGTATGGAGGCGTGACAGGGAGGTTCACAATACGGTTGAACCATTTCAGGTTTACAGATTATGAAAATAAAATTACTCCCGGAAGCAACCTGTATTTTTCTATATTTCCAAATCCCGGCAACAGTAACTTTACTGTAAATTATAACCTGCCTGAGCCAGGTAAAGTCACCTTGAAACTTTTCAATGTTAAGGGTAGATTGTTGTACTCCGAAACTTTCATGGCTGATTTATCAGACGGACAACATACATTAAAAACCATTGATTTGCCTCGTGGTCTCTGCATTGCAGAGTTGAGCATAGCAGATTATAAAATAAATAGCAAAATTTTAATACAGTAAAATGTGTAAGAATCATATCTTCAGAAATTTTACGGTGCAGTGGTGCAGAATTTTATTATTTAAAGCAACCTATTGTCTGAAACTTTCATCATACATTAAACTTGACGATTAACTGAACTAAACCTTCAATCAATGAAAAAAATTATCTGTTCTGTTTTGGCCTTACTGCTTTTCGGCGGTTTTGGCGTATTATATGAAGATGAAGTCATACCCTACCGCCCCATTGTAATGACCAGGGAAATACTCGAACAATCTGTTGCGCTTTTAGAGGCAATACCATTGAAAAAACCCGGGAAAATTTATATTAAGGACAATTACCTGTTTATTAATGAGAAATATAAGGGAATACATATCATTAACAACTCAGACTCCGTTCATCCTGTGAATGAAGGTTTTTTGAGAATTCCCGGTTGCATTGATATGGCTATGAAAGGAAATATCCTGTATGCCGACAATGCTGTTGACCTTGTTGCCATTGATTTATCAAATACTGCCAATATGGTGGTAACAAAGCGCATAAGGAATGCATTTACCGAACATTATCCTCCCGGTTATGACTACATTCCCTGGATGTTTTCAGCAGAAAACCGTCCTAAGAATACCATCATTATTGAGTGGGAAGAAATCTAAAACCTTAAAAAGATGAAGACTCAAATATTTTTTTCAGTTATTATTTTTACCTTATTTATAGTATCTTCTTGTGACACAAGCTTCACCGACAAGGGATTCTCAGGAGAATCATCATCTGGCAAAGGCGGATCGCTGGCAAGATTTGCAATTGTTGGAGACAAACTTTATGCATTAACGCAGAACAGCATTAAATACTTTGACATATCCGAACCGGCAGTACCCGTTTATGTTGACAGTACCAAGGCTGAAAATGATATAGAGACATTGTTTCCTTTCAACAACTATCTGCTTATCGGCACCCAAAGCGGCATGCTTATTTACGATATCAGTTTCTCCGGAAGACCGGTTTTCAGATCACGTTATAATCACATCAGAAGTTGCGATCCGGTGGTGGCAGAGGGCAATTATGCCTATGTTACCCTGAACTCGAACAATGTATGGTGTGGGAGAAACACTAACCAGCTCGAGATTATTGATATTTCGGATGTAAACGATCCTGAAAGAATTGCAGAGTACTCCATGCAGGGCCCAATGGGTCTGGGTGTTGACGGAAACCTGCTGTTTGTTTGCGACAACGGACTAAAAGTGTACGATATTTCCAACAAGTTAAACATTGAACTGAAACAGTTTTTCGATATCAAGGCTACCGATGTAATTCCTCACAATAACCTGCTGCTTGTAATCGGAGATGATGGCTTTTACCAGTACAGGTATGATGGTAATGAAATTTCACTGTTAAGCAAAATATCTGTTGAAAAAGAAGTAACACCTTAACTTATAACTCCATGCTAAAAAAATCACTTATTATCAGTATTATAATGGTTCTTACCTTATCAATATCCTATTGCCAGGAAAAGAAATCTATTATGGCAATTAGCTGGTACCCGCAGCTGATTTTTATCAGGGGACTGAGGGCCGACATTGACATACACCTTGGTAATACTTCCAGTTGGATCATACTATCTCCCCAGTATTATCTTGCTGAAAAACCATCAGGAGCACCCGAAAACAGTTACGATGATTATAACTCGTCGTACCGGTTTAATAAACTAAAAGGATATGGTGCAGAACTCAGTCACAGGATATATATCAATAACAAACTTTCCCCTGCAGGCATTTACCTCTCATACGGGATTGTATATAACCATTTTGATATAACCTACAAAGACGATTGGGGATATATAGATTACAATGGCCTGCAGGCCTTCACATACGGCGAATTTGACCATACTACCGTTATTGACAAAACCGGCCCGAATATACTTATCGGTTATCAGAAAAAAGTGCTTGACAATATTTTTATTGACATTTTCTGCGGTGGCGGTATGCGGTATAGTTTTATTAAAACATCTTCCCTGGCGCCCAGGAATTTTGACCAAGACATCTTCCACTATGGATACACGGGAACTGTTCCGCTTGT
>JAWOHT010000267.1:0-23165 GCA_046485045.1 Bacteroidales bacterium
ATGCCCGAAATGAGATTAATATCCCCTATCTGTCGGGCTTAATAAAAACCTTCTGTAAGCTTTATTGGTTTGCAGAAGGTTTTTACATTTTTGCAGACAAAACCGGGTAAGAATTATGCCTTAATCGCAATCAGAGGTTGGTATTGCCCTATAAACGGCGGATCCCTCACCGAAGGTAATAATTCGGGTTAGATATCAACCGAACTCTTTAGCCTGTTTCGTTTTTCAAAATCATCAATAGCAAGTGAAATAAGCCTGTCAATTAATTCACTGTAAGGTATGCCGCTGTATTCCCATAGCTTGGGGTACATGCTTATTTTTGTAAACCCGGGAATGGTGTTGATTTCATTTACATATATTTTTTCATCAGGGGTAAGAAACATATCTACTCTCGACATACCGGTACATTCGAGTAACTTAAAAGTCTGCACAGCCAGTTCTCTCATCGTGGCTGCAATTTTTTCAGACAATTTTGCAGGTATTTCAAGCAGCGCACCCTTATCGTTGATGTATTTTGCCGTGTAAGAATAAAACTCTTCCTGTGGAATTATTTCACCAGGTACAGAGGCTTGCGGATCTTCATTTCCAAGAACGGCACACTCAATTTCCCTGCCTTTAATCTCCTCTTCTACAACTACTTTTAAATCGTATTTAAAAGCTTCTTCGATGGCATTGTTGTAAGATGCTTCATCTTTTGCTTTTGAAATTCCCACCGACGAACCCAGGTTGGCCGGTTTAACAAATACTACCGGTCCAAGCAGCGATTTGATTTTCTGATAAGGAAAACTGCTTTTATTGGTGGATGTTAAGGTTACAAACTTTGCATTGGGGATGCCCGCGTCGCGAAGCAGTCGTTTCATCACGTCTTTGTCCATTCCCACTGCCGAGCCAAGTATTCCGGGCCCTACACATGGTAAGTTTGCCAGCTTGGCCAGTCCCTGTATCGTGCCGTCTTCTCCATATGGGCCGTGTAACACCGGAAAAATCACATCAATCTCAGAAACAGGTGTATTCTTTCTAAGATTTAACAACCGGCTGCTAATACCCGTAGGTGTCAGGGCTACTTCGTTCTCAGAACCGGCAAGCTGAATCAGCCTGGGATTATCTGAGTTTAGTACCTTTATTGAGTTCTCGTTCAGAAACCATCTGCCCTCTTTGTCTATGCCCACCAATACAGGTTCGTACTTTTCTTTATTCAAAGATTCAATAACATTCTTTGCCGACTGCAACGACACTTCGTGTTCTGCTGATCTTCCGCCGAATATAATGGCAACTTTAATTTTGTTCATTTTATTGGAATAGAAATATCGAAAAAGTATAAATTGAAATGTAAACTTAATAGATGCACTTTAATTTTAAAAATAATCAGAATGTAATAATTCCTTCCCCAATCATGCTTCCAAGTGTTGTAATAACGAAAGATAGTATCAACACAGACAGTGCAATTATCAGTGTAATATAGGTTTTTGATTTTACACTTTTCCATTCTTTCATTACCACCCCCACGATATAGCTGAAAAATATAAGCATTGACATGTGCAGCACCCAGCTTGCATACTGAAAGCCGCCCATTTTTACATGCCCCATGCCATAGAAAAAAAACTGCATAAACCAAAGAGAGCCGGCGAGGGCTGAAAGAAGATAGTTACCGGATAATGCTTTTCCCGAAAGTCCCGTTTTCTTGGTAAATTCTTTCAGGGTTTTCTGCCTGATGCCCAGAACCAGAAACCATACCAGGTTTACAAGGTAGCATCCTGCCGTTGAGACGATCATCTTGGCATTGCCTTCGAAATGCCCTGCACCTTTTTCAGCGGCCATATCGGCAATGGGCTGGCCGAACTCGAGCGACACATTAAACACTCCCGATAAAATTCCGGCAACAATGGCAAGAAAAAGACCGGTAAGCATATTGAACCCGGCTTTATTGCTGTTTGAATCAGACAGGTCTTTTTCTTTTTTGAATCCTGCCCAGCCGCATAGCCCGACACCAACAACCGAGATGATCATTCCGGTGAAAACAATGTTACCGCCTGGTTTGGTGAAATATTCCACCAATCCGCCAAAATAGAGCAATGGAATGATAGTCCCTAAAACAGCAGATATGCCAATGGCAATGGTATATGTCAATGAGTAACCGATATGCTTGATTGAAAGTCCGAATGACATACCTCCAAACCCATAAACAGCGCCCAGAATAAATGCTCCCCACAAAGCTTTTTGGGGTGCATGGGCAAGAATATGAAAGAATTCGGGTACGGTAAGGTATCCGATAACTATCGGCATGATTAGCCATGCAAAGGTAGCCTGCAAAAGCCAGAATGTTCCCCATGACCATTTACGCAGCTTTTGGGCCGGTGTATAACATGCAGATGCTGAAATTCCTCCGATCGCGTGCAATCCGATTCCGATAAGGGGGTTTGAGGCTGACATAGGTGCAAAATTAGTTAGAGGTTGAAAATAATTTCAAAGCATGCAAAATACAAACATTCTTTGTTTTTGTGAAATCAATTAGAAAAAATGATACAAGTGACAGGTTCTTTTGTTTTTGATTATTCGGCCTGCAGATATTTCAGTCCTGGTGAAATATTTCCTGCATGGTTGCCCAGAATTCACCGGTTGCTCTCGATTGCAGGGGTTCCATCAGGGGTTTTACAACATCCCACCATTCCTGTGTTGTTTTGTCGGCTGCCATTTTCTCCATATCTTTTTCAAAATCACTACCTGTATATTCGAAATAAGAAAAGAGGATATTGTCTTTAAAATAAATCGAATAGTTGCTGATATTGCACTCTTTGATCATTTTTAGCACCGGGGGCCAAACAGCAGCATGGTGTTGGATGTATTCCTGAGCTTTTTCCGGCTTCAGTCGAATTGTTTGTCCGAATCTTTTCATTGTAATTTTTGTTAAATAAATAATGTTTTTGTTTATTAAGACATTTGTGCTGTCAGAAAGTTAAAATCCGGCAGTTCATCCTTTCACTGCCTTAAACAGGGCTTCGATGTTGGCAGGCGGTATGTCAGGCAATATGGCTTCGTGACTGGGGGAGATTATCAGACCGGTCGGAAAAAGTTCCTTCAGTTCGATGACTTTTTTGGTGACATCTCCCGGGGTGCCGTTTACCAGAAGATACTGGGCATCAACTCCGCCACAGAATGCTGTTTTACCCGAAAAATTGTTCTTCAGGTTTGGTGCATCCATATCTTTTGCCAGGGCCTGAATGGGGTGGATGATATCGGCGCCCAGTTCAATCAGGTCATCAATCAGCGGAAACACCGATCCGCAGGAATGGTGCATCACCTTCAGTCCGTAGCTTTTGGCCTGTTCAATCAATTGTTTTGTGCCGGGCCATACAAATTCCCTTATGGTTTCAGGCGACACCATCAGTCCTGTTTGGCTGCCGAAGTCATTGCCTATTAAAATAGCATCAAGGTATCCTTTGGTTGATTCATAGAATATTTCGTTGGCTTTAAGATAAAATCCGGTGATGCGGTTGATAACCTCCCTGAACATATCCGGATTGGCAAGCATTACTATCAGGGCATGTTCCATACCAAATGCCGCGCATGAATCCTGAAAGTGGGCGCTCCATAGAATGCCCATTCTTATGTAACCTTTGTCTATTGATTTTGCCCTTCGGAGCGATTCCTCCCTGTCGAGGTATTTTGCAGGATCGGGCCATTTGAATTTTTCTATGTCTGCCGGGTGGTTGTAATCTTCAAAAAATCCCGGGGCAGTAAGGGTCCTTTCATCGGGGGTGTCGTCATGTTTCTTCTTGGCGAAATCGAATGCGCAGGCTATATGATTTGACGGCGGATAGTTATATGGGACCTCTATCGGGTAAATATCATCATCAATAATTTTTTTCAACCCGTTTATTGATTTTGCTTTAAAATGTTGCAATAAAGCAGGCCCGGCGGCCGGTACAGGTAGCCCCAACCACGATGCCGGCCGGTCAACGGGTGTATTGTTTATTGTTGCAAAAAAACGGTCTCTGTGGTTCATGGCCGATTATTATTAGTAATAAACAAAATCAGCCCAAATATATTGATTTATTCGAATAATTATAGCCAGAGGAAATCTATATAAATATACAAAGCATTTTTGAAGTTGGGCCTTTCGGATATTCCTTTTAAATTCATTTTATACCCCTGCCGAAAAATCCGGGATAGAGTACATCAACCTTGTCACTTACAAATTTCTCTTTGGTATTGATATCCATCATTGTAAGAACTCCTCCGCGCCAGCCTGCGCCGGTGTCCATAAGAAATATTTCGCATATTTTTAAGGGTTCGGTTTTTCCGAAGTTAAGGGTAGGGGTATGACCAAGATAAACCTCGTCGTATTTCGTAACTTTGGTAATGCCCACTTCCTGAAGCTCTATGGCGCTTTCGAGTAAATTTCTATCCCAGATAAGGGTCTCTTTTGTCTGGAGACTGATATCGGTCATCGGGTCAAAACCACCGTGCACAAAAACTTTGTTGTCTGTTTCGAAATATAACCGCGCATGCTGCAATAACCTGATATGCTTTTTGGGTATTTTGCCCGAATAACTGGCGATAGTTGATTTGCCCCCCTGCGAAATCCAGATGTCAGGTGCATTGCCTGTAAGAAACCAGCCCAACGCCCATGCATCATGGTTGCCAAGAAGAAAAATCAGTTTTTTGATCTTCAGGAGCTCTTCAATAGCCAGATTAACCTGGGGCCATCCATCGGTTACATCACCCAGGCAAATAAGTGTATCAGATTTATAATTAAAACCCGATTTTTCGAGACATTGTGCCAATGCAAGATAAGCCCCGTGAATATCGCCCATGACAAAAGTCCTGGCCATTTATGTAAGAATTAGCGTACAAATACAAAGTTAGTTGATTTATTGGATATAGAGATAGTTGTATAGCCTGCAAAAAGGTATTCGTGAATTTTAATGCAAATACTGATGGATCATTGCATCTGTTCAAAATAGATCATTGGTAAACCTTTGTTACTGTATCACTTTCCTGAATATCAATTTATTGTCATCACGGGCATAGAAATCTTTTAATTCTGCCTCCACAATATAACCTTTCTTTTCATAAAACCTCCTGGTAGGCAGGTAGATGCTGCGCGATGATGTTTCAATCCAGAAATGCGTTCCGTTCATATTTTTAACAGATTGTTCGCTTTTTTCAAGCAGAATTCCTCCTATCCCTTTATTCATATCAGATTTGTGAACGGCAATCCAGTAAAGGTCAAAACTGGACTCGGTACACGGGGTTTTTCCAAAGCAGGCAAAACCAAGCATCTTATCATTTTTTTCGGCTATAATAAAATGATATCCTGCAACCTCTTCACCTTTTTCCAAGGTGGTTTCAGCAATTTCAACAGCTACATCAATTTCATATTTGTGAAAAAAACCTGTAGAAAAAAGTAAATCTTTAATCTTTTCTTTATCAGTTGCTTTAAGGCTATACCTGTATTGAATATCCATATCTGTTAATTTAATTCTTCTGAAATACGTTTAATAATTGTCTTGTTGTCGAAACCGGCATGATGTGCCGCGGCTATGAAACCACTGTCTGGAGCAATACAGGGATTGCCGTTTATTTCAATTACATAGGGTTTTTCGTTTTCATCAAGCCTGAAATCAACCCTTGCATAACCTTTTAGCTGAAAATGTTGCCAGCAGTCAAGACATATTTTTTTGAGTTTTTCAAATAATTGTGAAGAAGCATCCAGGGTTTCAAAACTCCTTGCCGTGTTCTTGTATTCGGTAGAGTTTTCATCCCATTTTGCCTTGTAGCCGAGCATTTTGGGTTTGCCTTCAGGGTAATTCCTGAAGATCATCTCTGCGGGTTGCAAAACATCAACTTTGTCTTTACCGCCGAGAATACTGATGTTAAATTCCCTGCCATCAATAAACTCTTCAATAAAAAAATGAGAATCCGGAAGTGTTTTAATTTTAACGAGCAAAGATTTATTCCCGGCGGTAAATACCGAATCTTCATCGAGCCCTACAGATCCGTCTTCCCATACAGGTTTTACAATATATTGCTTTCTGTCTGTCAGTTTGCAGGTCTCAGTTACCTTAAAAAAACCGGGTGTCGGAATATTGTGAAGCAGCAGCATTTCTTTGGTAAGTACTTTGCTTGTGGTCAGAAACAAAGCATCGTGTGGCACACCTGTATATGGAATATGGAGTGCGTGCATTAGTGCAGGCCCTATATACAGCAGTTCACCTTTGCCAAACGCGGCTTCCACAAGGTTGAAAACAAAAAGTGGGTTGGCTTCTTTTACTTTTATAATATCGTCATAAAGGTTTTTGCCGAGCTGCATCAGAAAAGGCTTATATCCGAGATCTTCATAAGCATCGCTTACCAGCCGGGCCTGCTGCAATACATCTATTTCGTCGGGATTGCTTTGGCCTGTTACTTCATTATGCAGGATAATTACTTTTTTGTTCATGTTTTTCCAAAAACCCGTGTTTTTGCTGCATTCATAATTTCACCGATAAGTTGTGTATAGCTCATCCCGTTGAGCCTTGCCAGAATAGGCAGGTCGGAATGTACAGGGTTGAGGCCTGCCAATGGGTTTATTTCCAGGAAATTAATCCTGCCCTGTTTGTCCGCGCGCAGGTCTATACGCCCGCCATCAAGGGCATTCAGCGCTTTCCACGAAGCCAGTGTGACCTCAGCACACTGTTGCAGCAGGTTATCTTCTACCGGAACATATTTGATAAGCTCTTTATAGTTCTCTTTATTAAAATAGGAATAAATATTGCCGGCATCTTGCGAATATATAATCTCCATGCCCCCAACAACCCTGGCGTCTTGTTTATTGCCAACCACTCCGATGGTGAATTCCCTGCCGGGTAAAAACTCTTCAACCAGCACAGGTTGCCGGTATCTTTCCAACAATTCAAGACAGGTCTTTTTTAGTTCGGTTTTGTTGTTTATTACAGATTTTGCTTCAATTCCTTTACCTGTTCCTTCAGCAACTGGTTTTGCAAAGAGAGGAAAAGGCAGGTTACAGTTATTTATATCGGCTGCTTCGTTCACTACAAAAAAATCGGGGGTAAGAATACCGGCATCACGTACGATTCTTTTTGTGAAGGCTTTATTAAGAGATAGTCCAAGCGTTACTGCACCCGAGAAGACATACGGTATTTTATATGCATCGAGCAGGGCAGGCACGAGTGATTCGCGCGAATCGCCATACATGCCTTCACATATATTGAATACAATGTCGCATTTTTCGCCTGCCAGCAAAGCTTTCATCAGTTGCCGGGCATTGCCGATACGGTGTGTTTCGTAGCCGTTTTCTTTCAGGGCATTTTCAATACCTTCTATTGTTTCTTCTTTGTCAAACTCTGCAGTTTCTTCAAGGGTGTAACCCTCCTTCAGGTAATCCGACCGCAGATCATATGCCAGTCCAATCTTCATTCACTATATATTGTTATATTTTGATTTCCAGAATCCTTCAAAAAAATTTCTTGCATTGGTACCCAGGGAGCGGTTTCTATAGCCCCCTTCCTGAACAAAAAGGGTTTGATAAGGCAATTGGCCTATCAAACTGCCGTTTATCTTAAAATCGGCAGCCGATAATGGCCATGTGCCGGTAGGGTCACCTTTTGCAGTATCCAGTCCAAGGCATACAATAAGATATGCAGGATCATATTTTTTTATTGCCCGTAGGGCAGATTTTAAGTTTTGGCGGTAGTCCTCAGCCTTAATCTGTTCTTTTAACGGATAGTTAATGTTAAAACCGACACCTTCTCCATCTCCTTTTTCATCTGCAAAGCCCGAAAAATAAGGATAAGCAAATGACGGGTGCCCATGGATGGAAACCGTGAATACATCTTTGCGGTGATAGAAAATCTGTTGCTGTCCATTACCGTGATGATAATCAATATCAAGAATGGCAATTTTGCCAAATTTGCTAAGATAATTTGCCGCGATGGCCGCGTTGTTGAAATAACAGAAACCGCCAAATACATTGGTTTCGGCATGATGACCGGGAGGTCTTACCAATACATACACAGATATTTGACCTTCTAAAATTAAATCAGCCCCGGTTAACGCGCAATTCACTCCGCGCCTGGCTGCCAGAAAAGCATTTTTGTTGAGCGGGGTGAAGGTGTCGATACAATAATAACCGGCCAGCACCGAAAGGTCTGTCGGCGGCCTGTATGCATTTCTTAACGGAAAAACATAAGGATATACCGATTTACCTTCTGGCAAGCTATTGCATACCTTTTTAAAATAGTCAACATACTTTTTATTATGTAATGTGGTGATATGTGACTCGGAATAATTTGTCACGGGAAATACATTGAAAAGTCCTGTTTTATCTATCTCTTTAAGGATACTTTTAATCCTCACAGGGGCTTCAAGGTAGCCTACTTCACGAACATGGTGAATATTATGCAAATCGTTTATAATAAGGCCAATTTTATCTTTTGCCTTATGATTTCTTTTTTCCACAGGAACCTCTTTTTTCCTGTACCTGAATTCCCTAAGTCTGAAGTAATTATCTTTAATAGACTTTACCACCATTGTAATATAAGACTCGGGGCAATAATCGGGATATTTTCGTTCAAGTATTGCCCTTACAATGGCCTTTAAATCTTTTGCAGTAAGAGTAACCTCCCTGTCAAGGCTGTCTAATATTAGGTATGGCGGGCAATTGTCGCCTTCATTTACAGGTGTCTCATATGCTGTGCCAATGATCGGACGAGCACCGTAACGTTCATAAAACGCCAGGCGTGATCTATTATCCTCAATAAGCTTTGTGTTTTTACATAAATCAGGGTTATCTGGCAGACACTCCATGAACAAACCCGCCGTTTTCAACATACGGGCTTCTTCCCTTACATGCTCGTACAAAGCTCCGCCCACACCCGAGGAAGTTTTACCGGGTTTTACTGCAATATAATCGAGAAAACAGAATTTTTTATCCGGCATATTCAATAAAAATGCAAATCCCCGTACGTTCAGGCGTCCGTCTTCGGCAACAATAAGAATTCCTGTAAACCTGTATTTCAGTGGATTTATCAGTTGATCGGCAATCTCCTGAATCTTAACTTCCTTTATTGTAGGGAACTGTTTTCTGATAATATCGAAAACCTGATTCACTGCATTCTGGTTTGCCGGAATAAGTGCATCAGAGATTTTTCTTATCCTGAACATATTCAGATTATTTCATCAGGGTAGACAAACTGTCTGCCCTCATAGTTCTGAAGAACGAGGTTCGTTCCTTCCTGTCCCACCACATATTCAGGGAGCAATGGTATCTTTCCCCCGCCGCCGGGTGCATCAATAACATAATGGGGAATGGCATAACCGCTTGTATGGCCCCGCATGCCCTTGATGATTTCCAGTCCTTTGCTTACCGGGGTCCTGAATTGCGATGAGCCGGGTATCGGATCGCACTGGTAAATATAATAGGGGCGGACACGGTTAATGAGTAACCCATGCATTAGTTTTGTCATGGTTTCAACATTGTCGTTAATACCATTCAGCAGCACAGTCTGGCTGCCCATAGGTATTCCTGCCTCGGCAAGACGAACACAGGCTTCGTGCACCTCGGGTGTTAATTCATCGGGGTGCATAAAGTGGATGCTCATGTAGAGCGGATGATATTTTTTCAGCATTTTTACCAGTCCGTGTGTAATTCGCTGTGGCAAAACTACAGGAACCTTGGTTCCAATGCGTATAATTTCAATATGGCTCATGCTGCGAAGCGAAGTGAGCAGGTATTCAAGGTGAGACTCGGGCATGGTAAGCGGGTCGCCCCCTGAAATGATAACATCCCTTATCTGCTTGTTGCTTCTGATATAATCAAGCGCCTGCTGCCATGCTGAAATGCCATAGTGCATCTTTTCTTTGGCTACCATGTGTGAGCGTGTACAGTACCTGCAATAAGCCGCACAAAAACCTGTGGCAAGAAATAGTACCCTGTCGGGGTACCTGTGCACCAGATTGGGGGCTGGTGAACAATTCTCTTCGTGCAGCGGATCTGATGCTTCCCCGGGAGTGGTAAATAATTCATTGAGAGTGGGAACCATAGCTTTACGGATAGGATTTACGGTTCCTCCGCTAACCATAAGACTGGCATAATAGGGTGTAATCCTTAGTGGAAGACGATCGGTGTACTTTAGAAGCTCAATATCTTCAACTCCCGTAAAATCAATAATCTGCGATAACCTGGAAAAGGAGGTATAGCTGTTTTGAAGCTGCCATTTCCAGTTACACCACTTGTCGAGCGTAATATCGGGAAAGTTTCTGAAGATAAAATCAAGGGAAGCCGGGTTGACAACAGAGAAATCTGATCGTTGGCTTTTAGGTTTCTGATAAACTTTTATAAGAGCAGAATCAAATCTAGATTCTGCGGATACTAGTGGAACCTCTGCATCAGCAGAGGAAAAATCCTGATTTGTGCTACCGTTCATAATTTTTTTCGAGTATTTTCATTAATGTTTGATTGTAAAACATAGAATTTCAATTTATTAGATAACTTATTTTTTGTTTCTTTTTGTTAATAACAATATTAATACGATTAATCATACATTTTGTTCATTTATATAAGAAATAATTAACAATTATGAAAAAAATCGTTAGTGCCATATTCTGCTTTGTTCTCAAGTGATACACGATGTTTTTTCCTGTTAATAACTATATGATTTTTAAGCTTACTTGTGGTTAAGACGATATTGCGGTTAAAAGGTCACAAAAAGCCCGTGATAATTAAATGTTAAGGGCATCTCTTAAAACCCTTTCCGTCATCGCGAACGCAGTGCGGCGATCTGTTAAACCGTGCGTATTTGTTGAGATTACTTCGCTACGCTCGTAATGATGGCTTCGTTTTAGCGGGTTTTTAGAGATGCCTTTAAATAAAATTGGTACCGGATATTATCACAGTCTGAACCAAAAGAAGGAGTAATGGACTGGTAGAATCGGGTTAGGAACTTTCCAAAAGTTCAAAACTTTTGGAAAGTTAAAACAAGGTCATCACCCATCAATCTTTACCCTTTTCTCAACAAGGTCTTTCAGGGTGATTGATTTAAAATAGTCAATGATCATATTGTTGAGGTTACCCCAAAACCCCCTTGCTTCACAGCCGTTTTCCCTCGAACAGTGAAAACTTTTATTCAGGCATTCAATAACACAAATGCCCGGCTCGAAGGCATTGTTGATGTCAAACACCGTAATTTTCTCAGGTTCACGGCTTAAAGTGTATCCACCTTTCCTGCCTTTCTTGAATATTAACTCAGAGACTTTTAACGCATGAATGATATGATCGAGGTATTTATTCGAAATTTGCTGGTTGTCAGCAATATCTTTTTGTAAAATACCGTTTTCAGACCTACAGGATGCAATTTCAATCATCGCCCTGAGTCCGTACCTTGTTTTTGTGCTGAATTTCAATTTTCCTGTTTTTTGGATGATTCTTTGTACAAAAATACAAATCCAAAATTAATCAATACTTCGTCTTTCACTTTAACCAATCCCTGAAATTTTTCCGGTGGATCAAGATAAAAATCGCTGAGCCTGATCTTTTTATAACCTCTTACATATATTTCATTATCAGAACAGGCACTCAGATTGCAGGCTACCAGGTATTCTTTGGTAACACCTGCAAGTGTTATTGCTATGGGCTGATAAGTGTTATTATTGCCCTCCTGAAACTTTTTAAGTTGAACAGAACCAATACCAATAATGATATCAGGATATGTATTAGCCTTCAGCAGAGATAGAAAATCCTGGTATATAAGACTGTTATTGGTTTTAAATTTTTTAACCGGTATATTTATTTCATATTTTTTTTCGGCGTTCTGAATTTTTAAAAAAGACTGATTCACCATGAATGCCTCAAATGACGGGAAATCCATACTGAATTCGAACCGGTTGACATTGCTTTTTCCGGAAATGTGCAAATAATTCATACATACACTTTCCGGATTATATGCCAGATAGTTATCCTGGGCATTTACCATCAGATTGATGAAAAAGCCCAGGAATATGATCATGTTTGAAACAGCATTCGCCATGCTCTGTATAGTTAAGTTTTTTAGAACGATACAGCCGCTTCAACCATTATTCCGTTAAAACCTGCATCAGCGCCATATTGTGATATAAAGTCGTTGTAATTCTGATTTACATATTCAATTTTCAGTACGGTAGATTCAAGTATAAACCAACCTGCGCTTATCTGCAGCCTGTTTACCGATTGTTCTCCCGGGGCAGAAGTGTCTGTATCACCATTTACAAGGTTGTACCTTAACCCTCCGTAAAATTGTTTTGAACCACCAAAACGAAATAATCCTTCACCTGCAATCTGACTGAATTTAAATTCCCTGCCTGAAGTATACAGACCTTTTGCATATTCGTATGTTCCGAAGACTTCCAGACCTCCGGCTTGCGCAAAAAGATTAAACATAAACGAATTGTCTTTGGTACTGGTACCCGGGTACCATCTTCCTGAAGTATGATTGCTTTTAATATCCACATCTGCCGGAGCAAAAGTCTGCCTGTTCATGATCAGGTAATATCTTGAACCAGCCCTGTCGCCGCCATAAAGTGTATTGTTATGGTTCTTTTTGGGCGTGTGATATCCGGATAATGTTAGTCTTAACCGTAAATCTTCTCTGAATTGTCTGTCAATTCCCCCTTTCCAGTAAAATCCGAGTTCCCTGTGCGCATCATATGCGGTGTAGGTTGTACCGCTTAAACGCACCAGGTCTTGCCTCAGACTGCCTGTGGTTACTGCCGCCATTGCAAGAATATCATTACTGCGGAACAAGATTTCGAGAAATGGTGCCGTGGTAAAAGCATCCATAATATAGTTGCCCACGAAGGGATTGGTGATTACTTTACCATTGTCGGAACGCCTGAAATGTGCATCGCCATAATTTAATTCGTTGTTACCGACTGTAAGGGTAAGATAATCCATGATATTATCCACAACCGGCGATTTAATAAATGGCAGCTCATCGAAAATCAGCTCGCCGCCTTTTACCCATGTTTCATTATGGTGCCTGGAAGCAAGATATGTTACAAGATTTAATTTAACGCCCCTCGCCAGGTCAACATCAAGATTTAAGTTGGCAGCAGGCAGATTGAATCCGGTACCCAGGGGAATCAGAGCGCTGTCGGCATGGTGACTCAGAATCTGGTACTGGAATGCAAAATCACCACCGACTTTTACATGTATTTTTTCAAATTCATCGCCCGATAACTGTGGTTTTTCAAAATTCTGTGCAAAACCATTAAGTAAAAAAGAGCATAATGTAATTGAGATAAAAATTTTTTTCATATAAATATTTTTAGATTTTGTATGTTATTAATTATTTGCCAGCCCTTGCTCCGACTGTAGATTTATCGTAAATGAAATTTTCACATCCTTACCTGTTTTTAGTGCGCCAAGCATAGCAGTTGGTGGTTCAATTCCAAAAGCAGTCATGTCTATGACTTTCGATCCGGTTATAACAAATGAGTTTTCTGAACCGATTTTACCATTAACAGGAAGTGTAATGATTTTTGTTTTCCCGGCAATACTTAATTCCCCTGTTGCGCTGCCTGTGAAAGATTCACTTTCGGCAGGTATTTTTAATGGATTGACTAACCTGAATTTTATTTCGGGATATTTCCCGGCATCAAGCGCCGCCCTGGCTTTCTTATCCATGATAGAACTATGAGATTTAACACTTGAAGATATTCCGGTGAAATGCGCTTTTTCTATTGTGATTGAAGGGTTTCCGATAATCACCGAAAAATCACACTTAAACTTTTCCACACTCATTTCCCAATCGTGCATCGAAGAGGTGCCGGATATCTTCATATTGCTTTTTTCGGGTACCAGCCTGAAGCTTTGCTGTGCTTGAGAATTGAATGCCAACACCATCAGAATGGCGGTGATGAATGTATTGATTATTGCTTTCATAATTAAATATTTTAAACTATAAACACTATTAAACCTATCGAAATAATAGGATACAAATTTATACATTTTTTTTTACAAAAGGTTATGCAATTGGGTAATTATTATTATAATGATGACATAAATCAGATTGAGTTCCGATACAACATCAGAAATGCAGCATGGGCTAAGTTAGATGAAAATGGAATGATACAGGATGCCTGTAGTTCTCCGTTCTTTGACCGCCCCGGTTCTTCCACCGAGGCACAGGCATTTTTTCTGATGATGGAGAGGGCATACAAACAGTTGAAAGAAGTACTTTATAAGCTTTAAAGCATATAAAGACATTATATAAGCTTTAAAGCATATAAAGTCATTTTATAAGCTTTTATGTATATAAACATTGTTTATAAGTATTTTTACTGATAATTATATATATTTGCAAAAAAAACCTGATGAACCAAACAGTAATTTCAGGAGATATTATAGCCTCAACAGGCCTGAGCAGCGCCGGCAGGGATTATATCGAAGTAAAATTAAAAGAACTGATTAAAGAGTTAAACCGGGATTATATTGCATTCGGACGCATTCTAAAAGGAGATTATCTGGAATGTGTAGTCAATTTGCCTGAAGATGCCTTGCTTGTGGCTCTCATCATTAAGAGTTTCGTAAAGTCGGTTTCAGACAACGAGATAATGAAAGACGGGAACAGCAAACGGTTCAAGCTGTTTAGAACCTATGGTATCCGTTTGGCAATTGGTTTTGGAGAGTTGAGCCGGTTTGATCCAAAAAAGGAAATTATTGATGGTGAAGCAATTTATCTTTCAGGAAGAAAAATAAACGAAGAGGCAACCTACAATAAAGAAAGGATAGTAATTAAGAATACTTTGTTCTTTATTTCAAATGATAATGAGTTGAACAATGAGATTGAACCATTGATTGAGCTTATTGATGTATTGATGGCAAAAGCAACAGCACGGCAATGTGAAATACTTTATTATAAACTAAAGAATAATACTGAAGAAACTATTTCAAAAAAATTAGGAATCGCTCAATCTACTGTAAATCAGCACTCAACCGGTATAGGATGGAATGCTATTGAAAAAGCAGTTAAAAGATTTAATCAGGTTATTCAAAAAAATCAATTATGAATACAGAACAATTGATTGTATTGCAGGTTATTGCACATTTACTTGCCGATTACACTTTTCAGACAGACAAGTATGCAAAAGAAAAGAATAATATGGGTTTTAAAAGTCCGTTTCTTAAGTGGCACATCCTGATTGTCTTCTTAACTTCGTGGATTTTGTCTTTTCAACTGAGTTTTTTATCAGGGGCAATAACCATTGCCACACTTCATTTTTTAACCGATGGTTTAAAGGTATACCTTATTAACAGCAATATATTCCGGAAATATGCATACCCGATTGATCAGACATTGCACCTGTTGATTATAATTATTGTGGTGATTTTATTTGATAGAATTATTGGAATAGAACCATTTTTCCACCTGGCATTTGGTCTAAGAAGCCTGGTGATTATCGCGGCATACCTGCTATGCTCAAAACCTGCAAATATTATTATTAAAGAGGTTCTGCTGTTTTTTGATATTCAGATCAGAAAGAGAGAAAATATTACCGATGACCTGCCGAATGCCGGCAAACTTATTGGAATATTGGAGCGATGGTTGGTACTTACCTTTATTCTCATTAATCAGTTTGAAGCTGTGGGCTTTTTGATTGCTGCAAAATCCATCCTGCGATTTAAGGACGACGATACCGTTAAGACCGAATATGTGCTGATTGGAACAATGTTAAGTTTTGCTATCGCTATATGTTGTGGTATTATAATTAACCTGTTATAGTCTGAAATATAAACCAACCCATTATTATGATCCAATTAAAATTCTTCAATTTTCTGCTCTTAATTTTAGTTTTCATCTCATGCAAAACCCAGGTACAAGATGAACCATTGAAATTATGGTATAAAAATCCGGCCATTACATGGAATGAAGCATTACCAGTTGGTAACGGCAGAATCGGCGCTATGATTTTTGGTAATCCTGCGGTCGAAAGAGTTCAACTGAATGAGGAGACGGTATGGGCCGGTGCCCCGCACAGTAACGTGAACCCGGCGTGCGCTGAATATATTCCTTTAATCAGAAAACTTATATTTGAAGGGAAGTATCTTGAAGCCCAGGAAATTGCCAACGCGAATATAACATCGGTACAAAAGGGGATGCCTTACCAGCCGGTTGGAGACATGTACATCTCCTTCACTGATCATGAAAATGCAGAACACTATTACCGTGATCTTGATATAGACAAAGCAATTGCATCGGTTAGCTATCACTTAAATGGGGTTAAATATAAAAGGGAATACTTTTCATCTTTTACAGACCAGGTAATTGTGGTTAGGTTAACTGCAGACAGGCCGGGCAAAATCACCTGCAACATCTCGATGGGAAGTGAACAAAAACATATTATACAAAATGAAAATGGAATTCTGAAGTTATCCGGCATCAGCGGTGACCATGAAGGATTAGAAGGAAAGGTACAATTTCAGGCACACATCAATCCTGTTGTAAAAAATGGTTCCACAAGCTTTTCAGATACTGTTATTTCGGTATCAGGGGCCGATGAAGTGATTATTTATGTTTCGATGGCTACCAATTTTGTTAACTATAAAGATTTAAGCGGCAATGCTGAAGAAGAAGCTGCCCGGTACCTTAGTGATGCGGTTTCAAAAGATTTTGAAACAGCGAGGAGAGAGCACACTGCCTTCTATAAGCGTTTTTTCGACCGTGTGAAGCTCGACCTTGGAACCACCGACGCTGTAAGAAATACCACAGATACAAGAATAAGTCAGTTTGCATTGGGCAACGATCCGCAGCTTGCCTCGCTTTATTTTCA
Source organism: Bacteroidales bacterium (assembly GCA_046485045.1). Lineage (GTDB taxonomy): Bacteria > Bacteroidota > Bacteroidia > Bacteroidales > UBA10428 > JAFGPL01. The sequence goes on from JAWOHT010000267.1 coordinate 16,807, forward strand.
GTACGGGCGCTACCTGCTTATTTCGTGTTCGCAACCCGGCACACAACCGGCCAACCTACAGGGTATATGGAATGGGAAGATCAATCCGCCCTGGGACAGCAAGTACACTGTGAATATTAATACCGAGATGAATTACTGGCCTGCAGAGGTAACAAATCTGTCAGAACTGCACGATCCTTTGTTTAAAATGCTGAAAGACCTTTCGGTTACTGGCCGGGAGGCTGCTACGAAGATTTATGGCGCCAGAGGTTGGGTTTTGCATCATAACACCGACATATGGAGGGTGACGGGCCCGGTTGACAAGGCATTTTATGGACTGTGGCCGCTAAGCAATGCATGGCTTTCGCAGCATATCTGGCAACATTTTCTGTATTCCGGAGATACTGCATTCTTAAATGATTATTACCCGGTTATGAAGGGCGCTGCACTCTATTTTACAGACGCACTTCAGGAAGAACCGGTGAACAAATGGCTGGTGGTGTGCCCGTCTATTTCTCCTGAAAATTCTTATCAGAAAGGAGTATCGGTTACGGCAGGAGCTACCATAGACAACCAGCTGTTGTTCGATCTTTTTACCAATGTTGTGAGGGCTTCTGAAATTCTGGATTCAGATATTGCCTTTGCAGATACACTAAAGAAACTATTACCAAAACTTCCCCCCATGCAGGTTGGAAAACACAACCAGTTGCAGGAATGGTTGTATGACTGGGACAATCCCGAGGACAAGCACCGCCATGTTTCTCACCTTTACGGACTATATCCCGGCAACCAGATTTCACCTTTTCGCACACCCGAACTTTTTGAAGCTGCAAAAAACTCATTAATCTACAGGGGCGATGCCTCTACCGGGTGGAGCATGGGATGGAAAGTCTGCCTTTGGGCCAGATTGCTCGATGGAAACCATGCCTACAAACTGTTAACCGACCAGTTGAATATCGTTTACGAAGAGCGCGGACACGGAGGCACTTATCCGAACATGCTCGACGCCCATCCGCCATTCCAGATTGATGGCAATTTCGGTTGCACGGCCGGCATTGCCGAGATGTTTTTACAGAGCCACGACGGCGCGATACATATTCTTCCGGCATTGCCCGATATATGGCCACAAGGCAGTGTAAAAGGCCTGATGGCCCGTGGCGGATTTGAGGTTGATATTGAATGGAGAGGTTCACGTATTTCTAAATTAACAATAATAGCGCATAACGGGGGCAATTGCAGGATAAGGGTGCACCATGAAATTAAGTCAGATACAAAGGCCGTATTGGTTAAAGCCTCCGGTGACAATCCGAATGTTTTCTATAGTACTCCTGAAATAAAGCAACCTGTTATTTCTTCATCGGCCAACCTGAAAGGTTTAGAGTTAAAGCCTTTTTTTGAATATGATTTAAATACCGAAAAGGGAAAGAAATATGCAATAGACCCTGAAAACGGTGTCTTGAAATTATCTGTTTATTGAAGCATAAATAAATATAACCATGAGGCTATTCAACCAAAATACGTAAACTTTCTTTGTGCTTCTGTTTGCATACAACCAGCAATATCTTTTCTGTCTCGTTATACCACCATGTATTCGGTTGTACGGGGTGAATATTTTGTACATCCAAAGCCTGTGTGGCAGAAATTATTGTTTTATCATTAATGGTCACAACTTTTGGCCGGCTTGACGACCTGATTTTCAGAATAAAATCTCTTTCCGGCAATGCAAAATCTCCTTCAGGGTTAGGTATGTTTATATTCAGGGAGTTATCAGCCATATGCCCGGATATTTCAGTAAGGGCATATTTACCTTCAAGATAATCGTGTGAAAGCCCGTCATCATCATAAAGGGTAAATGAGCCATTGCCCGGGAAAATATCAAGGATGATGGTAGATAGATCTTTTTCACCAACATAATTCATCTCCAGTTGCATGGGAATAATAGCGCCTGCCCTGGCAAATATTGGCATCTTTTCAACAGGTGTAGTTACATTCAGGTATCTGCCTCCCTCAATTTTTTCTCCGGTCCAGTAATCATACCATTCACCCAGCGGCAGGTAAAGGGTTCGGGTCTTGGCGCTTTTAACGGTTACCGGGCACACCAGCATGTCGTTTCCGAAGAAATACTGGTCATCAATGGTATAGGTATTCGGATCGTTCGGATATTTTAAAACCAGTGCCTGCATCACTGGTAAACCTGTTTTATGCATTTGGTAATAAGATGAATAGATATAGGGGATCAGTGAATACCTGAGTTTATCGTACCGGGTAAAAATCTTAAGCGCTTCGTCGCCGTAACTCCAGGGTTCCTTGTAATTGGGGTGTTCCATGCCGAAGAGCATGGCAATGGGACTGAACATTCCAAACTGGCACCAGCGGATGTAAAGCTCGGGATCGGCAATATGCTCAAATCCTCCCATGCAGTGAGTCCAGGCTCCGATTCCCGACATACTGATGTTGATACCTGCCCTGATAACAGGTAGAAAGTATTGCCATTCAGAAGGCCAGTCGCCAGCAAAAATAAAAGGGTAACGCTGAATTCCGGCATAACCTTCACGGGTGTGATTAAGTCCCCGCATGTTATTGTTTTCGGCAAATTTTTCAAACGGAGCTTTGGCATAGGCTATGGGGAACAGGTTGTGCAGACGTTGAATCTCTTCACCCTGCGGGCCTGTTTTTGCTATTTCATTACCTATACGCCCGAATGCACTTCCTTCATCGGTTTTAACAAACATACACCCAAGGTCTGCAAGAGGCTTGAGGCAATTCTGCCACCACCAGTCAACGGATGTGGAATCGAAATAATTTAAAAAATCGCCGGGTTTGCCGTTTTCGGGATAAGTATAACCCAGTTCATGGGCCTGGTCGAGATAGTTATTGATATCGCCGTTGTCAATTCTTGGTCTTATGTGCAACCCCGCCATATTGAAATTCATGGCATACAGGCTGTCAAACATAGCTTTTGGGTTGGGAAACCCGGGCTGTCTCCATTCAAAACTGGTGCCGCCTTTGCCGTTAATTTTTCCGAATATCCGCCAGGTGGAATCAAGGTGCAGTATATCTGCCGGTATGCCCAGCTCCCTGAACTTTCGGGCCAACTGAATAACATATAGTTGGGAGGTCAGATGTTCATATCCCCAGGTGCCCCCGCTGTAAGTGCCTACGTGCAATCCCATGGCAAATCTTGGCATCAGGGGAGATGTGCCGGTAAGAGCGGTATATTGTTCAAGTATATCGGTAAATGCCGGGCCGAAAATGAAATAGTAGTCAAGCTCTCCGCCTTCGGCCATAAATTTGTATTGGCCAGATGCCGAATAGCCCATATCCCAGGTGGTTTTAAAAGAGTTGTGAAAGAATATTCCGTAACCGTTGGTGCTCATAAAAAAGGGTACCGGTGAATAATTGGCTTCAAGGATATTGTATGCGCCCACTTCGTGAGGTCTGCCAACACCCCTTCCAACATCAAGTACCACCTTTTTCCCAAGCTGGTCAATAAAATCCATTCTTTCACCAAAACCAAAAAAATGTTCTCCGGGAAGCAGCTCTTTGATGCATCCGGGTTTTTTGTCAATATAACCCATGCTTTTGTCTGTATCCGGAAAGTCTTTGTGTACCAGGCGGCCATGCTTATCCAGAAATTCCAGTTTTATGTCATGTTTGGAGATGACAACATTAAGGATGGCAGTTTCAATATGGTATGACGACTCTGTTTCAGTAAACCTGAATTCTGTTTCGGGCCACAGATATTGTTTTACCATCAGGTTTTCGTCTGCTTCAAATACACCATTCTTTGACAACCTTACCCGTATCATGCCGGGGGTGCATATTTCCAGACGGTACCTGTTACTGCCCGAGGCAATTTCAACAAGGTTGCCTTGCCTGGTATATGAAACTGAATCGTTGCTGAAAGCCGGAACGTTCGATATAAACAGTAATAAGGCCAGATTTATTAATCCTGATAATCTCATAATGCAGAAATTTAAATTCGGTTCAATATTAAAAAAAAAAATTAATGATATTGCTTTTTATATTAAATTTATGGTAAAACCAATTAATAAGAAGTGTATGAAAAATGTATATCTTTTCAGGTTCGGTATTTTGTTTTTTGCTTCGGTTGCTTTATTTGTTGCCTGCGAAAAAGATGACGCAAATGAAGGCATTACTGTGAAAGATATTGACGGTAACCTTTATCATGGTGTGAAAATAGGTAACCAGGTATGGATGAAAGAAAATTTGAACGTTACAAGGTTTCGGAACGGAGACCCCATTCCTACCACAAATCCATTTGATTTAAATATTACCGATCTTTCAGCTCCGGTATATCAGTGGATAACAGAAAACGATGAGGCAAATGCCGCTATCTATGGAAGATTGTATACATGGCATGCTGCCACCGACAGCAGGGGTATTTGCCCCGAGGGCTGGCGTATACCAACTGATGATGATTGGAATGACCTTTGGTCTTATCTTGGTGCAGATGATGCCGGGAGCAAAATAAGAGAAGCCGGTACAACCCACTGGTATTCTGCAAGCACTGCAAACAATTCGAGCGGATTTACAGCGCTCCCGGGCGATTTACGCAGAAGAGAAGGTAACTATTCCGGAATAGTAGGGTTTTACGGTTACTGGTGGACCTCTACAAGTTCAATTGGTGATATGGCGTTTTACTACTCAATAGATTACACCTGCTTTATTACACGGGCACCAGCTTATAAAAATCACGGGCTTTCTATCAGGTGTATAAAAGATTAGGTTGTTACTGAAGTGTTTTCGAACATTGGCGCAACAAGAATGTCAGAACCAAACAGGTATTGGTTGTCAATAAGCCACGACCCCGGATCATCGGGAAATTCGACAAACAGGGCTGGAAAAAAATTCAATAAAATTCGTTTAATAAGGAAATTAATTTGACTTCGGAGGAGTCATCTGTTTATAGAATAGCATGCTATTCTATAAACATCCGACCCCGGCTGGGGTCGAAAAATCTTATTTAAACGACATTGATTTAGTATAAAAAAAATTCAAATAGTGTTTTGGGATGTAAACCTGGCGTTCATACTTACCATATGAATCATTTTGGTATTCATAAAAAAAAGGGAGCCAGGCTCCCTTTTTTCCGATGTCATATTTAATTTTAATATCCTTTGTTTTGGTAGTCATTTTTTTCAGAAGGTGTGAGGAACCTGCCATTTGTCTGAATGGAGTTAAGATGCACCTGGGGGAACGGACGCAACCTGTGAAATTTCTCGAGTGTAGCCGAATTCCTTACATCATCATTAAAAGCATATGCCCTGCTGATTAGCGTACCTGTACGTTTCAAATCCTCCCAACGTACCATTTCACCAAGCATTTCGCGGCATTTTTCGTTAAGAATAAAGTGAATGAACCTATCCTGTTGTGTGTTAACGCCTTCTGGATACATTTCGGCATCGTTATGTATATCTGTATCCCAATAAAAAGCGTCAATCAACATGTCGTTTTCGGTACTAATGGTCTTGGTTTCAGAGGAACCTCCATCAAATTTTAACCAGAACGATCCTTTGTCCTCACCAGCCTTATAAGCAGCTCTTTTTCTTACGATGTTAATATAATCGGCAGCTTTCTGGTAGTCTCCTAACCTGCCATAAGCCTCAGCCCCGATAAGGTATGACTCGGCCAGCCTGGCGATAAACACATCGCGTGTTCCCCAGCTCGCATTATAACCTCCCGGTTTTGTGCGGTCCCAGTATTTAATCAGCGATGGGGCTTTATCACGGTTCCATGAAGAAGTAATAATAAGTGTGTCAGCAGCCTTTCTGTTTGAATTATTGAGGAGGTCATTATTTCTGTCGAAAGTAACCAGTTCATTCAGGGTTCCATCAGCATTGGTGCCCCAGTAATAGCGTGCGTAGATTTTATATCCGGCAGCAACCATCTGGCGGTCGGTCAATGTGGTGTTTTCATCGTTCAAGAGGAAAACAACAGCGGTATCGCCTACGTTCACTCTTTCCGAATCGGCTATTTTCGTTGCTGCTGCAAATTTAAGACCGCCAACGCGGACAGTATCCGTGTACCTTACAGCCCATAAACTGTCGGGAGCAATATTGGTGAAAGCAAAACCTAACTCTTGTTTAGTCCATCTGGGAATATTATTCACATTAGATTCGGTGCAGTAATAAACCTCCAGCAGGCTCTTTCTAAGGCGTGAATCAGCCATCCTGTTATGTATGTTGATGGCGTAATCGGTTAAAAACAGTCTTCTGTAAGGACGTCCGTATTCTATATTTCTAACCATACCCTTTTCTGTATCATATTGGTTAAACCAATACATGTGCAGGGCGTTTTTATAATATGATCCGTTTGATTCATTCAAGCCAACCACATCATTATACTGGACTGATAGA
>JAWOHT010000085.1:0-4071 GCA_046485045.1 Bacteroidales bacterium
CGGCGGCTCGGAGGTGTCCAATGCCGAGGTCGAGCCCTCGCTGCTCAGCCTGGTCTGCCGGGAGCTGAACAATGCGCGCATCGCGCGCGGCGCGGCGGAGATCGGTAAATGGAATGGTATGATGACTGCTCCGGGTTTTTTGCCTAAAGTACAATTATCTCCAACAAAGACAATAGAGTTGCCTGACATATCAGGTATGGAAATATTCGTAGAAGGTCAGTCCTCAGATTCTACAATCGACCTGACCTTGCCAAAGTTTAATAGCCTCTTTAATGAGACTCATTTTTTTGAAGTTTATAATACAGGTAACATCCCATTCTCATATGATGTAAATACAACATCACCCTGGATTCTGTTTGATAAAAACAAAGGGGATGTTAAAGAACAACAACGTGTTATTGTATCCATCGATTGGGATTTAATCCAATATGATACAGAGGTCAATGGAGAAATTATTATTTCCGATGGAAAGGCCACAAAAACAATTCAGGTATCAGCTACCCGGCCTGTTAAGAACTTCAAAAATGTTTTTATTGAAAATAACGGGGCAATTAGCATTCGTCCAACAGATTTTCAACGCAAAACAGAAAATGGGGACATTCAATTTCAGTCGATTGAAGGCTTGGGCTATTCAAATAAGTCACTTCAATTAGGCAGTGCAAAGTATGATTCCGGTGACGGGTCATATGTGGAATATGATTTTTTTGTAACAGATACAGGTAAGATTACTATTTATACATACATGCTGCCTTTGTTTGCCAAAGATAAATCTCACAGCACACAATATGGCGTGCAGGTTGACAATACGGATATGGTTTTGCACCATAATGACGTTAAAGAATATTCAAGAGAATGGGCTGCAAATGTGATTAGGAACAGTGCCATAAATACGACAACCGTTTTTCTTGAAAAACCAGGCAAGCATACTTTAAGAGTTTATTGCATTGACCCTGGCATGATTATTCAAAAAATTGTAATTGACACAGGAGGTCTTAAGGATTCATATTTAGGCTCTATATCAGTTAAATTTTAATTTGTTTCTGATACTATGGAAGATTGCCAACCCTATTTGTTCCCACATTGGCAAGTCACACGAGCCACGCTCCAACCAAAACTTGCCAAAGAGGTAACAAATGCCAGCCCTGTTACCGCCTTTAAGGGCGGTTTGGGGTTTTCCCACCCACAAAAACAAAATAAATTCGTGCTCCGTATCAAGGTCAGTGCGGATTGATTAAGATAAAATATTAGATTTGTAAAAACTTGAAACAGATTGACTTTGAACAATGAACACCAGCTTACAACACACAATATAGTGCAGCGGGGCGATACGTTCTGCATTCATCGTCCCGTCTCCGTTTCAGCTTTTGTCTCGGTGGATAGTGACGCGTTTCCAAAAACCCCGCCGACACCATATTGTCAAACGTTAGGCACAGTGCGACCTGCAAAGGTCTTTAATTGATTGATTAACTTGTTCTTTGAAACACTGATTAATCCTATTGTTCCGTCAATAGTACCTTACCGGGACACCCGATGTATGGTGAAGCCATTATTAGGTGAAGCTCCCGGGACAATGTTCCTAATCATGGCACGTGTTGCCAATATGAGGGCATGAAATTCGTGAGAAAAGTAATGTCTCCGATGCTTCCCATGTCGGTTGAAGGGCTAAGGTAGAACGGCATGGTTAAAATAACTGAAGGTTTGCAGAACCCGTCATTAAACGTGAAAGGCGCAAAAGGAAGATGATACGCCTTGACCAAAATGGTAAGTGGTATGGTTGTGGTTTGTTGCTGCTAAAACACACACGGACTCTATTCCACTGGCGGATAGAACCAACCTAAACCGTTCGCTAATTCAATTACAGGCAACAGGGTAACCCGTGTATGCTACCACGCAGCGCATGTTGTAAACTGTGGTAAGGATAACCGCAAGGCATTCCGCATGCATGCCGGAGTAAGATGTCGGAAAAAGCAAAAGCTGCAACGTAATGGAGCAGATAGGGATTGAAACATCATCCCCTCGAAAGAGCGCCCACGTCCGACTGGTGTTTCTTTGCAAGAAGGCTTATAGAATTTTCGCTGATTCAGGAACTGCTGATGTACCCTGCCTTGCGGCAAGGTGGGCACCTGAAAACAATATGAATGTATGAAATTAAACTGGAAGAAAATACATCGTAATGTTCGGAAACTGCAAGCCCGTATTGTAAAGGCTGTCTGCGAAAACAAGTTTAACAAAGCCAAATCATTGATGTGGCTGTTAGTCAATTCTTATTATGCAAAACTAATTGCTGTTTTCAGGGTAACAACCAATAAAGGTGGTAAAACTCCAGGCGTAGATAATGTGGTATGGAATGTTAAAACAGATTTAGTTCCTGCTGCAAAATCACTTCGTCGAAGAGGTTACAAACCATTGCCACTCAAAAGGGTATATATCCGTAAACGAAACGGAAAACTTCGTCCGCTTGGTATCCCCACTATGAAAGACCGTGCCATTCAAGCATTATATTTACTGGCATTAGAGCCCCTTGCAGAATCTAAGGCCGACCCTAATTCTTATGGGTTTCGCCGTAAACGTGCATGCAGGGATGCTATCCAGCAAATATTCAATTGTCTTGTCCACAAGGTAAGCGCACAATGGATACTCGAAGCCGACATAAAAGGCTGTTTCGATAACATTAGCCATGAATGGCTATTAGGACATATTCTAATAGACAAACAAATACTGCGAAAATGGCTGAAAGCCGGATATATCGAGAAGCAAACCAAGCACCCTACAATTGCTGGGACACCACAGGGCGGTATAATCTCACCTACCCTGATGAACCTGACATTGGACGGCTTGGAACGAGTACTGAAAAAACATTTCCCGAAAATCAAAGGCAAAAAAGTCAACCTTATCCGATATGCTGACGATTTTATTGTTACTGCTCATTCAAAAGAAACCTTAGAAAAGGAAATACTGCCTCTAATCAGACAGTTCCTTTCTGAAAGAGGGCTTTCCCTCTCCGATGAGAAAACAAAAATCACACACATTAACGATGGCTTTGATTTTCTCTCGCAGAACACCCGCCGATATCCAAAGGGGAAGCTTTTAATTAAGCCTTCCGATAACTCGGTAAGGGAGTTCAAATATAAATTGCGACAAGTAGTATTCCAAAATTTAGGGGCAAAACCCCATGAGTTGATCAACCAACTGAACCCCTTGTTAAGGGGGTGGTCTAACTACCACAAGCACATTGTATCGAAAGAAATTTTCAAAGAAATTGATTATTACCTTTGGTTCTTATTGGGTAAGTGGTGTAAACACCGACACCCAAACAAACCGTGGAAATGGATCAGGGACAAATACTTCTCGGCTAGTGGTGAACTTTGTACGTTTGCTTCCGTAAGGCTTTTTAAAGTGCAGAAGATACGGATAAATAAAATATTCCGCTTAGGTTACATTCCCATTTTAAGGCATGTAAAAATCAAAGCCCTGTCAAATCCATTTGACAAAGCTGATGATGGATATTTTAAGCAACGTCACAAAGAATTGAGGCTAAAGTCCCTAAAAACCAAGCAAAATTGCACAATTTTGAAGAAATTAACAGATACCAATAAAACTTTGTTAAATTTATGGAGCATACAACCGGAGAGTCATAAGCGTGGTTCTTTTAGAAATGCCCGAGCTGCGTGATGGGAAACTATCATGCGCAGTTCTTAGGGGGCGTAAGCTACCCGATATTGAAAAGCAACCTTACTACATATTTAAACATCTTGATTTAAACTCTAAAATTCAAAATATGAAAACAGGATTAATAACACTACTGAGCATATTGATAATTATATCATGTGAGAATGAGCCAATAGAAGCCGAACAAGACAGTTGTTTTAGTATAACTAGTAATAATACTATTGACCATATCTTAGAAAATAAATGGACTTTTTTAGGATTCAAAAATAAATCTACGGGAAAAGAAGTATGCAAACCGAGTTCATTAAGCAATATGTCAATTAGCTTTGAATATGATAATCGGTTAAAAGCGATAAGTTCCTGCAATAGCTTTGATGGTTATTTTAATAAAACGAGCAACGA
>JAWOHT010000111.1:0-3953 GCA_046485045.1 Bacteroidales bacterium
GGAGAAAAATTTGTTGGCAAAGACCATGTATGCCTGATACTTGGCGATAACATTTTTTACGGGCACGGTTTTGGGACTGAGTTAATGAAAACAGCGCAACTCGAAAACGGTGCCGTGGTTTTCGGTTATTATGTAAACGACCCTGAACGGTATGGCGTTGCAGAGTTTGATAAGAACGGCAATGTTCTGAGCCTTGAAGAAAAACCCAAAGCCCCGAAATCTAACTATGCCGTAACAGGGTTATATTTTTACAGCAACGACGTGGTGGAAAAAGCCAAATCGCTGAAACCTTCGGCGAGGGGAGAACTCGAGATAACAGACCTTAACCGCCTTTATTTGAACGAAAAAAGACTTAAGGTTAAAATACTAGGCAGAGGCATGGCCTGGCTTGATACAGGCACACACGAAAGCCTGCTTCAGGCATCTAACTACATACAGACCATTGAAATGCGCCAGGGCCTGAAAATTTCATGCATCGAAGAAATTGCATACAAAAGGGGGTTTATTTCTAAAGAACAATTGGTGTCGCTTGCCTCGAAAATGAAAAACAGCACCTATGGGCAGTACCTTTTGCACCTTGCCGAAGACAAAATTTATATATTTGATAATTGAGAGGCTTTTTATAAAACAATTATTTCATGAATATCATTAATACAGATCTGGAAGGGCTGAAAGTTATTGAACTGTCTATTTTTAATGACCAAAGAGGTTACTTCTTCGAAAGTTATAACGAAAACAGGTATACCGAAGCAGGAATATACTGCCGGTTTGTACAGGATAACCAGTCAAAATCTTCATCAGGAGTTATTCGCGGACTGCATTACCAGCTCGAACCCCATGCCCAATCGAAACTTATAAGGGTTTTACAGGGAAAAATATATGATGTTGTTGTTGATATCCGTAATGGTTCACCTACCTTTGGAAAACACTATGGTATTGAGCTTTCAGAGGATAATCAGCTCCAGTTATTTATTCCGAAAGGTTTTGCACATGGTTTTTCTGTGCTTAGCCCCACAGCTGTTATTCTCTATAAATGCGATGTTTTTTACAATCCTGGTGCAGAACGGGGAATTGTATACAATGACAAAACCCTGGCCATTGACTGGAAAATTAAAGCCGAAGAGGCTATTGTTTCTGATAAAGACAAAATTTTACCCGAACTTAAGTATGCAGAAATCAATTTTACTTTTTAAAATTTCCTGCTTAAACAATAATTAAAATGAAGAAAAAAATATTGGTTACCGGGTCAAAAGGACAGTTGGGAAGTGAATTTGCACTGTTACAGAGCGGTTATCAATCGTTTGAATTTCTCTTTCACGATGCAGACACGCTTGATCTTACTGATTTCAAAAAAGTTGAACAATTCATTAAAGCCAACACTCCCGCCTACATTGTAAACTGCGCAGCTTTCACGGCCGTTGATAAAGCTGAAACCGAAAGTGCTGCTGCCTACCTTATCAATGCTGAGGTACCCGGGAAACTGGCAGAACTGGCATCAAAAAATCATGCCTGCTTCATTCATATATCTACAGATTATGTTTTCGATGGAAAGAACCACAAACCATATGTAGAAGATGATTTGACAAATCCCGCATCTGAATACGGCAAAAGTAAACTTGCCGGTGAGCAGAAGGTAATGCAATACGACAATTCTGTGATTATCCGTACTTCATGGCTATACTCACAGTTCGGGCATAATTTTATTAAAACCATCCTCAGACTGGCCAAAGAGCGCGAAACCCTTTCGATAGTATTCGACCAGACCGGTACCCCAACCAATGCTGCAGACCTGGCATCGGCCATCTGCATGCTGATAGCATATTCAGAAAAAAACCACTTCCCGAAGGGCATTTACCACTATTCCAACGAGGGTGTATGTTCGTGGTACGATTTTGCAAGAGAAATAACAGAACAGGCCGGCCTGGGTTGCAAAATAAACCCTATAACAACCGACCATTACCCACAACCGGCACCAAGGCCTCATTACAGCGTAATGAATAAATCAAAAATCAAACAGGCAATTGATATAGAAATCCCATACTGGAAAGACAGTTTCAGTACCTGCCTGAAAAACATATTAAAAAACAGCCGATAATCAGGGCTTAAATTGCCTGTTGGTTAAAAAACATCTGTGAAAAAGAGTAATTTTGCCGTTGAACCTTTTAATACTTTTTAACTGAAATGGATAAAGAAAATATTCTTGATATTGTAAGAAAAAAGGCCAAAACGTGGTTAGAAAGCAACATAGATGAAGATACCCGAAAGCAAATCCGGCATCTTTTAAGTAACGACGATAAAGAACTGACAGAATCGTTTTATAAAAACCTTGAATTTGGCACGGGTGGTTTACGTGGTATTATGGGCGTTGGCACCAATCGCATGAACATATACACGGTAGGCATGGCAACACAGGGCTTCAGCAATTACCTGAAAAAAGAGTTCCACCACCTTAACCGGATAAAAATTGCCATAGCGTATGACTGCCGGAACAACAGCAGGCTATATGCAGATACAGCAGCTAAGATTTTCACGGCCAATGGCTTTATTGTTTACCTTTTTAAAGAACTACGGCCAACCCCTGAACTTTCTTTCGCCATAAGGCATTTTAAGTGCCAGGGTGGAATCGTGCTCACGGCATCGCATAACCCCAAAGAATATAATGGATACAAGGCATACTGGGAAGATGGCGGACAAATCATCAAACCCCATGATGCCAATATCGTAGCAGAGGTTCAGAAAATTAAATCCATCAACGATATAAATTTCAAAGGAAAAGACGAAAATATTATAATTATCGGCGATGAGATTGATGAAATATATACCGACAGGATAAAAGAACTTTCGCTTTCGCCGGAGATTATCGCAAAGCACAAAGACCTGAAAATTGTTTATACCCCCATACACGGCACAGGAGTTAAGCTCGCCCCTATGGCGCTCCGAAAAGTGGGTTTTACAAACATCATTAATGTACCGGAACAGGATATTGTCAGCGGTGATTTTCCAACGGTGAAGTCGCCCAATCCCGAAGAAAATGCCGCACTCAAACTGGCCATTGAAAAAGCCATAGAGACCAATGCCGACCTGGTAATGGGGACCGATCCCGATGCAGACAGGGTCGGGGTTGCAGTTAAAAACGACAAAGGCGATTTTATTATCCTTAACGGAAACCAGACTGCAGCTTTGCTGATTAACTACCTGCTAACGAAATGGAATGAAAATGGTAAGCTCAAAGGCAAAGAATACATTGTAAAGACCATCGTAACCACCGAACTGTTGACCCGGATTGCCAACCACTTTAATGTTGAACATTTTGATGTACTTACGGGTTTTAAGTATATAGCAGATGTAATTAAGCATTTTGAAGGGAGAAAAACCTTTATCGGGGGTGGAGAGGAAAGTTACGGTTATCTGGCAGGTGAATTCGTGCGCGACAAAGATGCCATTATATCCTGTACCCTTATAGCTGAAACTGCCGCATGGGCGAAAGACCAGGGCAAAACTTTATTTGAAATGCTGTTGGATATTTATGTGCGATACGGGTTCTATAAAGAACACCTGCTTTCAATCGAGCGTAAAGGCAAAGAAGGCCTCGAAGAGATCAAAAAAATGATGGGAAGCTTCCGTGGCAATCCGCCTAAAAAAATAAATAATTCTGAAGTTACCGAAGTTATTGATTACACCGATGAAGTATCTCTTAAGAAGGTAAATAGCGGCAACGGAGAGATTAAAATGCCAAAATCTGATGTTTTGCAATTTATTACAAAAGACGGATCAAAAATATCGGTAAGGCCGTCGGGTACCGAACCGAAAATAAAGTTTTATTTCGGGGTAACAGATACGCTGAATAGCACCAGCGACTTTGAGAAAATGAACCAGTTGCTTGAAAAGAGGATAGATAATATCATCGGAGACCTGAATATTAATTAACCGGAACAAAAAACCATGAGGTCATA
>JAWOHT010000283.1:0-6240 GCA_046485045.1 Bacteroidales bacterium
CCAAAGAACCAAAACATATGTTTAATAAAATAGTCGCATCGTTACTACCAGTTCTACCGGAAAAACTTGTATGGGTTTTTTCTAAAAAATACATTGCCGGAGAAACGCTTGCAGATGCACTAAGGGTAGCAGCAGAACTGAATTCCCTGAATATTTTGGTCTCTCTCGATGTGCTCGGCGAATTTGAAACAAGCGCAGAAAAAATTGAGTACTACAAATCAGTATATATAAATACCATCAACGAATCGGTAAAAGAAGGTGTCAGGACAACCTTTTCGGTTAAGCCAACCATGTTTGGGCTGCTCTTTGATAAAAAGCTTTGCTTCAAACACATATACGACCTTACGCAGTTAGCTTCCCGATATAACTGTATGGTGCGTATTGATATGGAAGATTCCTCATGCACTGCCCTTGAGCTGGAATTGTTTATAGAGTTATATAAAGACTTCCCCGATAATACCGGAATAGTTTTACAGGCTTATCTTAAACGCACGCATAACGACCTGAAAGAACTCAGCAGGTTGAATAATTCCCGGTCACCTGTAAACGTAAGGTTGTGCAAGGGCATATACAACGAACCTGCGGCCATCGCTTACAAGAAAAGAGAAGAGATCAATGCGCACTTTATCGAGGATATGGAATATCTGTTTGCCAATAATTTCTATGCAGCCATTGCCACACACGACGTATTTCTGGTAAATAAGGCTTACGGACTAATTAAGAAACACCATGTATCAAAAAATATGGTCGAATTCCAGATGCTATATGGTGTTACACCCGAATTAAGAAAAACGATAACCGACAAAGGCTTTAAGATGAGAGTATATGTGCCGTTTGGCAAAGACTGGTTTAACTATTCCACGCGCAGGCTGCAGGAAAACCCTAAGATGGTGTCGCATATTGTAAAAGCCTTGTTTATACGAAAATAGTTTTGCTTCCCAACATGTCTATGGCCTGGATTGTACTCCCTGTGTAAGCAGCCACCTTCTGAATTGCACCTCAACCACAAAGACTTTCACAATTTTCGATTCGGGAAGAAACTCCCTGAACCTGTTCACATATTGATCCATAAGCGCGGTTTCCTGATGCTGGAATGCCATAATCTTCTGCAATGTTTCGGACACTTCCTTATCACTGAGGTTTTTTTCGTTTTGTTCAAAATAGAGCAAAAGGCTGTTGCGCTGCTGGTTAATTAGGTTTTTACGATTGGTATAATCGTTGTAAACCGGCCAGAACTTTTCTTCCTCTTCCGGGGTAAGGTTGAGGCGTTCGCTGATAAATTCTATCTTCCGGTTTTGTATTTTCTTTACCACTCCGTTTTGTCTTACCTGTGCATTCAATGGCAAGACGGCTAAAATAATAAGGATGTATACTATACCTGTAATTCTCTTATTCATATCAGTTGTATTTTAAATGTCATTCATCAAATCAATTTCACTAATATCTTCATACATAAGGTAATCAACGATTTCTTTATGGCCAATGGCTTCTTCGGGGTTTCTTTCGTCGTTTGCCACAATAAGCGCTTCGATAATGATCTCCTCATTGTAATAATAGATATTCTCACTAATATTGCCTAGTATCTCGGCATTGGAAAGTGCTGCATCGCTGCTGTTGTTGTGGCCGATAAAATACACCCCGGCAATAATAAACATGATAGCAAAAACCGAAATAACTATATACCGGGGGCTTAACCGCGGAAAATACCCGATTACCATTGCGGGTTTCTTCTCACCGTGAACCTTATCACTTATCCTTTCTGATAAAGTATCGAAATATCCTCCGGGTACCTTCCACTTATTCCCTTTCGGAATATCTGCCAGGTGAGGCGCTGTTTTTTTCAGGTTTTCCATATTATTTTTAGATGTTTTTTATTCATAATGGTTTAATGGCTTTCAAGATATTTCTCAATTTTTGTCACTGCATGATGAAAAGATGCCTTTAATGCACCTACAGATGTGCCCAGTATTTCAGCAATCTCCTCATATTTCAGTTCATCAAAATATTTCATATTGAAAACAATCCGCTGCTTCTCAGGAAGGGTGAGCAATGCCTTCTGAAGCTTAAGTTGTATGGCATCACCATCAAAATATTCCCCGTTGTCTATTTGGTTGCTTAACTGCTTTTCAACATCGGTAATTGACACAAAAAACCTTCGTTTTCGTTGCTTCAGCAGCATAAGGGCTTCGTTGGTTGCTATGCGGTAAAGCCATGTGAAAAGTGATGACGCTTCGCGAAAGTTTTCAAGGTTTCCCCACACTTTTAAGAAGGTATTTTGCAGTGTGTCGTCTGTATCGTGGTGGTCAATAAGTATTCTGCGCAGATGCCAGTATAGCCGCTCCTGGTATTTTCTCACAATCAGGTTGAAGGCGTAATCCCTGCGCCCTTCGGTACGAAAAATCTCAAGAAGCTCTTTGTCACTATAAGCTGTATCTTTGTTGATCATTGCATGCTGCCTGTGTATTCTCTGCTCTTTATGTTGCGATAATTAAAAAAGTTTATTAAAAGACTTTTCTTTTCCCGGGCTGTCTGTTAATACAACTGCGCAGATGCCGACCCTCCCTGCACGATGGTAACTGTCTTACTTGTGGTATAAAGTGTCTGTCTTGCATTCTGTGCCCTGAAAACCACACGGTATGTACCCGGCTGAAGCAATAGCGTTTCTATTTTAATATTCGGGTTCAGGTTGCATATCCATTCCTCCTGTTTGTTGTTTTTCCGCAGATATATGCTTCCATACCCTGTCGAAGATTTAATGACATTAAGTATCCCTGGCCGTGGAATCTCAAGTGTGGTAGTATGATTCTGACTAATGCTGACATTTGGCAGGTTGATACGCGGTAACACGGGTATCTCAACATCATATTTCCCGACAAGGTATTTTTCCTCTTCGTACATCTTCTGTACGTTGAGGGTACTCTTTACACCTGCCTGTCTTACAAGATAAATGTGGTCGCGGTACTGGTGCCCGTCTTTGGTGATCACCTTTAAAGAACCCTGTGGGACATCTGCTGCAATTATGGTGTGTTTTCCGACAGTTAGCTTAATATTTTCAACCGTAACAGGGGGAATCGTATGAACAGTAACCGCGTAGGTTATCAGATGATCAATTACAAGCGTGTCGGGCAGGCCGCGGTGGTTCATCGTGTGTATGTAGTTATAGATAATCTTGCCCGAGTTTTGGTCCCTGAATGTCATGTTCACATTGGTTTCGGTAGGGTTGCCATTAATATCGAGCAGGTTTACCTGTGCAGTGGTTGAATTAAGTGCCTGAGAGATCACTACCTCCATAATCTCTGCAAATTTCTCCTCCTCTACCGCATTGTAATAATGCCCGATACAATCAAAAGTTGCTTTGAACCCCTCGTCAATTCCTATCCCAATTACGAAGGGCTTTAATGCAATGCCCTGTTCCTGTAAACTACGCGATACTGCACAAGGGTCTCCATCACAGGCTTCAATACCATCGGTGATAAGAATGATAATATTTCGGCTGTTTTCGGTATCCGGGGGAAAGTCTGTCGCCCCTGTCTGCAGTGATCCGGCAATGGGCGTTGTTCCCTTGGGGATTACGTACCTCAGTTTCTGCCTTATTTTTGGGGCATTGTTATCTCCAAAAGGGACTTCGAGCCTTGTATCGCTACAGTCCTGCGGGGGCACCGGGCTCTGATGACCATAAAGCCTAAGCGCCATACGTACATTGGGTACCGTTTCAAGACTGTCAATAATCTTTATCAGAACATTACGCGCAATATCTATCTTTTTGTTTTTTTGCCAAAAACCAAGCATGCTTTGCGATGCATCAAAGATAAAGAGGATACGGGTATCGGGGGGCTGGTACTTCAGTCTTTCCTGCGACTGAAGGTTATTTGCAAAGAAAATAAGCAATGTCAGGAAAAAAAGATATGCTTTACTTAATTTCATTGTTTTACCGGTTTCAGAATATTCTATTGCTAAATATAAACCATTTTTAAATAAGTACTGTCATTTACTATTCACAATACAATAACTTAAAACTACGGAGATTTAGTGTGTTCGCCAACATTTGCCTAAAGCGGCCTGCTATCTGGCCATTAACTTTGTTGAAAAAAAGAGGGTGTCTTTAAACTCCTCCGTAAATGCATTCCCGCGAAGACAGAAACCTCTCAATCGCCAATATTGCAGATAATCAAGAGACTGCCTGTCAGTTCAGGGATGCATATTTGAAGAATTTTAAGAAACCCTCCTCTTTATAAATAAATTCTGCGATCTTTATTTATATTCTGCAAGGTAAGCTGTTACCTTATTAAACACATTATCGGCAGTGAAGCCAAGTTTCTCGTCCAACACCTTGTAAGGGGCCGAATAACCAA
The DNA here is from genome assembly GCA_046485045.1 of Bacteroidales bacterium. Lineage (GTDB taxonomy): Bacteria > Bacteroidota > Bacteroidia > Bacteroidales > UBA10428 > JAFGPL01. The sequence goes on from JAWOHT010000283.1 coordinate 4,353, forward strand.
AATGCTCCACTCCCTCAACTTTGCCTTTAGGTCCGACAAGACCCTGCAGTGTGACAGGTAATCCTGCTGTTAATCCGAAGCAGGGGATGCCCGAGGGAATTACTTTCTCCTGGTATGCCTTGTCCTGATTTCTGAACAGGCCTTCGGAGATGGCAGAAACAATGCGTATTTTCAAACTTTTTTCTTTTCTCAGTTTTTCTGCCCCAGCTACCAGGGTAGAGACTTCTGACCCGTTGGCCACAAAGATGATATCGGGTTTTCCATCACAGTCCTGCACAATGTACGCACCTTTTACAGCTTCCTGGGCATCCTGATATCTTGTAGAACCGGGCCTGGCAGGCAGTGTTGTAATATTCTGGCGCGACAGGATAAGCGCGGTGGGTGTTTTTGTATTCTCCATCGCCATTTTCCATGCAACGGTAGTTTCATGGCAGTCGGCAGGTCTTAACACCAGCATGCCGTTTTCTCCCGAATGATTTTTGAGTTTCTCCAGAAGCCTTATCTGGGCTTCCTGTTCCACGGGCTGGTGAGTAGGGCCGTCTTCCCCTACCCTGAAAGCATCGTGCGTCCAGATAAACTTAACCGGCAGTTCCATGAGGGCCGACAACCTTGCTGCCGGTTTCATATAATCTGAAAAAACGAAGAACGTTCCACATGCAGCAATCACCCCGCCATGCAATGCCATACCGTTTGCTATGGCTGCCATTGTTAATTCCGAAACACCTGCCTGAAAAAATGCACCACTAAAATCACCTTTAGCAAAGGCTTTACTGTTCTTCAGAAAACCATCGGTCTTATCGCTGTTCGACAGGTCGGCTGAGGCTACGATCATATTCTCAACTCCCTTAGCCATATATCCGAGAACGGTGGCAGAGGCAGCCCTGGTTGCGGAATCGTCTTTCTGAACAATCTGACTGAAGTCTAATCCGGTAAACTGTTCCGTGAAAAACCGGTTTAGTTTTTTGGCCAGTTCGGGGTTGGCTTTTGCCCACTTTTCTTCTTCCTCTTTTTTAGCTTGCGCCTGCCCGGCTTTTTTCTTCAACACCTCTTTATAATAATTTTCAACTTCGGGAAATATTACAAAAGGATTGTGCGGGTCGCCTCCCAGGTTTTCGATAGATTTTTCGAACGATGCACCTGCTTCCCCAAGCGGCATGCCATGGGTAGAGGTTTTTCTTTCAAATGATGTCCCGTCAGGGGCAACAGCGCCTTTTCCCATAATGGTCTTGCCTATAATGAGTGTAGGCTTTTGTTTTTCTTCATTGGCTTCTACGAGCGCTTTGCGTATTTCATCCTGGTTGTTACCGTTAATGATGGTTACTTTCCATCCCCAGGCTTCATATTTTTTTGCAGTGTCTTCGCTTGTTACAGCATTGGTCTCGGTAGAGAGCTGTATATCGTTGGAGTCGTAAAACATAATAAGGTTGTTAAGTCCCAGGTGACCAGCAATACGGCCTGCAGCCTGCGATATTTCTTCCTGTACACCTCCGTCTGAGATAAAAGTATAGGTCTTGTGGGCCATCCATTCTCCAAAACGAGTAACAAGAAACCGTTCGGCAATAGCTGCGCCAATTGCCATGGCATGACCCTGGCCAAGAGGGCCTGAAGTATTTTCAATACCACGGCCGAAATCTTTTTCGGGATGACCAGGGGTCGGACTTCCCCACTGGCGGAAAGCTTTCAGCTCTTCAAGCTGAAAATTACCTGTAAGGGCCAAAATCGAGTAGAGCATGGGAGACATGTGCCCCGGATCGAGAAAAAACCTGTCGCGGTTTTTCCATGTCATATCCTGTGGGTCCCAATTCAGAAATTCGGAATAAAGAATATTGATAAAATCTGCACCACCCATAGCACCACCGGGATGACCCGATTTGGCTTTTTCAACCAT
>JAWOHT010000003.1:0-13592 GCA_046485045.1 Bacteroidales bacterium
TTTTTTAACAAGCGTTTTTGCTTTATAAAGATTTATTTTGCCCTTACCGGCCCCCACGTAACCATAATCGGCATCGGCCATCTCGCCCAGGCCGTTCACGATACAGCCCATGATACCAATTTTCAGTCCTTTTAAATGAGAAGTCTTTTCTCTTATCTGCGAAAATGTTTCGATGATATTAAAATTGGTGCGCCCGCATGAAGGACAGGCAATAAATTCGGTTTTTGAAATTCTCGCCCGTGTGGCCTGCAATATGCCAAAAGCAGTTTGATTTATATTTTTAATACCGGTTTTTGCCGAACCAGACAGCCAGATACCGTCACCGAGCCCGTCAATAAATAATCCACCCAGATCAGCAGCGCTTTTTAACTGAAAGTCTTCGAGTTGTAACTCAGAATAGTTACGTTTAAAAATAACAGGAGTGGTGCAATTCTGGTTCATGAGCAGGGCCGCCATGCCGCGTTGCGCGTGAAAACCTGCCTCTATGACCAAAACCGCCAGATCATCAGCTTTGAGTTTTTCAATTAGCCGGTTTAATAATTCAATACTTTGAATGAGGATGAAATGCGCGCCATTGGTTTTTATGCCGGAGTTTAAATACTCTTCTGCATTTAGCAAGGGAAAAATATTTGTTCCCGTATCTTTTAGTGAAAGCCATTGCCGGTAGTCAACCAATGCGGTTTTCTGGCGGGGTATAGTCAGGTTGTTGACGTTCCCGGCAAGGTATACCATATCGGCAGACTGGTCAGAGAAAGTCCACCCCTCTTTTTCCCCGAACCAACCGGCCGCGGCAAATGTTTCTTTGTGAATTTCGGCATGAGAAAAGTCGCAGATAACCACAGGCACCTGTCCGTTGCCGATATTCAGTACCTGCATTGTCGCTCTTCTGCTGAATTCAAAAGGATTAACAGGATATGGGAGCAACGGGGCCACACCGTCTTTATCTTTTTCAAGGGTAAAATTTTCAACCAATTTTTTAGCAACAGGAATTTCATTTTCGGGCTCTTCGGTAAGCGAAACCCTGATGGTGTCGCCAATGCCATCGGCCAGCAGGGCGCCAATGCCGGCAGCCGATTTTAAACGGCCGTCTTCGCCTTCACCGGCTTCGGTAACACCAAGATGTAGCGGAAAAAGCATATTCTCCTCCATCATCTTATGAACCAGTAACCTTGTGGCCTGCACCATCACAATGGTGTTGCTTGCCTTCATAGACAGCACCACATGATAAAAAGATTCCCGTACACAAATTCTCAGAAACTCCATTGCCGATTCGGCCATTCCCACAGGAGTGTCGCCATAGCGGCTGATGATCCTGTCAGACAGTGAGCCATGATTGACACCAATGCGTATAGCTGTTTTGTGCTCTTTGCAGATATTGATCAGCCGTAAAAATTTCTCTCGTACTTTTTCCAGTTCCTGTTGATATTGCTCCTCTGAATATTCGGTTAACTGAAATTTTTTTGTGTCGGCAAAATTCCCCGGGTTAATTCTAACCTTCTCAACAATGGTGGCGGCAATCTCTGCCACCTGCGGATTGAAATGAATATCGGCAATAATGGGAAATGTATACCCTCTCTCCAACAAGCCCTGCCTGATCTGCTTCAGATATTCGGCATCCTTGACCGAAGGAACCGTGATGCGCACATAATCGGCGCCCGATTTTGCAATTCGGATGCATTGTTGTATAGTACCTTCTATGTCGCCGGTACTGGTATTTGTCATTGATTGAACTCGAATGGGGAATTCTCCGCCAAGCGGCAGATTTCCGACAGAAACCAAGATTGTTTTCAATCTTGAACGATTGAAAATATTCTCACAGTATTGATAAAGGTTCATTTTGTTTTTTAAACTTGCACAAAGTTAATCCTTGAGAAACGATTTCCTACCCACCGGTTATAAAGATTTAATTGTATGATTACTCTTTGAAGGAAAAAAACTGTCATGAAAACATTAATTATTTTATATTTGTTGCAAAGTAATACTTATTTTGAAAAAACTTGTAGTACTCACCGGATCGGGTATTAGTGCAGAAAGCGGGCTTAAAACCTTCAGGGATTCTGACGGTTTATGGGAGAACTATGATGTGATGGAAGTTGCCAGCATTGAAGGTTGGGAACGAAATCCGGCCCTGGTGCTTCGTTTTTATAATGAGAGACGCGCACAGTTGAAAGATGCAATGCCAAATGCCGGTCATTTAGGGCTGGTGGAACTTGAAAAGTACTTCGATGTACACATTATCACCCAGAATGTAGACAACCTGCACGAAAGGGCGGGCAGTAAAAATATACACCACCTTCACGGACTGCTCACCCATGTGCGCAGCACAGGCGATTCGTCACTGGTTTATGATATTGGTGATAAACCTATTAACCTGGGCGATAAGTGCGAAAAGGGATTTCAGTTAAGGCCTGATATCGTGTGGTTTGGAGAGCCTGTGCCGGCAATAGAAGAAGCCGCGGCTATATCAGCAAGCGCAGACATTTATGCAGTCGTGGGTACATCGCTTGTGGTATACCCTGCAGCAGGCCTGCTTGGCTATGTTCCAAGGCAGGTACCCGTTTTTGTAATAGACCCGAACGATGTTGCTGTACCCTTTAACAGAAATATCGAATATATTAAGGAAAAGGCAGGGAAAGGTGTTGAAATATTAATGAAAAAACTTATAGAACAATATGCATAAGGGCATCTCTAAAAACCCGGTAAAACGAAGCCGTCATTACGAGCGTAGCGAAGTAATCTCAACAAATACCCAAGGTTTAACAGATCGCCGCACTGCGTTCGCGATGACAGAACGGGTTTTTAGAGATGCCCATAATAAGATTGTATCATTATTCATTACTGCGCTTTTATTTTTACCGTTGGTGCTTAAGGGCCAGACTTTCAGCAGTGGTATTTTCGGTGGGGTGGCTGCCAGCCAGGTTGATGGTGATTCGTATGCCGGATTTGACAAGGTCGGACTGCATGGCGGCGTATTTGTCAGTACCTCCATAACAAACAAAATAGGTGTGCAGATGGAGATAAAATATACCGGCCGCGGCGCCAGAAAAAAAACCTCCGAGACCAATCCTGCCGTTTACCAGTTGTCTCTTAATTATATTGACATTCCCCTGATGGTGAATTTTACTGCACAACAAAAATTTCTTTTCGAGGCAGGCCTGGTGCCAGGCTATCTGTTTGCACTTTCGGGTGAAGACAGCGGTGGAAGGGTTGATAGTGAACAGCTTGCAGATTTTAAAAAATTCGATCTCAACTGGATGCTCGGCTTCAGGTATAAATTTACCGATAAAGTGTCGGCAGGAATAAGGTACTCCTATTCAATCTTTTCAATCCGTGATTACCAGAACAGCAATGCGAATTACGGATTAATTGCAAATATTTTAGGCTATACCACAGGCGATTATAATAATTATCTTACCATGGGGGTATATTACCATTTTCGGTAAATTTGCCGAAATATTAAATAAAGACCTTTTGAGTTTAACATGATGATGATAGAATTAAATGAAGATTTGTACCGTAAGCTTACCAAGCTGGTGTACATTGGCGAATGGGTGGTAAACAGCCACCGGGCCAACGAGGAAGAATACGAATTTACAGATGTGGAACAACATATTTACTCCTATTGTGAGAAATTCGGTTGCAACGACATTATAGAATATGACGAGGAACACGATATGTATTTACCGACAAATGATATGGACGACCAGGTGATGGGATATCTTGATGATTTTCTTGATACCAATAAAGGAGATTTTATCGGGTTCAACTAATCTTCCAGGCGGGTACGGAAATAGGTGTATGAATTATCAACAACGCCTTCAGGGCTCTGCCATTCATTGTAAAAACTGAACCAGAAACCATTTTCAACCACAGTTTGCTGTTCTTTGGTTGTTCCAACAAGCCGAATTGCACGGTTATCGTTTGTTTTAATGCAGAATGGCATCCTGAAACCTTCTTCCACTCCTGTCCATTTGTAATTTAGTATAAGACTATCGTTTTTGTTTGAAAAACGATAGCTAAGAACAGGTAACTGCTTGTCATATAAATATTTGTTAAAGAAAGGAAAATAGTTTTCTCCGGTTTTCTTGTTTACATAATCTATAAAATCGTTGTTTGCAATGGATTGATACCGGTATTCAAGGTTAAAGTTTCTGATGATATCAAAAAACAGGGAGTCGTTGCAGATAGTGCTTCTTAAACAGTGGATCATCATGGCCCCTTTGTTGTAGACATCGTTTCCGGCAAAACTATTTTCATTTACATGGTAGTTTTCAGACATTGGCCAGAAATTTAAAATCATCTGCACTTTTTTGTTCAGTTCATCATAATAGGTTTTTTTGCCACAGCGGTGTTCAAGGTAAAGTAGTTCGGCATAGGTTGCAAACCCTTCATGTATCCAGATATCGGCCATATCGGCAGCATTAACTGCATTTCCCCACCACTCGTGTGCGGCCTCGTGTACTATAATATAGTCATAGTCAAGTTCTTTACAATCGTCAAATCTGGTATTCCTGTATCCGTGCCCATAAGCTATGGCCGTCTGGTGTTCCATGCCCTCATAAGGCGATTCAACCAGTGCAAATCCATCATTCATAAATGGATAACTTCCAAAAACGCTGTCATAGAACTTTAGAATATCTTTTGTTTGTGTGAAATGCTTTTTTGCCTTTTCAAAATTATATGGTAAAACATGGTAGTTTAGAACAAGCTTATTTTGGTTGAGCAGCAACGTGTCTGTAAAATGTTTAAATTTACCCAGGTAAAAGGTCGCATTGTAATTGTTGATCGGGTAATTTACTTTCCATACATATTTTTTCATTTTTTTACCTGTTTCCGTAACCCCTTCAAACGTCCCGTTGGCAACAGCCATGTATTTTCCGGGTACTTCAAGGCTAATTCTCATTGAGTCGGGTTTATCGCCCAGATGATCTTTATTCGGCCACCACGAGCTGGCGCCAAGATGCTCGCAAGCTACACCGGCCCAATGGTTTCGTTTTATATCACGTTTCCAAACAAATCCGCCATGCCAGGGCGGGTTTTCAGCTTTTTGCGGTTTGCCCGAATAACTTATTGTAATGCAGTGTATTTCTCCTGCCCCAAGTTGTTCAGGAAACTCTATAAAAAGCGCATTGAACTCTCTGGTATAGGCAAGAGAAGTATTGTTCCAAAAGATATTCCCGATCTCGTAATTATCAAAAAGGTCAATCTGAATGCGTTTCGATGGTTCTGTCACTACAAACCAGATGCTGTTTTGACCGGCAATTTTCTTACCTTTCGGAATAATCTTTAATGACAGGTCGTAATAAATAACATCGAAACAGGTTCTTTCAAACCTGGGTGCCCCCCTAAGTGTATCTTTTCGCGTATAAGCAGGCCGGTACCCGTTTTCAATGTGAAGTTCATCGTGAGGATAAAACTGTTCCTCAAGAATTTTTAATTTAAACTCGGGTTGGCAAAGATATTGATAGAAATTTTTGTTTTTATCAAATCCAAGCTCAACAGCTTTTGAAATATCATTACAAGCCCCTTCTGCATCACCAAGGTTAAGCCTTGCGATACCCTTGTTATAATAAGCATTTGAATAAAGTGGCAAAACTTCAATAATCTGGTCCATTTTTTGGATTACACCATGATAATTCTTCTCGTTGAAGCATGCTATTCCTTCTTTCCAGATATCCTCGTTAGTTTGTGAATATGAAAAAACAAAGCAAAAAAGCAAATAGCCCGCAATTACCGTTTTATTCATCTGTAAATTAGCAATTAGGGATTATAACCCGACTGGTTAAGTATTTTCTGATAATCTTTTTCATGCATCAACATGTGGAGCGAAGTACTTTTATGCCGCTGCATATAAGCTTCAACGATTCTGTAACCGAGCCACACAGCAGCACGTGCCGGCGATTCTGTTGAAAAATCTTTAGTAAAGGGACCCTCTTTGATGAACTTGCTGATGGTGAATTTATCTGAAGTAAACAACAGTTTGTGCTCAATAAGATAAGTCCACATTTGTTTTTCATTGTTTTTGCAAAACAATATCTCTTTATCAGTAAACCCCCATTTGATGGGTCCGGCTTCAGCGGGAAGCATCTTATTGGTGAAAAACATTACCATTCCTTCGTAAATCATATTTGTAATCAAATTGTTTACAGAATCGTTGTATGGAAATTCTGTCATGGCCCATAACCGCATACAATCTGTTACTATTTTGTCCTTATGCATATTTCTGACAAGATATTCATACACCCCAAGTTGTTTGTAAAGCTCTTCTTCGGTGCCAAGATAGTTGTCAAGTCCAATGGCCAGCAGGTTTTCATCTGAAAAGACCGACTGGTTAAAGCCTGAAATATAGGTAACAATAGAAGGAACCTCGTTTTCGGGAAAATAATATTTGTAATGCCTGAAAGCATTTGTCAGGTTGCTGTGCAGTTCATTAAGGTCGGGAAAAACCTCCCGGGTGCGCTGATAAATTTTATAGTTTGTAAAATTGGTGACAAAATCTTTCAGGTATTCAGCATAATATTCATTTTCATCAGAACCAATCCGGATAATACGGTGGTTGAAAATATCAAAAAAAGTGCCGTATTTTTCCTTTATCGCCGGAACATGCTCTTTTAGTGCTGACGGATCAATCGTGAAAAGCTCCTGCTCAAACCTTTTTATTTCAAGGTCTGCAACAACACCGTCAAGGTCAACTTTTTTGTCGCTTCTCCTGCAACTGCCAAACCACAATACCACAAAAGTAAAGATCAGTATCCTGTACATAATTCTTAAAAATAAATATTAAACGTAACTATTTTTTTTCTATTATAACAACTCAAAATGAATCTTTTTATTCGTTTTATTATGAAACTATGCACTAAAAGAAAGAATTGTTTTTATATTTTTGTATAAACTAAATCAACCTACATGAAAAAAATATTAATAATCTGCTTGTTATCAGGAATCTCAATTTTGGGGATTTCTCAAAAACTAAAGCTCGGTGTTTGCCTCAACCCTCATTTTGACTGGTTTAATGAAAATTCAGGAGTAATGAAATCGGCTGGTTCAAAAGCCGGGATATCAGGCGGACTTGTTATTGAAAATTATTTCACCAAAAATTATGCTTTTATCACAGGTATACAGCTTGGTACATTTGGCGGGAACATGACCTATGACGATACCATTACCCTGCAGACTGAAGACAATAATGTTACAGTTCCGGCGGGTATTGATGTAAAGTACAAACTGCAGTATGTATCAATACCAATAGGTTTAAAGTTAAAAACCAACCAGATAGGGTTCTTTTCCTATTATGCCAACCTTGGTTTTATGCCACAGGTTAATATCAGGGCAAGGGCCGATGCATCTTCACATGCAGACAATGCAACTGTTGGCAAGGAAATCGGGATTTTTAATGCTTCCTACTTCTTTGGTGGTGGTATTGAATACGGTATCGGCGGAAACGCCGCAATTGTTGTCGGATTAACGTATAACAATGGCTTTATAGATATTCTTTCAAAGCAAAATCTGAAGCAAAACCTAAATTACCTTACCATAAATATAGGCGTAATGTTTTGATTTTTATCGTTCTATGAAAATTACCCTGGCGCAGCTTAATTATTTTGTAGGAGATTTCGATGGAAATTTCTCCAAAATCATTAAGGTAATTAAAAGTGCAAAAGCGCGTAACTGCGATCTGGTTGTTTTTTCCGAACTGGCAGTATGCGGGTATCCTCCTCTTGATTTACTTGAACATAAGTACTTTATTGACAAGTGCCATGAATATATAAAGAAGATTGAAGCCGAATGCTTTGGTATTGCTGTCGTAATTGGCGCTCCTGATCTTAATTCAAACAAAAAAGGAAAGAATCTTTACAATGCTGCATTTTTCATAAATGATGGCAAAACAGAGCAGATAATTCATAAAGCATTATTGCCGACATACGACATATTTGATGAATACAGGTATTTTGAACCCGGCAACGATTTTAACATAATAACATTAAAGGGAGAAAAAATTGCAATTACAGTATGTGAAGATTTATGGTTCGAGCAACCCATCTTAACCGGTTTTGGAAAAGATAAAATATACAATGTAAACCCGCTGGAAAAACTATCGTTGCAGAATCCGGATTTTATCATAAACATAGCAGCTTCTCCTTTTTCTTATTCTCAGGAAACTATTAAAAGAAATATCCTTACCTCAAATGCTTCAAAATTTAACCTGCCGATAATTTATGTAAACCAGGTCGGGGCCAATACTGAACTTATTTTCGATGGAGGTTCGATGGTCATTAACAAAAAGGGCGAAGTTGTTAAGAGATGTAATTTATTTGAAGAAGACATAGCAGAAATTGATACTTCCACAGTTTTTACCCCAGAAGTTACACAGAATGCTGATTCTTATTTTAACATCATAAAAAATATCCATGACGCCCTTGTACTGGGTATAAAAGATTATTTTACCAAAATGAGATTTACCAGTGCAGTACTGGGGTTATCAGGCGGCATTGATTCTGCAGTTACGCTTGTGCTTGCAGTCGGGGCATTGGGCAAAGATAATGTAAGGGTATTGATGCTGCCTTCAAAATATTCATCTGACCATTCGGTTACAGACGCCGTGGCGCTGGCAGATAATCTTGAAGTAAGATACGATATCCTCAGTATAAAAGATATTGTTTCGCAATTCGATAGTGTGCTCAATCCCCTTTTCCGGGGCCTTGAACCCGGGCTTGCAGAGGAGAATATCCAGGCACGCATAAGGGGAAACCTGTTAATGGCCATTTCGAACAAATTTGGCAATATTCTTCTGAATACCTCAAATAAAAGCGAAGCAGCAGTTGGTTATGGCACCCTCTATGGCGATATGAGCGGAGGATTGTCGGTGCTTGGAGATGTATACAAAACAGATGTTTACAGGCTGGCAAAGTATATAAACAGTGAAAAAGAGGTCATTCCTGAAAATACCATTACAAAACCACCGTCGGCAGAATTAAGACCAGACCAGAAAGATTCTGATTCTCTTCCAGATTATGATATTCTTGATAAGATTCTTTACAATTATATCGAACTGAAAAAGTCGGCTGATGAGATTGTTCAGCTTGGTATTAATGACGAAATTATACATAAAACCATCCGTATGGTGAACACCAATGAATACAAACGCTATCAGACACCTCCTGTTTTGCGTATCTCTTCAAAAGCATTCGGAATGGGACGAAGAATGCCGCTTGTGGCGAAATATTAATTTTTTTGTATTCACCCCGGTTGGGCGAAAAAAATTTTGTCGGTTACTATTGTTCAGGTGCTATCGGCTTATTCGTATATTTTGTTTTCTTTCAGGTATCCGTCTGCAACTACCGTAAGCTTTAAAGTCTCTTTGTTTACTGTCATGGCCGGAAGGAGCAGCGATGGCACCATTACTTTACCGTTATTCACCGCCAGGTTCACTTCATCCAATGAAGATTCTGTGGCAAGCTTTACAGCTATTTCTGCTGCCTTGTAGGCAATAGCTTCAATAGGTTTGTAAACTGTCATAGATTGTGATCCTGCAATAATTCGCTGGCAGGCTTCCAGTTCAGCATCCTGTCCGGTTAAATAAACCCTGCCCAGCAGATTTTTTTCCTCAAGTGCTTTAGCAACACCGTTTGCAAGGGCATCGTTGGCTGCAAGCACTGCATTAATATTATTGTGCTTCTTCAGGCATTCCATCATATGATAGTACCCGTTGTCTTCGGACCATTTCTCTGCAAACTGGTCATAAACAATTTTGATATCGCCTTTTTCTATAAGTGGTTCAAGCACCTCCATCTGCCCAAGCTTAATAAGGGTGGAATTGTTGTCTGTTATAGCGCCGCCGATAATGGCATAATTGCCCAAAGGGCATATCTTTGCAAGATACCCGGCCTGTAAGACACCCACTTTTATATTGTCAAAAGAGATGTAAAAATCAAGGTCGCAATCTTTAATGAGGCGGTCGTAAGACAAGACTTTTACATTGTATTTGTGCGCGAGGGCAACAATAGATGCGGTTTTGTTAAGGTCAACAGGCACAATTACCAAAACATCCGCCTTCTCTTTAAGCATTTTCTCAGCCTGGTCGAACTGTTTGGCGGCGCTTCCTTCAGCAACTCCTACAACTACTTTGGCGCCCAGTTCATTGGCATGTTTTATAAAATAATCCCTGTCTCGTTCCCATCGTTCCTGCTCGTAGCTATCCATCAATAATCCGATTTTAACTTCCTTGTCTGAACAACTATTCAAAAAGAACAGTGCAAAGGATATTACTATTAGAAAAAAGCCAATGCGTTTCATAGGTTTTGATATTAGGTTAAACAAAAAAAACGGACGGAAATTCTAATTTACGAAAATTATAAAAACAAATCAAATTTTATTGTAAAATCCGCAGGTTTTTTATGTAAATAATTGAAAATAAACACCGTTTCCCGGTGACTGTCTGTTTGAGGGGCCATAGTATTGTAAGAAGAAGAATCCAATCTTTTGGGTATATTTGTAAAAACAGAAAAAGGGATGCAATGACTGAAATACTTGCTTTAATCGTTGGTACTATAATTGGGGCATCGGGAATTTACCTCGCGCTGAAATATAAATTTGCCGGGTCTAAAATGGCAAGCGATGAAAAAGTCAGCCTGTTTCAGCTAACCATTAATGAATTAAAGCAGAGCAATGAAGAAAAAGAGAAGGCACTATTTACCCTGAATGGCCTATACAGTTCAAAACTGGCAGAATATAAAGCGCTTGAGCAAAAACTATCGGAACAGAAAAATGAAATAGAAGAAATCCGGCAACGCTTCACCATAGAGTTTAAAAACCTTGCCAACGAAATACTCGAAGACAAAAGCAAAAAATTCACCGAACAAAACAAGGTCAACCTTAACGAAATCTTAAAACCATTAAACGAAAAAATAAAAGACTTTGAAAAGAAAGTAGAAGAAACCTATGACAAAGAGTCGCAACAGCGGTTTTCTTTGAAAGAAGAGGTAAAACGACTTGCAGAGCTCAACCAGCAGATAAGCCGGGAAGCGAATAATTTAACCAGGGCGCTTAAAGGAGAGGCAAAATCGCAGGGAATGTGGGGAGAAATAATCCTTGAGAATATTCTTGAAAAATCAGGACTGGTTAAGAACAGGGAGTATTATATACAGGAGTCATTCAAAGGCAATGATGAGAAAAGGCTTCAACCCGATGTTATTTTGAAATATCCCGGAGACAGAAATGTAATCGTAGATTCAAAAGTGTCGCTTACTGCTTTTGAAAGATACATTTCTGAGGAGGATGAACAAAAACGTGAGATTGCTTTAAGAGAACATCTCACATCTGTACGAAGGCATATTCAGGAGCTGAGCGCCAAAAACTATCAGGATATGTACCAGTTGAATTCACTGGATTTTGTTATGATGTTTCTCCCGGTTGAACCTGCCTACCTGCTTGCTATACAGTATGATTCTGAATTATGGCAATATGCTTACGACAAGCGGATACTAATCATCAGCCCGACCAATCTCATTGCAGCCCTTAAGATGATAGTAAGCCTGTGGAGGCAGGAGAATCAAAACAAAAATGCCCTTGAAATTGCCCGTCGCAGCGGCGAACTGTACGATAAATTTGTGGGCCTGATTGACGATCTTATTGATATAGGAAACAAATTAAAACAAACACAAAAAAGTTATGAGGCGTCTATGAATAAGCTTACCCTGGGTAAAGGCAGTATTGTGAAACGCGCCCGGGACCTTAAGGAACTGGGGGTTAAATCAAAAAAAGACCTTCCGCAAAACATACTCGACAGGTCCGAAATGGATGAAAACCTTCAATAGGCTCCTAATCCATATTCCTAAACTCCTGCAAATTATACATCCAACTTTCAGCATCGTAAACATCATCAGTTTCAGGTTCAAAATTGTTTTTATTAACGGCAGTGTAACTTTTGTCCAGATACATTAATTCTTTAGAAATCGAATTTTCTGAACTTAATTGTCCCTTGGCCATAAATGAAAAAAAAGAAGAAATTGCCAGTTATATTATCCACAGACTATTTTTTTTTATTATTTTAGTCTTTGTTTTCATAACTATTGGTTTGGTAGATATCAAAGGTATTTATCATTTACCGTGCCAAATCATTCAATTTACAGAATATCAGAATATTGTCAGATACTATTGTAAGGTAAATAAATGTTAAAAATGGCCGGAAAAGTACATTTTTTGTACGAATACGAACAATAAAGAGCTATTCATAAAAAATAAAAAGGATAGATAAATTGAAAAAAAAGTATACAAAATGAAAAAATTATTTATTTTTACTAAAATTAATTTTATTATTAAACTAATTCCTTTATAATTATGAAAAAAATCTGTACAATATGCAAGAAGATTTCTTTTGCATTGGTTGTATATACTTGATCGAGACGTACTGCACGCCGCGGTCGCTGTGGTGCACCAGGCGGTCGGTCTCCGGCCGGGCCCACAGCGCCTGTTCCAGAGCGTCCAGGGCCAGATCGCTGCGCAGTGAGCTCGAGGCGCGCCAGCCGACGATCATCCGGGCGAAGGCGTCGATCACGAAGGCGACGGACACGAACCCGCGCCAGGTCGCCACATAAGTCAGGTCCGCCACCCACAGCTCGTTGGGGTGGGCGGCGGTGAATTCCCGGTTCACCAGGTCGGCTGGCCGGGCGGCCGCCGCATCGGGAACCGTGGTTCTGAACTTCCGGCCCCGCACGGCGCCCTGAAGACCCATCTGGGCCATCAGCCGCTCCACGGTGCAGCGGGTTACGGCGACACCTTCGCGCCTCAGCTGACGCCACACCTTGCGGGCGCCGTAGACCCGGAAGTTCGCCTCCCAGACGCGGCGGATCTCCGGCTTCAGCCACGCATCCCGGTGCGCGCGCGGAGGAAGCCGCCCAGGGTCGCTCTGGCGCGCCCTCTGCTCGTGGTAGGTCGACGGGGCGATCGGCAGCACCTGGCAGATCGGCTCGACCCCGTAGGCCCCTCGATGGTCGTCGATGAACGAGACCATCACTTCTGTCGGCGGTCGAGCTCCGCCTGCGCGAAATAGGCTGACGCCTTGCGCAGGATCTCGTTCGCCCGCCGCAGCTCGCGGACCTCACGCTCGAGGTCCTTCAGCCGGGCCCGCTCGTCGCTAGTCAGCCCGCCGCGCTGGCCGGTGTCGACCTCGACTTGGTGGACCCACTTGCGCAGCGTCTCAGGGGAGCAGCCGATCTTGCCCGCGATCGAGACGATGGCCGCCCACTGGGAGTCGTATTCGCCCCGGTGCTCGGCCACCATCCGCACTGCCCGCTCGCGGACCTCTGGGGAGTATCTGGTTGGTCTTGCCATGACCCCATCCTCTCAAGAAATGAGGTCTCCGGCAATCCCGGGGCGGTTCAGCCTGATGAGTGCTCAGATGCGCGGCAAGTTCATTAGCTCTTTCGAGACTCGTCTCCCATCGGAATTCACGCCTCCGGGAGATCACAAGAGAACGACCTACCGGGCCTTCTTCGACCAAGCTCTCGCTTTGAGGCGCCATATCTGTACATCCGAACCTTACGAGCCTTTCCGCCTCCGGTCTTGACGGAATGCGGGAGATGGGGGATTCGACT
>JAWOHT010000034.1:0-36864 GCA_046485045.1 Bacteroidales bacterium
ATCAAATTGATGTCTAAAGGAAGCCCTTCAAACATCTCTTTAAGATGGTTCTTTTCCTCCTCAGGAAGTTTATCCCAGAGGGGCGTCAATATCTCCTGGGTATTTTCAGGCAGTAATCGAATGATCTCATTAAATTTAGGCATAGATGTAATGTACTGTAATGTAACCAGGTTGGCAAGGCAGGTCTGAGCTTAAGGAACTAACCAGTACCGTACCTGATCAACCCACACAGTGAAGTCTTCAGAGCCACCAACAAAGATGCCAAATTGTCCGGTCGGGAAGGTGCTGTCCTTCACTTCATTTACTTTTTGTCCGTTGATGTAAAGTGCGATGCTGTCACCTCTGGCCATGATGCCCAGTTTGTTGATCGCATTGTCACCTTCTTTGATAGATGCATGTGACGTTCTGTTGACCAGAAAGACCATATTTTTACTATCCCATCGGCGCAGGCTGTAACGACCGTCGCAGGTCACACCAAAAAGATAGCCACGATCTGCATCGGCTTCTTTGGGTACCCTAAAGATAAATCCATAGTGATCACTGCCCTCACAATCTGGTGCCTGGAAGGTTCCTTCTAAGTAAAAGTCTTCAATGACCGGCCATGAAAGCCGCCAGCCATCCAGTGTTTTGTCTGCTGTGAGTTTTAAAAACCCATCAGAGAAAGAGATTGATGTAAATTCGTTAAAGCCAGTAGGCCAATTGTTCGGGCTAGACATATTGTCTGTCCATGTGGCAGCACCCAATGTTTGTACCGGATCAGTATCTGTGAGTGTAGCTGTTGGTGCTATCGTTGAGGTCGCGGTTGGTTCTGCCGTGGTTGTTGGTTGTTCGAGTTCTTCTGTTGGTGTGGGTGTTGGTTCTGGTTCTTCAGTAGCAACCGGGTAGGGTTCTGTTGTTTCATCAATTTCCTCAGGTGTGCCCGTGAGAATTTTGGCAATTTCAGTTGCCATGGCATCATCTGTATCATCCGGAGCTTCAGCATCGAACCCAGGAAAATTGCATCCTGATAAAATTAGTGCAACAACAAGAATGAATAAGATCGAAAGTTTCTTCATTTAATACCATCCACTTCTCTATATCTTGAATATTTTCTATATTATTGACGTAATTTCACTCAAATAGGTTCCATTGATTATTATTTTAACACTTAATGAATCTAAAGTCATCATGAATATGAGATATGTTGATGAAAGTCTTCATGGTACAATCTAGATCGATCCGGTTCTTTTATTTGGAGATGCCGGTTTTTGCTTTAATTTGGAAATGATAAGAGCATGGAAGCATTGGTCGCAATTTCATCTATCTTGTTTCTTTTTTGGCCGCTAATCCTTTTTTTTGGATTTTGGGATATTTTTAGCCATGAAAAAACTTTGGCAGAAAAGGTAAAGATTGGCTCATATCGAGTTTTCTTCAGTTGGGCAATTTGGGCTGGCTTCATAAGTATTTTATATTGGCAAGGAAGACAGCCGATAATTTTTATCTATCCTGGATATAACGAAAAATTGTTTTTAATCACAGGGATGATATTTGGCATCCTCACAATTGGTTTTGGGATAAATGGCTGGCTTAAACGACGAATTCATTTATCCATGATTCGTGAAGTACAAGGATTGCAAGAGCTCTCTCCTCGGGCTTTTGAGAAATTGGTTGCCAAGATTTTTCAAGCTTATGGGTATCAAACACGACTTTCAGAAAAGTCTTCTGACCATGGGATTGATATTGTGGTCACAACTGATGATCTTCGGTTTTAATCTGATCAACCGAAAATCGCTGATTTACAAGTATTTCATAAACTTCATAAATCATTTCAACGTTGCCGCAAAGATAGACAATTGTTTCAGAACCTACAGGGTATTTTCTGATGTAATCGGTCACCCTTCCACTGAATTTACCTCTGTCATCGCGGCTTGTGCAGGAAATATACCTTTCGTAAGGATAAAAACTGCTTTCGTAAGTTTCATCAAATGTCCTTACTCCGTGTAAAATGGTATAGTCAAGATGGGGAACCGAACCGGCCATGCTGTGAAAAGGGGCAATACCGGTGCCTGTACCCACGAAAAGATGTTTTTTGCCTATGTTATTTTCATTGAGTGTGAAAAAACCAAACGGGCCGTCAACATTCAGGAATGCTCCAGGGTTGCAACGGCGAAGGCTTTTCGATACCATTCCCTTTTCAACTTCTTTTATCAGCACTTCAAGATAAGGGTCGTACTCAGAACTGTAAATTGAATATTCGCGAAGCTGGTTACCTCCCGATAAACCCAATGTAATATGTTGTCCCGCCTTGAAATTCATATCGTTCCTGTCGAACCGCAAGATGTATGTTCCCGGTGTGATATCCCTTATCTCGTGAAGCCTGTAAACCGGAAGTGGCAACAGATCGTTTTCGGGAAGAGGGCTCTTTGTATTGACTTTTAAAAGACTGTGTTTGGCTGCCTGGTTTTTCTTCATTTTGCATCGTATTTTTCAAATCAGCATAACAACAATTTTGGTTTATTGTTTTCTGGTGCTTGTGATATCTTAAAAGGAAAGACTAAAAATGATTTTATGTTAAAATATTTATACTTTGACACATTAGAAAAACCAACCTGTTGAATCCACAGAGGGACAGGTTGATTTTTCTGCTTTCTCCCTTTAGGGCATGGGGTGAAAAAAGCAGGAAAATCATTTTTTTTTAGCCTATCTGTTAAAGTAAAAATAAATCATCACGTTAAAAAAACCTTTTTTTGTTTTTTTACTCTCAGCCTGAAATTATATTTGCCAAAGATTCTGTTCGAGTATTGAAAAATAAATAAAAAACGACTTTTGATGGAAAATAAACATATTGAATTGTTATCGAAGCAATTTTCCCTCGCCCCGTGGCAGATAGAAAACACATTAAGGCTTCTTGCAGACGGGGCAACCATCCCTTTTATCAGCCGGTATCGTAAAGAGGCCACCGGGAGCCTCGATGAGGTCCAGGTTTCTGATTTAAAAGACCAGCACGCGAAACTTACGGAGTTAGATAAGCGGCGTGAAACCATTCTGAAATCTATCGAAGAGCAGGGAAAACTTACAGATGAACTTAAGCAGAAGATCACCCAAGCTAACACCCTTACAGAGCTTGAAGACCTTTACCTCCCATACAAGCCCAAAAAGAAAACCCGTGCATCAATGGCCCGCGAAAAAGGGCTTGAACCGCTGGCACAAATCCTCATGAACCAGAAGGAGATGGATATTGAAGCGCGGGCAGCAGAATATCTTAACGAGCAGGTAGAAACCATCGAAGACGCATTACAGGGAGCAAGGGACATCATTGCCGAATGGGTAAACGAAAACAAAAGGGCGCGTGATATGATCAGGAACCTGTTTGGCAGAGAAGCTTTGATTTATTCGAAACTGATCAAAGGCAAAGACCAGGAGGGCATCAAGTACAAAGATTACTTCGATTTTTCAGAACCGTTATCAAAATGCCCTTCACACAGGCTGCTCGCGGTATTCAGGGGTGAAGAAGAAGACTTTCTGAAGGTGTTTATTGAGCCCGATGAAGCGCATGGTATCGAAGCGCTCGAATCGGTTTTTGTAAAAGGGTATTATGATGTAAGCCGGCAGGTGGGCATTGCTGTAAAAGACAGTTACAAGAGGCTGCTGGCCCCGTCAATCGAAACTGAGTTCAGGCAGTCGGCCAAAGAGAAAGCCGATCATGAAGCCATACGGGTATTTGCTGAAAACCTCAGGCAGCTGCTTATGGCGCCGCCACTCGGGCAGAAAAGGGTGATGGCCATTGACCCCGGTTACCGTACCGGCTGCAAAGTGGTATGCCTTGATGCACAGGGCAACCTGCTGCACAACGAGACCATCTATCCCCATCCACCCCAGAACGAGACTGGTAAAGCAGCGAAAAAAATCGACACCTTAGTGAGCCAGTACAAGATAGAGGCCATTGCCATTGGCAATGGTACCGCCGGTAGGGAGACCGAGAAGTTTATCAAATTTCTGAAATTCGACCGCGACCTGCAGTTGTTTATCGTGAATGAAGCAGGGGCCTCGGTATATTCGGCCTCTAAAGTTGCCCGTGAAGAGTTTCCCGATTACGATGTTACCGTAAGGGGCTCTGTATCTATCGGCAGGAGATTGATGGACCCACTGGCCGAACTGGTGAAAATAGACCCCAAATCTATCGGGGTGGGCCAATACCAGCATGATGTTGACCAGAACAAGCTGAAAGAGGGGCTCGACCAGGTGGTGGAAAGCTGCGTGAACGCGGTAGGCGTAGAAGTGAACACTGCCAGCAAGCACCTGCTAACCTATGTATCGGGACTTGGCCCGCAACTGGCACAAAACATTATTGATTACCGGAATGAAAACGGCCCCTTTAAATCGCGCGATGATCTGAAAAAAGTACCGCGCATGGGACCAAAAGCCTATGAACAGGCAGCAGGGTTCCTTAGAATAAGGGACGGGGTGAACCCGCTCGACAACAGCGCTGTGCATCCGGAGAGTTATCATATTGTTGAAAAAATGGCACGCGATATGAACGCCGGCATACCCGACCTGCTCATCAAAGAAGAGCTCAGGGGCGGCATTGACATCAAAAAGTACATAGATGAAAAGGTGGGTATGCCTACACTGAAAGACATCATGAACGAGCTTGCAAAACCGGGGCGTGACCCGCGCACGGGGATAAAAATATTTGAGTTTGCCGAAGGTGTCTTTTCAATTGATGATGTGAAACCCAGCATGGAACTTCCCGGCATTGTCACCAACATTACAAATTTCGGGGCTTTTGTTGATATCGGGGTAAAACAAGACGGACTGGTGCATATCTCACAGCTTGCCGATATGTTCGTGAAAAACCCGCTCGACGTGGTTAAACTCAACCAGCATGTAAAAGTTAAAGTGCTTGAGGTAGATGTTGAAAGAAAAAGGATACAGCTCACGATGAAAGGGCTGAAAAACCAAAAGTAATAAACATTCGCACCGGTTTGTGCACTATATTTGCAGAGTTTCACGTTAATTGTGAAATAACAAAGACCATAGTTGTAACCATAACATATAAGATTAAGCATGTTTAAAAATGTATTATTTGCAGGATTGATTATCATCGGTGCGCAAAACACAATGGCCCAAAACAGCAACAGCCAAAGCGGCGACCAGCTTTTCACGAAAAAAGGCAAAGCCATACTGCCTGTTGCCGGAGAATTTGGTATCGGGTTGAATGCCCTGCCATTTGTTGACCTGTTTGGCGAACTTATCAGAATTGGCAGCGCGACCAGGTTTAATAATCCTTTAAGTTTTGAAGCACCAGACGGACAGCAGCTTTTTCTAAAATATTTCAAAAGCTCAAAGACGGCATACAGGGCACGTGTAGCCGTTGCCAGCCATTACATTACCGAAACCTTTCCGGTGAATGATGATTATAAAACAGGGCTTACCATTGTTGACAAAAGAAGCGAGAACTATAACATTGTAAGCGCAGCCATCGGGCTCGAAAAGAGAAAAGGGCTTGGCCGCATACAGGGTGTCTTTGGCGCAGAGGCTAACCTGCTGTTTCAAAAAGGCACACCAGACCTTATGAATTATAAATACACCTATGCCAACCCGATAACAGCTGAAAACACCGCCCCCTCCACGGCCCTGTTTCTTGACGGCACCGAGAGGCCGCTATTCGAAAAGACTTTTTCAAGCGTGGGCATTGGTGCCACCGGGTTCTTCGGGCTCGAATTCTTTATAGCCCCGAAAATATCGCTTGGCGGAGAGATGGGCTTTAAACTGATGTACATCAACAACACCAGTTCGAAAACCAAAACCGAAGCATGGGGCACAACCGAAGGTTACAAAGTAGAAAGACAAACCACCATAAACAAAGGCGGACAATTCGATGCCAATATCAACTTCAACTCGAATGGGGTACTTTTTTTGATGTTTTATTTTTAGACTTGCCGATTTGTTTTGGAATGACAGAAGCATGGTTATCAAACATTTGCTGAAATTATATTCCGAAGGAGAGTTATACAAAGAGACAACCTGTGCCTTTTTTGCACAAGTTCAAATCGAGGGAAAACTACAAATAAAACGGATTTTTGAGTTTTACAATTCATCCATTCGCATGAATTACAAGAAGTAGCAGTATGTGCAATTTTTGCACATACTGACTTCGATGGCAAAACTTTCAATTGTTTATCCCGCAAAGTCAGTGGACTCAACCCTGTCAGGGTTTTGAACCCTGACAGGGTTTTCCGGGCTGACCGCGTAACGTCATAAATCTTGCAAAGTTCGTTTTTTCCTCAATACTCAAACTCCAACTCAAACTGATTTTCTCACCCCAATGGCGCGTGTGTAGCTTTTGCGTAACGCGCGCCGCCCAATCCTCATTGTGCAGTGTGGGACCATAATCATGCAAAGTGGTACATTGGGGAGTTCATCCCGCACACGGGCCTATGCCTCAACCCTGACAGGGTTTTGAACCCTGACAGGGTTTTCTGGCCTGACCGCGTAACGTCATAAATCTTGCAAAGTTCGTTTTTTCCTCAATACTCAAACTCCAACTCAAACTGATTGCCTCGCCTGTTTATAACCAGTTGAAAACTATCTTCTTCTACATGATTCAGATAGTTTCAAAATGGAACATACTGCCCCCACCCCATATAAGCCTGTGGGTAAAACATAATAAAAATATTTTCCTGAAATATTATCCATCTATCAAAATAAAAATTTCCCAAAAATATAAATCGCCTGCCCGAACCCGATAAAAACACCAAAGCTACCCATCAGTTATACATACGAAATACGGAACAACAGCAGCGGAGCACTGCGAGGTAGTTCATCTTTATCATCTGCCTGTATGGCTTAGACCATAAAACCTTCAGCGGAAGAGAACCCCCCATCTGTTCACTAAGCTCAATCATACCAACAAATTATGATTTGGTTAAGATATATTTTAGAAAGTAATATGATTATTACTATTTTGATTTTTTTTTATTATCTTGCTTTTTTTATTTGTTAATATTTACTTTTATCTTATATTAACCACCGAAAAAAAAGGAGCTACTATAAAACGTAATTCTAATTTAATCTGGCATTGGGTAGATATACTAACCAAAAAATCTTAGATAATTATTTTTTTACAACTAACCAAAAATAGGAGAATTTACAATGACTAAATTTTTTTACTATTTAAGCAGCTTTTTAAGCAGTGTGTTGTTAACAATTGCTTTTGTTATTCCAACGAACTCTTTTTCACAACGTACTGCAGGGCCAATTTTACTCTACACCTTTAGTGAAGTTGAAAATGACTCCATAATCAAAGATATGAGCGATGTAGAGCCGATTGTTGATTTGAGGATGACAAAAGAGGTTCAAAAAATAGAAGGTAGTAATGGGGTGATAATTTCAGATGACCAAGACAGCTTTGTGCAAGGGTTATTTTCATATGGTGATCCACCTGCAGGTATCAGTGAAAAAATTAAAGCTTCAGGCGCTTTTACATATGAAGCCTGGCTTAGACCAGCAAGCAGCACGCTGGGAGAATGCCGGATAATTAGTTATTCTGGAGGATCCGCGAGTAGGAACGCTTCCTTACTAATCAAATTAACCAACGTTGAAATACGTACCAGAACTGTAAATAATGGAAATAATGGGTATTTATTACCCTGGTTAATTGGCCCAATCATAACTGAGGACCTGCCAGTAGTTCATTTTGTTTATACATTTGATGGAGGTGCAGAAAACTTCTATGTAGATGGCAGTTTATTCAATTCAAGAACAGAACTTGATGATAACATTCAAGGGTGGGATTCTACCTTTACATTTATCATAGGTACTGAATTAAACAATGATGCTGTACGTCGACAGTACAAGGGTGAAATCTATTTGGTTGCAGTCTATGATAAGGCGCTTACTCCAGACGAAGTATCTGCCAATTTTGATGCCGGACATGAAGATTCGCAAGAAGTTAATATCATTTCTTCTAATGAATATGGGTTTAATCTTGGTCAGAATTACCCTAACCCATTTAGTTCAACTACAACAATAGCTTTTAATATACCAATACAAAGTGATGTTAATATTACATTATTTGATGTTCTTGGTAAGGAAGTTCGAAAAATTGCTTCAGGAAGTTACGGAGCTGGTTCGCATAAAGTTAATTTTAATGCCACAGGTTTATCACCCGGCGGGTATTTCTATAAAATAGAAGCCGCACCAAACAGCGGTCGGGGCGATGATTTTGTTAATGTTAAACATATGATATTGATAAAATAGTATCCCTTCATGCCGAAGAAAGGATAAAATTAAGTTAAAAATCAGCCGGTATTAAATCATTATACCGGCTGATTATATATTTAGATGTTTCCTGCGTCAGCATGACAAACCCATAAACCGAAACCCGTGACCTCCCATCCCTTTGCGTGCCTTGGCACATACTCTGCGTATCTTTGCGTAATTGCTCTAATGGCAGCTATGACCACGCTGCTCAACTCTGCGTGATAGCTCTAACGGCTGTTACGAAGTCAACTTCTCGAATATCTCCACTGCCGCCCTTGATTTGTTAAGGGTGTAGAAATGCAGCCCCGGGGCGCCGTTGGCCAGCAGTTCGCGGCACTGGCCTATACTATAGTCTATGCCTGCCTGGTAGGTAGCACCCGGGTCGTCTTTGTATTTTTCAAGCCTGTCTTTCAGCGCTTTTGGTATTTCTGCCCCCGACATCAGGGTAAACCGCTCTATCTGTTTGTAAGCCGTAATAGGTATTATTCCCGGGATGATGGGACAGTGTACACCTGCTTCGCGGGCAAGTTCCACGAAACGGTAATAGTTTTTGTTTTCAAAGAAAAGCTGGGTGATAAGAAAGTCTGCCCCGGCATCAACCTTTTCCTTCAGTCGCCTGATATCTTCTTCAAGTGAGGGGGCTTCCGGGTGCTTGTCAACATAACAGCCGCCGGCCTGGCAAAAATTAAAACTGTTTCTGGCAAATTTCATCAGCTCACCGGCATACTGAAAACCGTCCTCGGGCGCACTAAACAGCTGTTGCCCTTTTGGAGGGTCACCCCTGAGCAGCATCAGGTTTTCGATACCTTTCTCTTCAAGATATTTCAGGTCTTCAGATACTTTTTCTTTGGTGGCATTAACACAGGTGTAGTGTGCCATACAGGTAAGGCCTATCTTGTTCTGCAGGTAATCAACCAGCGCGAAAGTGCGCTCCTGGGTTGAGCCCCCTGCGCCATATGTCACGGTGACAAACGACGGGTTAAGCTTCATCAGCTGGCCAACGTTTATTCCGAAGTCCACTGCCGATATTTCATCTTTCGGCGGAAAGAATTCAAAGGAAAAGGTTTTTGCGTGGATTTTAAAGATATCGGTTATTTTCATGGTTTCTACTTAGGCGAAAAAGCGTTAAAGTTCTATCAACTGACTCTGTCATGCAGCGGGTGTCCCCCGCTGGCAAGCATGTCCCGCTCTTCGGGAGGGTAAGGGGTGGATTAATCTTTTGAAATTCTTCAATCCACCCTTCCAAATATTTTTTTACATTAGTAATATCTTTTAGTACTTCTTCATCAGGAAATCTTAATATTGTAAATCCGGCATTTTCCAATTCTGACTGCCTGATCATGTCCTTTTTGTAAACTTCTTCATTATGGTGAGTGATACCATCAACCTCTATTATTAAATTTAACTCTTTGCACATAAAATCTGCAATGTAATTTAATACAGGTCTTTGCCTGCGAAACTGATAACCCAACATCATCCGCTTTCTCAATACAAATTTCCAGAGACATGCTTCAGCTTTAGTCATTTCTTTTCTCAACCTGTTTGCAAATGGTTGGAGTCTTTTATTGTAAAAATAATAATTTGAACTATTCCCAGACATAGTATTTATTTTTCCACCCCCTACCCCCGCCAGCGGGGGATACCGGTTCTATTCAGCATTATGTTAATTTCGGAGAGAAAATAATACAAAGTACGAATATATTGAAAAATGAATTCTAATAATCATGATAATTAATATAAGTAAATGAAAGATTTACAATACAATTCCGAAACTTTATATTCATATTGCTCAATCATAGTTTAGGTTCGAAGCCAGCCATTTCTCTACCTGGGCGACTGTAACCCCTTTACGGCGGGCATAATCTTCGGCCTGGTCGCGTGAAATTTTATCCACGAAGAAATATTTCGATTGCGGATGGGCGAAAACAAGTCCGCTGACCGATGCTGCCGGGTACATCGAATAACTTTCGGTTAAAGAGATGCCGGTATTTTGGGTTACACCGAGCAGTTTAAAAAGCACCTCCTTCTCAGAATGGTCGGGGCATGCAGGGTATCCATGCGCCGGCCTGATACCCTGGTATTTTTCATAAAACAGCGCCTCCATGCCGAGATTTTCATCGGGTGCATATCCCCAATACTCTTTTCTTATTTTCGCATGTACCAGTTCGGTAAAAGCCTCTGCAAGCCTGTCGGCCAGAGCTTTAACCATAATGCTGTTGTAGTCGTCGTGGTCTTTTTCAAACGCTTTAAGAAGCGCTTCGATATTAATACCCGCCGTAACAGCAAAAGCCCCTATGTAGTCTTTGGCACCACTCTCTTTGGGTGCGATAAAATCGGCCAGGCACAGGTTTGGTGAACCGTCTTCTTTTTTAACCTGGTTGCGAAGGTTGACAAACGTGGCCAAAACTTTATTGCGTGACTCATCGGCATACACTTCGATATCATCGCCCACCGAACTGGCAGGGAAGAGCCCTATGATGCCATTGGCAGTAAGCAGTTTTTCTTTTTCTATTCTGTCGAGCAGCCTGTTGGCATCTGCAAAAAGTTTGCGTGCTTCTTCGCCCATTTCCGGGTCGTTGAGCAGGTCGGGATATTTTCCGCGCAACTGCCACACAACGAAAAAGAACACCCAGTTAATATACTCCCTTAACCCGCTCAAAGAATATTCTTTTAAAACCGTAATCCCCGTGGTGCGGGGCTTGCAAACGGGTAAACTGTCCCAGTTAATTCTCAGCCTGTTTCTTCTTGCCTCTTCGAGCGTGATATAGTTGGTTTTCGATTTCGAATTTAAATAGTTGGTTCGTAACAAATTGTAATCGCTTTTAGTGGACTTTACAAACTCCTCTCTCTGTTCTTTCGAAAGCAGCGATCCTACCACACCAACACTCTTTGATGCATCTTTTACGTGAATAACGGGCCCTTGATAGTGGGGTTCGATTTTCATGGCTGTATGTATTTTCGATGTGGTAGCGCCACCTATCAGTAAGGGCAACTTAAGATGCTTCTTTTCAAGCTCGGTGGCAAACTCGGCCATAACTTCAAGCGATGGGGTAATAAGTCCGCTGAGTCCTACTATGTCGGGTTTGTGAACCTCAAGCGCTTCGAGTATTTTATTGTTTGGCACCATCACCCCCAGGTCTATCACATCGTAGTTGTTACATGCCAGTACCACCCCGACTATGTTCTTACCAATGTCGTGTACATCGCCTTTAACGGTCGCCAGCAACACTTTGCCCGAAGAAGAGATGTCGCCCATGCTGCCAGCATCTTTTTCTGCCTCAATAAAAGGCAACAGCACCGAGACCGCTTTCTTCATCACCCTGGCACTCTTCACCACTTGCGGCAGAAACATCTTGCCCTCGCCAAAAAGGTCGCCCACGATATTCATACCATCCATGAGCGGGCCTTCGATTACATGCAGGGCACGGGGATAATTATTTCTTGCCTCAAGTACATCCTGTTCTATAAAGTCTGCAATGCCCTTTACCAGTGAATAAGAAAGCCTCTCTCCTACCGGTTTATTTCTCCACTCTTCACTGTTCTTAACCTCACTTTTGTCTTTTGTTTTTACCTGTTCGGCATATGTTACCAGTTTCTCGGTGGCATCGGGTTTACGGTTCAACACAACGTCTTCAACCAGTTCCAGCAGGTCTTTCGGGATATCGTCGTATACGGTGAGTAACGAAGGATTTACAATGCCCATGTCCATACCGGCTTTCATTGCATGAAAGAGAAAAACCGAATGCATGGCTTCGCGCACAACATTGTTGCCCCTGAAAGAAAACGACAGGTTGCTCACACCGCCGCTGACCTTGGCATACGGAAGGTTTTCTTTGATCCATCTGGCAGCATTGATGAAATCAACAGCATAGTTGTTATGTTCGTCAATACCGGTTGCAACAGCAAGCACATTGGGGTCAAAAATAATATCTTCAGGTGCGAACCCTGCTTTTTCAGTCAATAACCTGTAGGCCCGTTCGCATATCTGTATTTTCCGTTCAAAAGAGTCGGCCTGGCCTTTCTCATCGAAAGCCATGACCACAGTGGCAGCGCCATATCTTTTAATTTTTTCTGCCTGTTGTAAAAAAGCCTCTTCCCCCTCTTTCAGGCTTATGGAGTTGACGATGGATTTTCCCTGCACACATTTCAATCCGGCCTCAATCACCGACCATTTTGATGAGTCAATCATTACAGGAACCTTTACAATATCGGGCTCGGTGGCAATCAGGTTCAGAAAATTCACCATGCTCTTTTCGGCATCGAGCATGGCATCGTCCATACAGATATCAATCACCTGTGCACCGTTTTCAACCTGCTCGCGGGCTATCGAGAGGGCCTCTTCGTATTTCTCATCTTTAATAAGCCTGGCAAATTTAATCGAGCCGGCTACATTGGTCCTTTCACCAATGTTCACATAATTACGGCTCTTGTCTATAAGCAGCGGCTCAAGCCCGCTGAGCCATAGTTTGTGGTCTTTGGGCATAAGCGGCCGTGGCTGGTTGTTTCGTGCCACCTCTTCGGCTATGGCCCTGATATGCTCAGGGGTTGATCCGCAACAACCGCCAACGATGTTTACAAACCGGTTATCGAGAAACGGTTTTATCTCCTGTGCCATTTGATCGGGTGTCTGGTCGTAACCGCCAAACTGGTTGGGCAAACCGGCATTAGGATGGGCGCTTATACGAAACGGGGCAATTTTCGATATCCTGTCGAGGTAAGGTTGAAGCTGCCTGGCCCCGAGCGAACAGTTCAACCCGATGCTTAAAATATCAAGATGGCTGAAAGAATGAAAAAATGCCTCTATGGTCTGACCCGAAAGGGTACGTCCGCTGGCATCAACAATGGTTCCGGATATCATTACCGGCAGGTTTACCCCGCGCTCTTTAAAAACCGTATCAATGGCAAACAGGGCAGCTTTACCATTGAGCGTATCGAAAATAGTTTCAATGAGGATGATATCCACCCCTCCGTCAATCAGCCCTTTGGTAGCCTCCTGGTATGCTTCGGCAAGGTAATCATAAGTAATGGCCCTGAAAGCGGGATTATTCACATCGGGCGACATCGAAGCGGTTTTATTGGTGGGACCTAATACACCGGAAACAAACCTGGGCTTGTCCGGATTCTTCAATGTAAATTCATCAGCCAGCTTCTTCAGAAGTTTTGCTGATTCATAATTCAATCTATAACAAATGCCCTCAAGTCCGTAATCAGCTTGCGATACTTTGTTGGCATTAAATGTATTGGTTAAAATTATATCGGCGCCGGCTTCAAGAAACTGTCTGTGTGTGTTTTCAACAGGTTCAGGATTTGTGATAGATAGAATATCAATATTTCCTTTTAAATCTATATGGTGATTTTTATAACTATCTCCCCTGAAATCTTCTTCGGTAAGCTGCAACCGTTGTATATTGGTGCCCATCGGGCCTGCAATTACGAGCACACGTGTTTGAAGCTCTTTATGTAGTTTTTGAACCTGATTCATGAAATCCTGATTGAAAATCAATATTTAACAATAAAACTGCAAATATAGTTATAATGCAAGACAAGAAAAGAAGAAATAGTACCATCAAAGGATTTAACCCGCATAACGATGTCTCATTAGTGCACAACAGTTTATCCCTGCTATGATCAGAGAACTTTTAATCATTTGAATTAATGATTATTAAGAGATTACTACCTTTGGGGGAATATATGCAGGAAGAAAACAAAAGCCACCTTCTTTTAATCCCTGATCATTATGCCGGACGCTTCAAAACTTGGTAATAAAGTTGCCTTATTTTTCCTGCCGACTCTTTCCAGCTAAGCCTGCCGACATCTTCTTTTCCTTTATTCCTAAGGAAATGTGCCAGTCGGGGGTATTTCAGTATGCCATAGATTGCATCGGCCATGGCATCAATGTCCCAAAAATCAATTTTAATGGCATGAGCGATGATTTCAGACACCCCCGATTGCTTCGAGATAATCACGGGCACTCCGCTCTGCAAAGCTTCCAGGGGAGAAATACCAAAAGGTTCTGAAACCGAGGGCATAACATATAAGTCGCTCATTGCATACATCCGGTTAACATCACTGCCTTTTAAAAACCCCGCAAAATGAAACCTGTCTGATATTCCCAGTGAGGCTACATACCTGATCATTTTTTCAGACATGTCGCCGCTGCCTGCCATAACAAACCTTACGTCTCTCATTCGTTGCAGCACTTTTTGCGCGGCAGCAATAAAAAACTCCGGACCCTTCTGGTAAGTGATGCGCCCAAGAAATGTAACAATTTTTTCATTCATCACTTTTCTCAAGTCTGAAGTTTGACTAAATGCCGCAGCTTCATCTGCAGCATTATATACTGTATGTACCCTTGAGGCCGGGATACCGTATTTTTTTATCACAGTATTTCGTGTTAGTTCACTTACTGCGATAACGATATCGGCATTTTTCATCCCTTCCTGCTCAATGCGAAAAACATTACGGTTATAGTTTTTCCCGCTGCGGTCGAATTCGGTGGCATGTACATGCACAACGAGGGGTTTGCCCGATAATTTTTTGGCTTCGATACCAGCCCTGAATGTCATCCAATCGTGCGCATGAATAACGTCAAACTCTTCAATTTCAGCAATTTCACCTGCCACTACAGAATATTTATAAATCTCATCAAACAGTGTAGCACCATATTTTCCCGAAAGGGAAATTTTATTTCCTGTAGCAATGGTTGTTTTACCTAAAACGGGTTTCTTTTTCTTTTTTATTAGTTCTTCGTAATGGTAAGATGATATATAACCTGAGACTATAACGGGCTCCCTCATGTGGTAATAATCATGTTTACTGAGAAGTTTCAGGGACTCCTCCGATAATTCAATATCGCTCGCACTTATAAATCTGACTCCTTCTGCTGCCTCGTCACCATATGCCCTGGGCAGCACAAAAGTAAGCTCAACATCGTTATAAGCACATAATCCTTTTGCAATGCCCTGACAAGCTGTGCCAAGGCCACCAGATATATGCGGCGGGTATTCCCACCCAAACATAAGTATACGCATGAGGCAATTTTTTCAGAGAAATGATTACTGGAGAATTATTTTTTAAATTACAACATTTTCAGGTAAGATGTAGATTTTTGCTGTTCTTTTTTATGAAAAAAACGGTGATTTTCATCACCTGCTCCCTGAAATGCAAAATGGTCTTATTTATCTTTAATTCAAACTGACCAGCTCACCCGAATTTCTTTTTTCGACAATTAATATTTCGGGATTTCCGTGATAGAAGATATTGCCCGTACCCCATAAGTATACCCTGAGCAGGCCTGTAACACTCACATAAACGTCGCCCACCGATTCGTTAATAATTTGTGCCTCGCTGCATACAAGACTGTCGGCAACTATCGTGCTGCCATACCTGTTGAAAAGATATGCACTTCCAGCCCTGCCTTTTATAAAAAACTTTCCGAGGGTATTGGCCGAATTGTCGAGACCGAAGGTATTGCAATCCACTATCAGGTTTGTTTCGCCAATTTCGCCTATTGAATAAATATAGAAGTGGTCAAGTCTAAGGGTATCGTAATTGTAAATCTTTGCCGGTTTGAAAGTTGTGAGCCATTTAAGGTCCTGAAAATGAACCGTGAGGCGCGGTATCTCATCAATCCTGAAAACAGGGGCGCTTTGGGCCCTTATCCTCAAAGTATCGTTAATTACCTCCCAGCCGGTATCATTTATTACATCTTCTTCACCTTCTGCAATAATTTTATAGCAAGTATCCTGCACCAGCACGATTTCTGTAACGCTGTGAACATGTATCACCGAAAAACTTTGCAACGCTTCCTCCCTTATAACCAGCGGATTTTGCCTGGTGCAACTGCCAAATAAGGCAATAGCAGGTACAACTGTCAAAACCAGCCTTAAACATTCCTGAATATGTTTTTTATATAGAGCCATTCTTTTATTTTTACCAGTGATACCCAATACCCCATTCGATAAAATCGGCCTTTGCAAGATGCGATTTCAGCGCCACGTTTGCCAAAAAATGATCTGTAAGCAAATATTGAAGCGATAGTCTGTTGTACACCAAACTAAGGTCGGTATATTTTGAATAAATATAATGTCCGATGTCTATACCCAACATCATCTTTTTATATCTAATGGCATGCGACCCGTGGATACCAATCCTTAAAAAATCAGCTTTATTTTCATGCAATATCCCTTCCATGGCCAAAGCCTCTGCTATTGAAGCATCATAGAACAGGTCTGCCCCGATGCCCAGCTTTCTTTTATGTTTCCAGTTCCAGTCTATGTTGTACGAAAACGATGAAAGAAAATACCTGTTACCGGTTAGGTTATCATACACTTTAGATCCGGCAGAAAACACCAGTGATTGGCTGAAAGGCTTATTTTCCGAGGGCAAATCCGGTTCTTTGAAAGTTTCAGGCGCATGGCCCAAAAGATAATTAACACCCAGCGACGCGGTAAAAGCATTAAGTCCGTAATTGGGTGATTTAACTTTACCGTTAGAGAAATGAGAAAATCCCGATTCGAGGCGCAACGAAGTTCTTTCACATAGCTTTAGTTGAAAATCCAAGCCTATCCTGAAATAGACATTTATATCTGAACCGATGGCGCGGTTGAGGTAATTGGTTTCAACATCGAATTTTTCTGTGAGGTATGATGCCCCAAAAGATATCTGGTAGTTCAGCACAGAATACCCTTTAATCCTAAACAGCGAGGCATCGAAGTAACCGTACAGGGCATGCGCAACACCAAATACTTCTTTATTACCAAGGGTCCAGCATGAATAACCCACCCCTGTTACCGGATAACGGTAGATTTTCTCCCAGAAATCATCACCATAAGCAGGAAAACCGATCCTCAACTCGAATCCCTTTGCATGGTCGTATACAAGATACCTTATTGCATCATAAAATGGCAATACATTGCCATAGTGCACCCGCGGCTCTATAACATAATTTCTTTGCTTTTTAATTTCATCCTGTGAAAAAGCAGCGTTGCCGAAAACCAAAAAAGCAATATAGAGTAATATGTATCTCGTAACAAACATTAAGAACCGTTTTTTACAAAGATAAAATACTACAGGTTAAAAAAAATTAAACATATTCGATGAAATAATATATTTTTGAAACCGTTAATCAGGAATAAAATGTGGTCGTTGTTTATAAAAGAGGTCAAAGGATTTTTCAGCAACCTTACAGGGTACGTTGTAATTATTGTCTTTCTGCTGGCCGTCAACCTTTTCATGTGGGTGTTTTCGGGAGAACTGAATGTACTTGATGCCGGTTATGCCACCATTGAAACACTGTTTATTATTGCGCCCTGGGTATTCCTGTTCCTGGTGCCCGCTATTACCATGAGGATGTTTTCTGAAGAGAAAAAAACCGGCACCATCGAGTTGCTGCTTTCAAGGCCGCTTACAGGTTTTCAGATCGTCTTTTCAAAATTTCTGGCAGCCGCCACCCTTGTTTTATTATCACTCATCCCCTGCCTTATCGGTTATCTTTCAGTCTACCTTTTGGGCAACCCTGTCGGGAATATTGACACGGGAGCCACCTGGGGTTCGCTTGTCGGATTGTTTTTTCTGGGCGCTGTTTATGCTGCCATTGGCATTTATGCCTCCTCTCTTACAGACAATACCATTATTGCGTTTATCGTAGCATTGGTCTTATGTTTCTTGTTTTACACAGGTTTTGACCTGCTGGCAGAGTTTCCGCTGTTTAAATCAATATCGGTTTTTGTGCTGTACCTTGGGATTAATGAACACTACCAGTCTGTGAGCCGCGGAGTGATTGACCTGCGCGATATTATATATTTTCTTGCAGTAATTGCCGTTTTTATTTTGCTTACAACGGCCAGGCTTAAAATCCGGAAATAGTGAGTATATGAACCTGAAAGCCCGTAATACCAATAAAAACCCTTTGTGGCTGCCTGCATGGCTGGCAATAATTATTCTTACTGTATATATCAGTTCTTTTATGAATGTACGCATTGACCTCACAGCAGAGAAGAGATATACCCTTTCGCCCGCGACCAAAAACATACTTAAAAACCTTGAGGATGTAATTTATATAAAAATTTATCTTGACGGAGACCTGAACATTCCGTTTAATAAATTCCGGCGTAATACCCGTGAAACACTAAATGAATTCAGGATTTATGCCAAAGACAACCTCGAATACGAATTTATCAACCCTTCGGCAGAAACCGATGAAAAAATCAGGGATGATGTTTTTAATGAATTATATCACAAAGGACTGCAACCAACCAATATCCTATCAAAAGATAAGGAAGGGGGTACCTCAGAAAAGATCATTTTTCCCGGAGCAATATTGGTATACAGGGGAATTGAAGTGGCTGTAAACCTGCTTAAAAACAATCCGGGAATTGACCCTGAAGAAAACATCAATAATTCTATACAAAATATTGAATACGAGCTGATAAGCAAAATACAAAGCCTTACTGCAAAAGAAACAGAGTATATTGTTTTTCTTGAAGGACATGGAGAGCTTGATGAAGACCAGACCAGGGACATCACCATTGAGCTTTCCAATTATTTCCAGGTTGACCGTGGCGCCATTATGGGAAGACCGGGAATACTCGACAGGTATAAAGCTGTTATCGTTGCAAAACCAACACAAAAATTTTCTGAATCTGATAAATTTGTCCTCGACCAGTATATAATGAAAGGAGGCAAGGTGTTATGGTTTATCGATGAAGTAAACGTAAGCCTCGACAGCCTTGTAAATGGCAGTACCGTTGCAATTATTAACAACCTTAACATAGGCGACCTGCTCTTCAGGTATGGCATAAGAATAAACCCCGAACTGTTACAGGATGTGCAATGCAACGTAATTCCTGTAAACATGGCCCTTGCAGGAAACCAGCCAAATTTCGTTCCGGCGCCCTGGTTGTATTATCCGTTGCTAACAGCGCCCTCTTCTCATCCCATTACCCGGAGCCTGAACCTGATTGCAACAAAATTCGTCAATTCCATTGATACTATCGGCTCACGGCAGGAAATCCGCAAAACGGTGTTGCTCAAATCATCGCCTTATGCCCGCACTGTAAAAGCACCGGCCATAATCAGCCTCGAAGAGATAAAAACGACCCCCGAACAGAAAGATTTTACATCTTCGGATATACCTGTTGCTGTAATGCTTGAAGGAGAATTTGAATCGGCTTTTAAAAACAGGCCGCTGGACGCGTATTTCACGAATGGCGCCCCTGCCTTTATTGAAAAAAGCGTTCCGAATAAAATGCTGATCGTAGCTGATGGCGATATTATTAAAAACGATGTACATAACACCGCACGCGGCAAAATGATCATTCCGCTCGGGCTTGACAGGTATACCAACCAGACATTCGGCAACAAAGATTTCATAATCAACGCCGTGAATTACCTCACCAATCAGGAAGGACTAATACAACTGCGGTCGAAGGAGTTCAAACTCAGATTGCTCGACAGGGTAAAAATAAAGGAACAGCGGCTTACCTGGCAACTTATAAATACCTTGTTGCCTTTACTGATAGTAGTTTTCTCAGGTATTTTATTCAATTATCTCAGAAAGAAAAAATATTCGTTTGTAAAACCCTAATTGCACCTGTATGAAATTATCCCGGCTGCTTTTAGCAGTTTTAGCGATATTAGCAGCAACAGCTATCATTTTGTTCTTCTCGAAAAACTCAGGAACCATTCATTCTTCAGAAAAAGAATTTGCCCTGAAGAACCCGGGAGAAGCCGACCGTATATTAATCAGGTATGATACAGCAGAAATTTTACTCATTAAAACCGATGCAGGCTGGCAGCTCAACAATTTGTACACGGCTAAAAACGAAGCTGTCGAACTCCTGCTCAATTCGCTGCAAAGGCTCGAGGCCATCTCTCCGGTACCAAAGAATTACCAGGCCATTGCAGCCAAAAAGCTTGAAAACACAGGCATTCACCTTGAAATATATTCCAAAGGGCGCCTAAGCCGTTCTTTTTACGTTGATTTCGATACCTCTGAAGTTGCCGGAAGCATTATTCTGAACCAAAACTCTAAAACACCATTTTTTATCAGGCTCAAAGGATATCAGGGCCGAAACATTACCGGAGTTTTTTCAACCGAAATCAACTACTGGAGAGACAACATCCTCTTTGGCTACCGCCCCGAAGAAATAGCTGCAGTTGCTATAAACTATCTTACCGGAAATAGAAAATCCTTTAAGATTTTGTATCATCACAATTCATTGCCACAAATAATTGATGCTGCAAATAACCAGGTTGTTAAGGACCCTGATATAAATAATGCAGGCGAATATCTCTACTTCTTCTCAAACATCAAATACAAGCGTCTTCCCCCGGATACATCTGTAAAGATTAACAATGACATGTTGTTTGCTGACATCACCATTAAAAAAAGAACCAATGAAGAAATGACTGTTTACCTGTACCGGAAACTTACGGATGTTGATAAGCAAGACAAAAAAATATTGGACCTAAACAACTGTTATGCAATTATTAACAACGAAAAAGAGCCTGTAATACTGCGGTATTACGATATTGACCCCATTTTAAGCGATTTAGACGATTTTATAAAAAAATAGGCGGTATCGTTTAAAGAAATACCATTTTTTTTGTAATATTGATACCGCTTTAAGTGCTGGTTAAAATTATATAATCATTTGATAATAATTTAATTAAAATTTAAATAAATGAAATTTGTTGTATCGAGCATTGATCTGCTTAACCACCTGCAATCGGTAAGCAGGGTTATTAGTCCGAAAAATTCCCTTCCTATTCTGGACAACTTCTTATTTAGACTTGACGGAAACAGCCTTGAGATTACAGCCTCCGATCTTGAAACTACTATGGTTACCACGATGAAGCTGGAGAACACCACCGATTCGGGCTTAATATCTATCCCGGCCCGTTTGCTTACCGACACTTTAAAGGAATTTCCGGAACAGCCGCTCTCGTTCGACATCAATCCCGACACAATGGCCGTAGTAATTACCAGCGATAACGGGCAATTCACCATCGTTGGACAAAACGGCGCTGATTTTCCGCAACTGCCTACCATTAAAGAAGAGAAAAAATCGAGCCTTAAACTGGCAGCCGAATCACTTGAAAGGGGGATTTCCAGTGCCATCTTCGCCACAGCCGATGATGAGCTTCGCCCGGTAATGAACGGAATATTTATAGAGATATCACCCGAGGAGCTTACATTTGTTGCTTCCGATGCCCATAAACTTGTGCGTTTTAAAAACAAAGACCTTCAGACAGAGGTAAATGCATCGTTCATTCTGCCGAAGAAACCTGCCAGTCTATTAAAAAACCTTCTTACAAAAGAGAAAGGCGATGTACTAATCGAAGTAGATGATAAAAATGCACAGTTCACCTTAAGCAACGCCCTTTTGGTATGCAGGCTTGTAGAAGGCAATTACCCGAGCTACAACTCGGTAATACCTTCTGACAACCAGAATAAAATGATTATTGACCGGCAGAAATTTCTCAACACGCTGAAGAGGGTTTCTGTATTCTCAAACCAGGCAAGCAACCTCGTAAAACTGCAACTTACCGGAAATCAGATAACCATTTCGGCGCAAGACATAGATTTTTCGATCTCTGCTTACGAGCGTTTGTCTTGCCAGTACGATGGCGATGAAATGGAGATAGGGTTTAAATCTGTATTCCTGGTTGAAATACTTGCCAACCTTCAATCATCAGATGTAGTGATGGAATTGTCAGATCCGTCAAGGGCGGGGCTCTTCCTTCCTATCGAAAAAGATAACGAAGATGTATTGATGTTGCTAATGCCCATGATGATAAACAATTAGTGTAAATTTTTAATATTCAGAAAATAGGGTGTCTTAAAAGTCAATAAGTAACATCATGAGGATGGACCAATAAGGACTTTTAAGTCACCCTTTTTTTTCGTTTCAACAGCTATACCATGAAATTAAACCTAAAAAATCCGCTTGTAATCTTCGACCTTGAAACAACAGGTATCAATATTGTAACCGACAGGATAGTAGAGATTTCGTATTTGAAAATACATCCTAACGGCGATGAAGAATCACGAACCATGAAGATAAACCCTACCATACCTATCCCTGAAAAATCAACAGAAATTCATGGCATCACAGATGAGGATGTTAAAAATGCCCCGACATTCCAGGAAATAGCACAGAGCCTGGTCAACACCTTCGAAGGATGCGATTTTGCAGGTTTCAACTCAAACAAATTTGACCTTCCGTTGCTGGCAGAGGAGTTTCTACGCGCCAACGCGGATATAGAACTAAAGAAAAGAAAATTCATTGATGTACAGGTAATTTTTCATAAAAAAGAGCAGCGTACCCTTGAAGCAGCATATAAATTCTACTGTGAAAAAATACTTAACAATGCACACAGCGCTGAGGCAGATACCAAAGCAACATTCGAGATACTTATGGCACAGCTTGACCGTTATGAAGACTTGCCTGCTGATGTAGACGAGTTGTCGAAATTCTCAAGCCATAACAAAAATGCAGACTTTGCAGGCCGTATCATATACGATGAAAATGACCGGGAAATGTTTAATTTTGGCAAATACAAAGGAATGTATGTTGAAGATGTTTTTAAAAAAGACCCGGCTTATTATGGCTGGATGATCAATAATGAATTTCCGCTATATACCAAAAAAGTGCTGACACAAATAAAATTACGCGGGGCATTTAAAAATTAAGCACCATGAAGATAATCTGTATTGGCCGCAATTATTCAGAACATGCGCGTGAGCTGAACAATGACGTACCAAAAGAACCAGTTTTTTTCATGAAACCCGATTCGGCATTGATTTTAAATAACCAGCCTTTTTTTCTGCCCGATTTTTCAAACGAGATACATTACGAGGCCGAAATTGTAATTAAAATCAACCGGCTTGGCAAAAACATAGCAAAGAAATTCGCGCACCGCTATTACGAAGAAATTGGCATAGGTATAGACTTCACGGCAAGAGATTTGCAGAGAAAACAGGCAGAAGCCGGAAAACCCTGGGAGATAGCCAAAGCCTTTGACGGATCAGCCCCGCTTGGCAAATTCATTAAGCGTGATAAACTCCCCGATTTCAACGCCATTTCTTTTCGCCTCGATAAAAACGGTGAAACTGTTCAGACGGGAAATACCCGTGACATGATCTTCAGTTTTGAAGAGATCATCGCCTATGTATCAAGATTTATCACCATTAAAACCGGCGACCTCATTTTTACCGGCACACCTGCAGGTGTAGGACCTGTTAAAGCTGGGGACCGCCTGGAGGCATATATCGAAAATATACCAATGCTGAACTTATGGGTAAAGTAAGCATTAGTGTCTTTTATGGTCAACATGCTTATTTACATATTCAAGTATTTCGATGGGCATCGAAGGTTTTGCAATAAAACCGTCGAACAGGTTTTCACCGTTATTGGTTTTTTCTGCTTCATATGCATAGGCTGTATATGCAATAATCACCACCCCCGGGCAGATTATTTTCATCTGCCTTGCAACACTGTAACCATCAAGATAAGGCAACCTTATGTCGAGCAGAACAAAATCTGTTCCCGGATTCTCTTTAAATAACTTCAATGCCTCCTCACCATCTTTTGCATAAAAAAACTGCGAACCTGTGTATTTAAATGTAGCCTTTATCAACTCAGTATTCACCGGATCGTCTTCAACAATGAGTATAGAAATTTCCGGCCATTTATATTTACGATGCCATTCAGTAACAATGGTATCCTTACTATCAGATTTATTATACGGCAAAGTGAAATAAAACACCGATCCTTTATCTTTTACCGATTCTGCCCATATCCTGCCCTCCATTATTTCAACAATACCTTTTGCAATGGCAAGGCCCAGGCCGGCACCTCCATATTCACGGACAAAAGAATCATCTTCCTGACGAAACTTTTCGAATATAATACCGAGGTTCTCGTTGGTAATGCCAATACCTGTATCTTTTACATAGAACAGCAACTCAGATGCTGATTCTGTTTTGTACCCAAACTCAATCTTACCCGATTTGGTAAATTTAACAGCATTTGACAACAGGTTAATCAAAACCTGCCTTAACCTCACATCATCTGTAGAGATAAAAAAGTCGCCACCGGTTGTAGTAATTAAAATCATTTCAATCTGTGCTTTTCCCTGCTCTTTTAAACTCTTCTGAAAATGTTCAAATAACTCAGCCATTAAGGCATTCAGGTTAATATTTTTAATCAATACCGGCAGTTGCCCGGATTGAATCCTCGAAATATCAATCAGGTCATTAATAATATGAAGCAATTGGTTAGCTGACTTTTGTATATAATTGCTAAATTCTTCCCGTTTTTCAAGAGGTATATTTTCATTCTTCAGCATAGATGTAAAACCAATAATACCATTAAGGGGAGTGCGTACTTCGTGACTTATATTGGCCAGGAATGCCGATTTAAGCCTGTCGCTTTCCTCTGCCCTTTCTTTGGCTAAGCGCAACTCATTATCAGCCTTAAGGCGTTCGGTAATATCAGAGATAACAGTGATAAATCCTTCGAGCTGGCCTTTCTCGCTTTCGAGATAATTCCAGTCAACCTGCACATCGATATACTTGCCCTCAGATGTTATATTTCTACTGTAATAGGGAACCGGGACAGGCCTTTCTTTAATTATTTTTTCGAGGTAGTTCTTAAGCGATGCCTGTTGTATGGCCTCAGGCTGCAAATCGAATATGCTCATACTTGTAAGCTCTGCGGTGCTATATCCAAGCATCTTAAGGTGTGCTGTATTTGTGATCTTTATATTTCCATTAAGATCTATTTCATCAATCCCGTAGGGAATGGTATCTACCAATTTACGATACCTGGCAAGGCTGGATGTAAGTTCGTTTTTGGCTTGCTTAATCTCTGAAATGTCTGTTGCAATATGAATGATTTTTTGAATTTCACCCTGGTCATTGAGTATAGGCGTACAGGAAACCATATAAGTGCCACCGAATATTTCAATCTCCATTTCGCGGGATTCATATGTTTTTGAGTGAAGAAGCGAATGCAGGGGACAACCCTCAGGCGGATGTTTGGCGCCGGAATGAAAAATTTCGTGACATTGATATCGCCTTAATTCTTCAGTGCTTTTACCGGTAATCTTAATCACCAGATTGTTGGCATTTAAAATATTATGCTCCTTGTCAAGTATAAGGGCAGGCTGGCCAATTGCCTCGAATATTTCCTGCCACTCCTGGCGGGCGCTCTTTAGCGCTGCAGCGGCTATTTGTTTTTCGGTAATATCTTCAATTACAAGTATTATCTCGCCACCGGAAATTTTATACAGGTAATGTTCAAGCCATCCACAAAAGAGTTTTGTTTCGTATTGGGCAACCGGAACAAACCTGGGTTCGCCGGTATTAAAAACAGCCTTTATTTCATCGGCCATACCGTTTTCTTCATATACAGGAACAATCTCTGTAAGGGTTTTCAGCTTAACCTCATCCTTTTTTTTATTTATAATTTTAAGTGCTGT
Organism: Bacteroidales bacterium; assembly: GCA_046485045.1. GTDB lineage: Bacteria > Bacteroidota > Bacteroidia > Bacteroidales > UBA10428 > JAFGPL01. The sequence goes on from JAWOHT010000034.1 coordinate 25,735, forward strand.
TTTGTTTATGTCCTTTATCAGAAAATCCTGCCCCTTATTCTCTGGTTTAAGAATAATTATGCCGCTGTTGATATTGTCAAACAGCAGCATATACCTCTGTTCGCTTTCTTCAAGTAAAAGTTCAGATTCTTTCTGTTTCGTAATATCGGTGAGTGTAATAATATAACCGGCAGCATTACTGCCGTAATTAAGCAAAGCAATGCGACCACTTAACCATAACCTCAAATGAACTTTTCGGGGCATGAATTCAAATGTCTGTGTAGCTGAATTATCTGAAACGCTCTGAAAACATTCTCTCGCAACAACCTCATTATCATGGTCAACCAGGCCAAAGAAATTCGAGTACAGCAGTTCATTAACCGAATAGCCTGCAAGTGGCCTGTTAAAGTACCTGATGGTGTAATCTATGTCTGTGATAAAAATATAATCGGGCGCACAATGGAAAAATGCTTTAAGCTTCTGCTCACTCTCCCTCAGGGCTTGCTCAGATTCCTTCCAGGGGGTTATGTTTTCACCAATGAGCATGATTACAGGCCCTTCTTTAAAATTTACCGGAACCGAAGTAAAACCAATAACAATTTTTGATCCGTCTTTATTAACCAATTTCAATTGGGCCTTTTCGGTACTTCTACCGTTAATTAACTGCTGATACTTAATTAAGAGATCGTGATATTCTGAAGGATCAAAAAAAGCGGTGAGCTCCCTGCCCAGGAATTCTTTAGTAACGGTAAAACCCAATAAATATTCAAAAGCCGGGTTTGCATAAACAATCTGGTTAGCTTTAATTACAATTATAGTATTTACAGATATTTCGGTCAGGGTTTTATATCTCTCCTCACTTTCGGCCAGCGCCCTATGAAGCGTTTCGAAATCTTTATCACCTGTTTTTAGCCGGTAGTTTTCATTTTCGAGCTCCTTAATTTTGTTTTCCAATAACAATATATGTGAAGATAATTTAGAATCTTCAGTCTTTTTTTTGGTTCGTTCTCGCGTATAGTTCGTGCTATATGACACCTTTTTACCCATATAACGCAAGTTCTGATTTTTTATGTAATGTACGTATATTTAGCTAATTATACTAATTTTTTAAAAAATATTTTCCTGAATTTTTTTTAATTAAAGCATTAACTATAAATTCCTGATGGTAAATTCTCATTTCCGGCAAACTAAAAAAATCAATATATGGAGCTTAAACCTGATTTGTCGAAAAAAAATCTTTAATTTTAAAGGCTTCTTTTAATTACAATCTTTAAAAAAATTGAATTATGAAACAACTTGCCTTCAAAATGAAACTCAAACCCGGGTTTGCAGCCGAATACAAAAAAAGGCACGATGAGATATGGCCTGAGCTGAAGAAGCTACTTCATGATGCTGGCGTGAGGGACTACTCAATATTTCTTGACGAAGAAACAAATATCTTGTTTGCGGTGCAAAAAGTTGTCGGTGACAGTGGCTCACAGGACCTTGGAAAAACAGAAATCGTGCAGAAATGGTGGAAATACATGGCTGATATCATGGATACCAATCCCGATAACTCACCTGTTTCACTTCCTCTTCCAGAGTTATTTCATCTCGACTAACAGCTACCTGACCAAAAAATACACACCTGCTGTTTTATTCTTGTGTTTTTTGGAAAAGAAGTTTCTGTTTTTAACAAATGATACTGCAATCATGATAAAATCATACATTTTTCTTTTTGCTGTTTCAGCATTCATCCTATCTTCATGTAATAAGAATGAGTTACCGGTTTTGGAAACCGGTTCGCAAAAACCCATGCCCGTCAGTTGGTTAGACAAAGATACAGGCCATGAGATTATCAGGCTTACTGATACATTAAGCAGCAACCGCAGTTTCTATTTTCACAACAATCCTTTCATACCCGGTAAAAAGGGTGAAGGCGATCTGATGATTTATTATGGCAGTAACCAAATCCTTCAGTCAGATAAGTGGTTCAGGGGTGGAGAGGTACGACAGCTTTTCTCGATCAACCTGAAAACCAAAGAAGTAAAACAGATAACCAAAAACACAGAACCAATCTTCGGTGAAATTGTCGGCAAAAAATGCAGGGAAGTTTTTTATCAGAAAAGGGATACCGTGTTTGCCACCAATGTTGACAACCTTGAAACTCGCACCGTTTATATATTCCCAGGCACAATAAGAGGCAGCATTAGCACACTGAATGCAGACGAAACACTGCTTGCAGGCACCTTTGCTGAAACGGGTAAAGATTCAATTCTTAGTAATAATCCAAGAAAATCTGACTTTTTTAACCTGATATTCGAAGCGAGGCTGCTTCATTCTCTGTTCACAATAAATATTGAAACTGGTAAAATGGAGGTTATGCACAGCGACACGGCCTGGCTCAACCACGTGCAGTTTTCACCGGTCAATCCTGCCCATCTGATGTTCTGTCATGAAGGTCCCTGGCATAAGTTAAACAGGATATGGCTGATTGATATTATCGAAAAACAACCCTTGCTGATGCATACCCGCACAATGGATATGGAGATTGCCGGGCACGAGTTCTTCAGCCGCGACGGAAAAACCATCTGGTTCGATCTGCAAATGCCAAAAGGTAAAACATTCTTCCTCGCAGGAGTAGATATAGAATCAGGAAATGAAAAAAGATACCTGCTGGAACGCGATGAGTGGTCTATTCATTTCAACATTTCCCCCGATCAGAAACTGTTTGCCGGAGATGGTGGCGATCATTCGCAGGTGGCCAAAGCAAAGAACGGACAATGGATATACCTTTTCTATCCCGAAGGCGACAGCCTCATATCGGAAAAACTGGTAAACATGAAGCACCACGATTACGATCTGGAACCCAATGTACACTTTACACCCGATGGAAAATGGATTGTGTTCAGGGCTAATTTTGAAGGCAAGAGTCAGATTTACGGGGTAAAAATCAAAAAGTAAAAAAAATGAATATGATCATGAATTTTAACAGACAATGCATTATTACAACCATTGCTTTATTAGGTTTTACTCTTTCTTTTCATTCCGCAACCGCCCAACTCCAATGGCCTGAAATAACTCATGAAAACAGACCCTGGACGCGCTGGTGGTGGATGGGAAACATTCTCCCGGAAGAAGAGCTGTCAGCCGCAATGGAAGCTTATCTGCAGGCAGGTCTTGGCGGGCTTGAGATCACTCCCATTTACGGAGTAAAAGGATATGAGGACAAATTTGTGAATTTTCTTTCACCCGAATTCTTAGACAAACTGGTGTTTACACTAAAAGAAGCAGACAGGCTAGGTCTGGGTATTGATATGGCAACCGGCACCGGATGGCCTTTTGGCGGCCCGTGGGTGACAGATGTTGAAGCCTGTAAATATATTACCCACAAAACCTACACACTCATTGGTGGTGAAAGCCTTTCAGAACCAGTTGAGTTTGTTCAGAAACCCATCATAAGGGCGGTGAACAGGCGTGCAGATATTTCAGAACTCAACGACCCCATTGCGTCTAACGAAAACCTGCAGGCGCTTGCAATAGACCAGGTGAGGTTTCCAAAACCGATTCCCCTGCATGTACTTATGGCATATTCAGACAATGGCGCCATCGTGAATCTTACAGACAAGGTCGGCAACGACAATAAACTTAACTGGGTTACCCCCGAAGGTAAATGGGCGCTTTACGCGCTCTTCCAAGGCTGGCACGGTAAGATGGTTGAACGGGCCGGACCGGGAGGTGAAGGTAATGTAATAGACCATTTTTCACAATCGGCCCTTGACCATTACCTTAAAAAATTTGATGAAGCATTTGCAGACAAGGATATCACCACTCTAAGGGCTTTCTTTAACGACTCTTACGAGGTTGATGATGCCAGCGGAGAAGCTAACTGGACACCCGGTTTTCTGAACGATTTTTCAAAAAAAAGGGGCTACGATTTACTGGATCATCTTCCTGCACTTTTCAACGAAGATAAAACAGATGAGAAGCACATCAGGGTGCTGTGTGATTACAGGCAGACAGTGTCGGAACTTCTGCTCGAAAACTTTACCACACGGTGGCATGACTGGGCTAAGGCCAAAGGCGCTATCATTCGCAACCAGGCGCACGGATCACCGGCCAATATCCTCGACCTGTATGCTGCTATTGATATTCCCGAGTGCGAAGGTGAAGACATTCTCAGCTTTAAGTTTGCCTCTTCAGCAGCACATGTCACAGGCAAAAAGTTTGTCTCCTCTGAATCAGCCACCTGGCTCAACGAACATTTTTTATCATCGCCCGGTGATGTAAAACTCGCCCTCGACCGGTTTATGCTTGGCGGGGTAAATCATATTTTCTACCACGGCACTACCTTTTCACCACGAAACGAAAGCTGGCCGGGATGGATGTTTTATGCATCGGTGCATTTCGGACCAACCAATACCTGGTGGAAAGATTTTGCCAAACTTAACAGATATGTGGCAAGGTGCCAGTCGTTTCTGCAAGATGGAAAACCAGATAATGATATTTTACTTTATTATAACTTTTACGACAGGATATCTGACCCCGGAAGCGCTATTTTACAGCATTTTAAGGGCGGCGCACATGGCACTTCCTCTCGTTCAGCAGGGGAATATCTGCAGAAAGACGGGTATGCATTTGATTTTATATCTGACAAACAACTGTCGGATATTGAATTTATGAGTGACAAACTGCATACAGCAGGGGCTGAATACCGAACAGTTGTGGTGCCAGCCTGTGAATTTATACCTTTAGAAACATTCGAAAAACTTGTCGGTCTTGTTAGTGCGGGAGCTACAGTAATTATTCACAAACATTTACCTAAAAGTGTACAAGGGTATGCCAACCTTCAGGCAAGAGAAAAGAGATACCTGGAGCTTAAATCGTCTTTAGACTTCAAATTAACAGACAACCCGGGAGTAATGGAAGCGAAAACCGGCAAAGGTGCATTCCTTCTTGGTGATAACCTTCAACGGTTAATGGAATATGCCGGAATAAGAAAAGAAGAAATGGCTGCACAGGGCATTCAGTTTACCCGCAGAATTCATAACAACGGGAATATTTACTTTATTACCAACTGGGGAGAAAAGGAAGTGAACGGCTGGGTACCCCTTTCTGTTAAAGACAATACCATTGCTATCTTTAACCCAATGACCGGGGAATATGGTCTTGCAGCAACCAAAACCGACGAGAAAGGCAATACCCTTTTATATCTTCAGCTAAACCAGGGCGAATCGTGTATTCTGAAGACTTTAAACAGCCCTCTTACCGGCGGGCAGTATCCGTACTTAGCGTCTGCAGGTGAAATAATTCCTGTTTCCGGTGAATGGAATGTAATATTTACAGAAGGGGGACCGGAATTGCCTGCTGCAATGAATATTTCTGTACTGAAATCATGGCCAGAATTTGACAGCAATGAACTAAAACACTTCTCAGGCACAGCAAAATATGCCATCGTATTTAAAAAACCCAAAACAAAATGCGATGGTTTTTACCTTGACCTGGGCAGGGTCGCCAACAGCGCGAGGATAAGACTCAACGGAGTACTTCTGGACACCCTGATTTTCAGTCCGTTCAGGATATACATACCGGCTTCGCAATTGCAAAAGAATAACACGCTCGAAGTAGAGGTTACTAACCTCATGGCCAACAGAATAGCTTATATGGACAAAGAAGGAAAACCATACAAAAAATTCTATAACATCAACTTCCCAAGCAGCCTGATCGAAAACAGGGGCGAAGACGGTTTGTTCACTGCAAAAAGATGGGAGCCTAAAGAATCGGGGCTGTTAGGCCCGGTGACCCTTGCCCCTATAAAAAAATTAGTTATTTTTACTAAATAATTAACAACCAACATTATGAAAAAATTATTCTTTATCATCTGCATGGGTATTGTTTTCGATGCTATGGCACAAAACAAAGAAAATATACAAATTCCGTTTACATCAACCCCACCTGTTTTAGACGGAATAATTGATGACTTATGGAACATGGTTCCTGCCGTTACAATAGACAAAACTTTTCAAAGTGAAGTCCCGACATTAGAAGCCTATTGGAAAGCTCTTTGGGACAATAGTGCATTGTATGTTTTAGTATCAGTTAATGATGATGACCATTGGCCTTCCTGGGTTTCCGGAGGAAGTTGGTTCTTGTTTGACCAACCTGAACTCTATCTGGATGTAAATGATTCACTCATGGATGGTGTTGGGCCCGGGGCGAAAAGCAATGGCCATTATCAGGTAGTTATGAGTTTTGCAAGCGCCGGGGCAAATGTCATTACCCCTATGGTCGCTTCAAATTACAGGCCTGGCGGAAATTATTGTTATTCACTTGTTGATGAGGGTTATATTGTAGAGTATGCCCTGGATTATTTAACATTCTCAAATAAAGCCGGAAGTCCACTATCAGCGGCAGCTTTTGATGCATTAGACTCTATTGGGTTCGATGTTTGCATAATTGATCAGGACGAAGGAATCACAACAACCCGCCAAAGGGCAGTATGGCAAAATACAGGCGCTAAAGATGAAAATTATAATAACATGGATGATGCCGGGTCAATCACCTTGGTTAATGCTTTGCCCCAGGGATTAAATTCTCCGGCGCATTCCGCTATTTCAGTTTATCCTAATCCGGTGGGCAGTCATATTATTGTAAATGCTGATTTTGATATGCTTATCTTTTCGAACATGCTGGGTATTACAGTAAAAACAGTTGAGACTTCAGAAAAGAATATAAATATCGAAACACTACCGACAGGCGTTTATTCAATGCAATTATTCAAAATGGGCAAAAGCGTTGGATATGCCAGGGTTTTTAAAAATTAGACAAGAGTCAGTATCTTATTTCAAAGAGTCATTTGTAACGGTTTGGCGGGGATTCTGTAAAGAATTAATTTTTGATATTCAACCATTTTGCGGTTATGAATAGCTTTATGATTCAAATACTGCATTTAATCCGGGTAGGTTCAACCGGTTTCAAATTCAGGAATAAACATATAAAACATGAACCTTACACGTCGTAAATTTTTAACATACAGCGCTTTAATCCCCTTCATTCCGGTTATTAAAAAAACTGGTATCGCTGAATTATTCACCCTGCCCGAAGATCATATCTCAGATTTTTGCAGGAGGTTAAAACCTATAGGAAGAATTCTCGAAACCGAAGGATATTACGTGTGGGGCACCAGTGCCATAAAAGCCCCCGATGGTAAAATACACGTTTTTTATTCAAGATGGCCCGAAGAGAGAAAAATGGGCGGCTGGCTAAATGCTTCAGAGATTGCACATGCAGTGGCCGATTCAGCAGAATCTCAGTTTGAATATATTGAAACGGTACTTGCACCGCGCGGCGAAGGTTTCTGGGATGGTACCACATGCCACAACCCACATATCAGGGAGGTGGATGGCAAATATTGTCTTTTTTATATCGGCAACTCCAACCGTAAAACCGACACGAAAAGAATCGGGCTTGCAACAGCAGATTCACTTTACGGCCCGTGGAAAAGACCTGACAAACCCCTGCTTGATGCGAGCCATGAAACAGGGGCATGGGATAACCACTGCACTTCAAACCCTTCGTTTGTAAAGCACCCAAACGGGCAATACTGGTTGTATTACAAGTCTTGGAACAACGAAGAATATTATAACTACACCGACCCAAAAATAAGGGGCAACAGAAAATACGGTCTGGCAATAGCAGAAAATATCGAAGGGCCATATGTAAAATACAAACAAAACCCGATAATTGATTTTTCAACCAGAGGAAATAACATACAGTTTGAAGATGCTTGTGTATGGTACGAAGACAATAAGTTCAGGCTGGTTTCGCGCGATATGGGCATTTTTGGCCACACATACGGGCTTTACATGGAATCTGAGGACGGCATACATTGGACTGAACCGCTTATTGCATTCTTTAATACCGATTATTACTTTACGCAGCCCCCTGCCCCATCGCACCTTTCAAAATACGGACGGTTTGAAAGGCCACAGCTTCTGCTTGAAAACGGCAGGCCGACACACCTGTTTGTAACCTCGCAGGGAGGCAAATTTATGACTTCGTCGGCTTTTGTTTTCAGGCTGGTGTAACTAATTGTCCCGTTTTATTTCCCCCCTGTTATAAGAAAAATAAATTCCGACAACACTTATCAGTGAGAAAGTAAGAAAACCCCAGCGAATGGCTTTAAGAAAGAGTGTATCGGGAACAGACTCTACTGCCTGGTTGCCAAACAATCCTGCAAAATAGAGTGTAACAATGGTCATGCTGGTAATCTGACCTAAAACCCTCATGGTAGCTGAAAAACCTGAAGCCACACCATACTGCGATTTATTTACCGAACTCATAATCGTATTCATATTGGGCGAAGAGAAAAGGGCAAATCCAAAACCCACCCAGAGAAGTGTTGATACGATATAAGTTATTGAAGTGGTTTCTGTTAAAAATGAAAAAGCGGCCAATCCGATCGTACACATGGTCATTCCAAGGGTGGAAAGAAAGCGTGGCTGGATGCGGTCGGACAATCTTCCTGCTACTGGCGACAATATGGCCATTACTGCCGGTTGTGCAACAATAATGATACCTGCGTCGCGGGGTGACAATCCCCTTATTTTCTGAAGATACAGGCTGAGCAGGAAAACAATGGCGAATGTTGCACTGTAATTGATAAGCGCGGCCATATTTGAATAGGTAAAGAGACGGTTGCGGGTGAGCAAACTTATTTCAAGCACGGGCATATGTGATTTTTTTTCGAAAGTCCAGAACAAAGCTAAACCCAATAAACCTCCGGCCATTAGTATCCATCCGATGGATGACGGAATATTGGAAGAACCATAAACAAGAGCCAACAGTCCGGCCATATAAAAGATGGTGCCTTTGATGTTGGGTTTTTGATTGTGGCGGGCGGCATTTTCATCTTTACCAAGGAAAAGAAAAGCCACGAGAGCGGTAATAATTCCAAAAGCAAATGCAAGATAAAAGATAGACCTCCATCCGAGGTATTGCGTCATGAGTCCGCCGACAAAGGGTCCGAAGGCCAGTCCGAGATATACCGAAGAGACCGATATACCCAAAACCCTGCCCCTGTATTGAGGCGGGAAAGCAGCTACCAGTATCGCTGGTCCGGTAGAGACTGTAAAAGCAGCGCCAATACCCTGCATAAAGCGAAAAAGTGTAAGTTGAAAACCTGATTGTGCCGATGCGCATAATAGCGAAGCCAGCAGAAAAATTACGACACCGGTTTTGAAAAGTTTACGTATCCCGGTAAGGTCTCCCCAGCGCCCGACAGGAAGCATGAGCATTGCAGGGGCAAGTAAAAAAGCCGTGATGATCCAGCTAAGGCTTACGGCATTTAATTTCAGGCTCTTCTCAATAGCCGGCAAAGCAATATTGATGGAAGATACCAGGAAAGTCCCCATGAAAGAGGTAATGGTAACAATGGCTATAATCGAGATTTGCTTTCTTGTCCAGTGCATGTAATGATTGGAAAACTGAAAACAAAAATAACGCTTTACGGTTAATAACAAAAACCAACTCTTGTTTTCAGAATTGCAAATCAATGTCGTTTAAATTAACCGTTTATTAACAACCGTCATTGTAGTTCTAACATGAGAAGCAATGTCCCTTAAATATGAGATCGCTTCTCTCCTCGCGTAGACGTTCGTAATTGCTAATTAATCAGATTTTGTAACCCCTGAATGCTCAAATAGAAAAAAAGGCTGTCTAAAGACTTCTTTGCGCAACTTCGAACATACTTTGCGTAACTTTGCGTAATAGCTTTAATTGTTGGATTGGATCACAAAGAAAACGCGAAGTCTTGCAAAGTAAATCAGTAAGTTTTTTCAGTCTTTCCGGACAGCCTTAAAACCTTGAATAACAAAATAACAACTATCACAACGGCTTCACGGGCACACAGATATCCACGATGAACTTGCCGTCTTTGGGCTCTTCGGGGTACATCTCGAAACAGGGCTTGTCATCGGGCTGATAGCCGCTTGTGGGCAGCCATTGTCCGTAAACCCAGTCCCATGCCTGCTGAAACTGCTGTCCGTTTAATTCAAAGCGGGCTACCATGTATTTTGCCGCTTCTATTTCCATTTTTCCCACTTCACCGTCTACTTTGGTTTCGGGTGGTACAGTGATACAGACGCTCATTCTCAGCTTGTCTTCTTCGGTAATGTTTGGATCATCGTGATAAATCACTAACGACATGAAGCCCGGCCCGCCGATCAATCCGCGAGGCCCTGCCCAGGCAAACAGTTTGTTCCAGATTCTCTCAAAAAGATTTTCATCTCCTTTATAAGGCCCTATGTGCCTGATATAGGCCACTGTCATTTTCGGAAGTTCTTTTACTTCCACGCTTTTGTTTAATTCCATATTGGTCCTCCATTTAATTGTTTTTGTATGCTGACAAAAATAGATGAAGGACTTGTCAGAGTTTTGTTCTGTATTGCTTTCCGGTTGACTCAGATTGCTATTTTCATGTTTTTCTTTTCGATACTGTGATGCCGATTTGCCGAAATGGTTTTTAAAATTCCTTGAGAAGATTGAAATATCAGTAAACCCGCATTTAAAAGCAATTTCAGATATGCCCTCATGGTTCTTCATGACAATCATTGATGCCGCTCTTTCAAGCCGCACCCTCTGAATAAACTGAAAGGGTGTTTCTCCCACAAGCGCCATAAAAATACGGTGAAAATGAAACTTCGAAAAATTGGCTACTCCGGCAAGTTCATCAAGGGTAAACTGATTATCCAGATGGATTTCAATATAATCAAATGTCTTATTTATCCGCGACCAGTATTCATTTTCAATTAATTTTATCTTCCGGGCCATATTCAGGGTATCATTGCATTTTAATCTATGCAAACTACATCAAAACTTTGAACAACTGCAAGTTTTTTTATGTTTTGGCAGATGAATTTAATTGCGGCGATCTGTTAAACCGGGCGTATTTGTTGAGATTACTTCGCTACGCTCGTAATGACGGCTTCGTTTTAGCGGGTTTTTAGAGATGCCCTTAAGCTAAACGCACACCAGTGGGTGTCCCGTTAGGGACAAAATATCGGTAGAAAATTATACCAAAGAAAATCTTTAAGTGCCTTTAGGCACGAAATATTTTTCAATATTCAACCGGTACAAATATGAACCTCTCATTATAATCCCCCTGCCCGGGTG
>JAWOHT010000164.1:0-28579 GCA_046485045.1 Bacteroidales bacterium
ATGAAATAAGTTGCAACTTACATAAATAGCTCTAATAACTAACAAAAAATTTTAACTTATGAAATCAGGAATATGCATTATTCTTGGAGGGGTAATCTTTTGCTTAAACCTTCAGGCACAGTTTAAAGACTATGATCTTTCAACCTACAAATTGCCCGATCTTAAGAGGCATCAATTGGATTTACTTTTAAATTTAAGTGGTAATTATTCAAATCATTGGGATCATCTCACCGATACTGTAGGAAGGCGTTTATTAAATAATAATAACGTCGGTTTCAATCCTATATATAATTTCTACAGGAATAGTGAAAATTATCAAGGTTCACTTACTTCTACTTTTGGTTTGAGAATTGCTTCAAATACTCTAAAAGATAGCGGTAATATTGTGATCGATAAAGAACGCGGCATCTCAGAAAATTTTAATATTAATTCAGAAAACCGTTTCTATTTGAAAAGAAAATTATTCATCGAATCCAATGTTCAAATAAGAAATTCATATTTCGTCAACAAACGGGAACATGAAACAGAGAATGCGTTAAATCCTTACAAATCAAAGCAAAAAATAACCAGTCAGAGCATTAGTACAAGTGCTGAACTACTAATTGGAACCGGAAGAATAGAACCAGTGCAAGATATGCGTTTAGCATTGTACATTCTGGAAGAACTTCAAAAAGCCAATCGCCTTAAAAGAATACCAACTGAAGCAGAAATTAATGAATTTGCACGATTGATTTCCACACTCAGAAATGAAAGGTTTTTCGATAACCGTCTTAAAAGGGTTCATGAACTCGAACAACTTGATACATTTCTTGTCTCAAAGAGTTTGATAAGTGATTATGATGCAACCCATTTTGCAATTATAATGGATAACTGGGACTATGCCAAAGGTCCAAACCGAAGTGCTGGCTGGAGGATTTCAACAGGAATAGGGGAATATGTAGCTTGGAATCTGGCCAAAAGAACTTATTGGACAAATAATCTGATTGATAACAATATGAAATCTAAGTTCACCAATTCTCAACTAATTGGAATTGTAAAATTTAATTATGCAAAACCTATAAACCTCTATTGGCAATTAGATTTTGGATCACAATTTTCAGTAGGCAAAAATATGCAGGGAGAAGATAAAATCTTTGTAATGGATTCTTCAGCAACTACTTATTTATCATTTGATCCTTTTTGTACGGTGGGATATTACCCGAATTCAAGGTCAAACTATATTGTTAATCTTTCAGGCAACTATTACAACTGGATAGATAAGGACTATAATTTTGGGCTCAATTTAAATATTTCAGGTAATTATTATATATCTCAACAGGTAAGGTTAAATTTTGCTATAATACCATCCTTTGTATTTCGGGATGTGGAATCGCGATCATTATCTTCTTATGGATATAATAACGGGTTTGACTGCAGCGTTTATGCAACTTTTACTTATAGTATTCTATAATCTGAGGTCTAAGCCGGAAAGATTGTGTTTACCCCTGTCAGGGTTCCGAAACCTGACAGGGGTCTTGCACAACAGTATTTTTTTAAACCCTAACTTGGAAAAAATTACGTATTATGTAAATCAATTCCCAGCTTGACCATCATCTTTTGAGTAAAGGCAATAAATTCATTCAGGTACCATTGATTATTAATCCTGATTTTCTTCACATCAGTCATTAATTGAATCACGTCATTTACAGATATACTTTTCAAGAGGTTTTTTTCTTTCAGTTCGATATACAGATACTGATACCATTGAAGGACGATATGGTTTACAAACATCCAACCCTGTAATGTTTGTTCGTTTTGCATGCAGGTATGGTCTGCTTCCATTACATTTTTCATGCTATCGAACAAAACTTCGATATCCATTCTGCTTTTGTAAGCCTCATAAGTATCCTGTGCTGATTCATTGATTTGCGACAATAAGGCTATAGTCCCAAACCTGTGCTTCTTTTCATGATATTTCTCAATGGAGTATTTCTCCGGAACGGTTTTAATACGCTTCAGATAGTCAGCATCTTCCTTTACCCGTAGTTGTTCATCCAAATACATGGTAAGAGTAAGTTCATTGTCCAAAGAAAAGATATTATACCAAATAGCCCTTTTCTCATGTTCAAAGAAGGATGTTCCCGATTTAAAATTATTATGGATTAGCGATTGATAATCAATCATTGTATTATCTCTTTTCAGAGGGATAATAAATTGTAATTGTTCCTGAAGCATTAACTTCACATTCGATTCACTATAGAATCCTTTATCGGCTACAATAACCGCTTTTTTCAACCCTACTTCGAGAAGACTGTTTTTGAAAGCTTTCACATCCCTGATATTGCCAGGCAATAGACGGTAATAAAGGGGCATGCGACTATCAGCCGAATAGATATACATCAGGTTAAACTGTGTGTCGACTTGCAGGTTCTTACTGTATCCCGATTTGGTTAATGAAATATTTTTTGAATTACTAAAAATATCGGGGGCATCCATTAAAATATATTCTTCTTGTTTTATGAAGGACTTCATATATTGCAATATCTTGTCACGTTGTGAACCGATCCTGTTCAGGATGCCCGATGAATGCTTTTCGCCAAAGGGCTTCATGTCTAATTGTTCGGGTAGAAAACTCGATGCCAGGCGAAAAGGTATACTCTTTAATGGACAACGATATATGAAACGACAATATGCAATAGCCAGTATGTCTTTATATTCCTCAGGGAAAGTTTTCTTCAATATCAATGTGTATTCTTTAAACCGGGTAACTATTAATTGAGTTACACCAAATTCTTTACACTGTATCCCTTTTAGTATCTTCTCCGACAGACCTTGTTCAAGTTCCCGCTTTTCAGAGGGTAGAAAACCATCTTTCTCGGTAATAGAACCTAAAAGTCGGCCAGATATTTTTCTGGGGCGTTTTTTTACTTTATCATAAACAGTTTTGTATTCATATAAATAATACCTGCCTCTGATATAGCGAAGTTCTGTACCTTGTTTTTTGTGGGACAATGCCCATAGCGGATGCGGTGATTTTATATTTTTCATAATAATACGTGATTACGTATTTCAAATATGTAACAAAAAAATCCATCAATGCAAATGTTGATGGACTTTTTTTCAACTATAATACGTGTTTTTGATTCAAGTTAGGGATTAAATAGTATCTTGCACTATCAATAGTTAACAGATTAAAAATGAAATCAAAACAAACAATTGGCCTGGTCATGAAATCTTTGCAGGCAGAATTTTTTCAGGAAATGCAAAAAGGGGCGCTTGAGTTTGCCCGGAAAAGCAACGATTTTGAGCTTATAACCGTTGGAACTTCTTCGCAGACAGAAATTGATAAACAGATTCAGTTGGTTGAATCTCTTATAATCCAAAAAGTTGATGCCCTGGTTTTGGTACCCATTGATTCAAAGGCATTGGTTCCTGTGGTTGTTAAGGCAGTTAAAGCCGGGATTAAGATAATAAATATTGACATTAAGCTGGATGAAGGCCTTTTACGAGAGAACAATATTGAACTTACTTATGTCGGCCCCGATAACGAAACAGCTGCAAATATGGTAGGGAATGTTCTTGGAAAAAGATTGGGAAAAGGATCAAAAGTAATACTGATTGAAGGCCTTACAGTTGCAGAGAATGCACAACAGCGTAAAAATGGTTTTTTAAAGTCTGTTGATGAGTCTGGCCTTAACCTGGTTGCGTCTGCAGCAGCCGATTGGGAAACCGATAAAGCCGAAAAGGTGTTCTCGGAATTGTATGCAAAATATACCGACATTGACGGTGTAATGTGCAGCAATGACGCAATGGCGCTGGGCGTGATACGGGTTTTGGAAAAACATGGCAAAGCAGGAAAAATACAGGTTGTCGGTTTTGACAACGATGCCTCGGTCCAGCCTTACTTAAAATCAGGAGTATTGCTGGCAACAATTGATGCTTTTGGCCCGCAAATGGCTGTGAAAGGCATTGAATATGCGCTTAAAGTGCTTGGGGGCATGGAAAACAAAGGTTCGTTCAGTACAGAATTTAAATTGGTCGGGGGTATTTAGTACTGTAAAATTTAATCTCTTTTTTTTAAAACTTTAAAGGGTCCGGTATAGGGCATAACCAGGATCTTTTTATTTTTGTTACAGGTGTACTTTGATGTAGAATACTTAACGAATACAATTATTTAAAAATAAAGTAATCCGGATATATTGTGTGTAAATAAAAATTATTATATTTTCATCTCCATGGGAGATATTTTTCGTCAGATATGACAAAATTTCTGCGACAAGATGGGAAACTAAAAAACGACAGTAATTTTAATTTACCAGGATATGCCATTTCTATAACTTTAGGCTTCGTTCGATCGGGTGTTGTATTCATTCCGGCAATATTCCGGGGTATTTTATTAATTCGTTTGTTTTTTCCTGCTTCTTTTCTTTTTTCCCAACATACTTATGTGCCGGATTATGGAGATCCCCTTAAAGAATCATGGCGATGGACCATTTTTAATGAACTTTCGGCAAAAGGGGTAAGGTCTATTGCAGAGTCCTCTGACGGTAATATATGGTTTGGCTTAAACAATGGAATTATCAGGTACAATGGCCACGTCTGGAAAGAATATAACCGCAATAATGGATTTATTTCAAGTACGGTTTATCATCTAATTAGCTCTAATAACCAGATATATGCAGGAACTGATACCGGATTGTATGTATTTAAGAATGAACATTGGAAAAAAATATTCCCTTTAGGGGTGCATCCGAAAAATAACCGGCTTCAAAAAATCAACTGTCTCAGAAAACTTCAGGACGGGAGTGTTATAGCTTCTGTTGGAGGTGGATTGTATAAAGGTTTAGTAACATTTTACCATAACAAAACTACCTTTTTGGCATCGCAAAAGGCCGTTAAGCGCCTTGGTTCAATTAGTGGAATAGAGTTGCAGGTTGTGCCCGATGATAAATGCCTTAATAGCAGTTTTTGTGTTGAAGAAGTTTTTCAGGATACACAGCACCGTACATGGATATGGGCCAGTGAAGGAAAAGATGAAGGAAAAATTTTTTATTACACCCTTTCAGGGGATAAAAGCCAAAATATTCATTATTCAAAAAATTTCACGCCCGCTGATGGTTTGGTTAAAGGTGAAAATGTAAAATTCGTAGAGGACCGGAAAGGGAATATATGGACAGTTAATAGCGACATAAATATAACGGTAAATATTTTCAATGGCTCAAAATGGACCTGTCATAGGCTAAAAGGTGGAAATACGCATTATTCAGTTTTTAATGTTAATGGCAATATCTGGATTGGGGGTTATGCTGTGTTGTATATCCATGAAAACGGGATTTGGAAAAAATATCAAAGGCCTACAACAGCCATACCTGAATCAAATATAACCTTGTATAAAGATAATAACGGCTATTTGTGGATTATCGGTATCCAGAATGATGTAATAAGGGTTGACTATTTCAATAAAAAATGGGCATCATTCAATTCCCTGAATTTTCAATGTGAAGACATGTCCGATAACTTATGGTTTTTATCTGTTGATGGGAAGGTTGTTGTGAAAAAAGAAAACAACTGGTTTTATTATAGCACAAATGACGGGCTCCCTGATGCCCCTGTGAAAATATTCTGCAGTAAAAATGGATTAATCTGCTGTGCAGGCAGCTACAATAAAGAAGCAAGTGTTTCTTACTTTAATGGCCGGGATTGGGCCAGGCATGTTTTTCCAATGCTATCGTGGGGTATAGATTACAGGGCTGTGTTTGAAGATAATGACGGGAATTTATGGATAGGGGCAAGTGCCAATATTGATCGCGGGAAAGGGCAGGAAGGCGGGGTACTGAAAATTGAAAATCCCGGCACATCAATTCAAAAAATTTCGCATTATAAGCCAGACGACAAGATATTAAGACAAGCATACGGTTTTGCACAGACAAAAGACGGGACTATTTGGATAGCCGGCTCCTGTACAAACTATTTTTCAAATGGAAAATGGAATGAATTCACAGATATTAAGAAACTAAACCAATACAGCAACTGCATCGGAAATACACCTGATGGGGTACTTTGGATTGGATCAAGAATGTCAGGGATATTTTGCTATGACAATAAAACCTGGAAAAATTTTGATGTTGAAAACGGCCTGAAAAGCAACACTATTATTAGTATCCTTCCGATTAGCAAAAATAATATCTGGATAGCTACCAATCGTGATTTTTGCCGTTTTGATGGTAAAAACTGGACAACCGAAATATTGCCTGAATACTTAATATTAAGCAGGGAAGGCGGAGATATTCAAATCCAGAAAGATGGCACATTGTGGATTAACCGGTCATCGCGCGATTGGAAACGCAGGGCATTAAACAACAACACGGTTGAAAAAGAAGATATTGAGTATTTTTCAACTTTTTCTTACAAAGAAGATACCTTAAAACCAGATACAAAAATACTCAGCTATTCGAAAGAGGTACCTTCATCGGGCAATACACTTATCGAATGGACTGGCATTGATACATGGAACACAACCCCGGCCTTAAAACTCCAATATTCATATAGGCTGAATGGCGGAAACTGGGCAGAATACAGTTATAAAAGCAATGTTACTTTTTTAAAATTGAAAGATGGGAAATATAAATTTGAAGTAAAGGCCCGAGATATGGATTTTAATACAGATCCATCACCCGCGTTTATCGAATTCAGGGTAAGGCCGCCGGTTTGGAAACAAGCCTGGTTTATTATTTTAATCCTCCTCTTCCTCATTATAATTATTGCTTATCAGTATAGCGTTATTAAGCAAAAAAAATACCTGCAAAGGTTCAATGTTCAGCTTGAAAACCACAGTGACGAAATTGAAAGAAAAAATGTATTGCTTAAAGAACAACAGGATCAAATCCTGCATCAGATTATTCTGGAAAAAGAAAGGCACCAGTCAAAAATCCGGTTTTTCACAAATATTTCTCATGAATTCAGGACACCTTTAACCCTTATTGCCGGAGTAATTGAAAACTTCACCGGAAATACCTTTAAAACCAACCCTGCGGTTTTCCAAAACCACCTTACCGCCATAAAAAGAAATACCAATCGGCTCTTAAGTCTGATTAACCAGTTGATGGATTTTAGAAAGATGGAAAATGATTCTATTGCATTAAAAGTATCGGAATCAGATATTGTAAGGTTTATGAATGATATTTGCTACTCATTCAAAGAATTTGCCAAAAGGCACCATATAAAATTAAAGTTCCACAGCCATTTCGAAAGCCTTGAAGGATGGTTTGATCCTGACAAATTGGAAAAAATATCATATAATCTTATATCAAACGCTATTAAGTTTACCAATGAAGGGGGTAGCATATTTATTAAACTGAACACAGTTAATAATAATGAATATGTAGAATTAATTATTGAAGATACCGGGATTGGAATTGTAGAAAATGAAATCAAGAAAATTTTCGAGCCTTTTTACCAGGTAGCGGATAATGTTTCGGTCAAATATGACGGGACAGGCATAGGGCTTTATTTGGTAAATAGTCTTGTTGATCTGCATCATGGCAAAATGCAGGTTGAAAGCACAACCGATAAAAAACTCCAGGCAAAACAGGGTTTCTCCACCCGCTTTACAATTACTTTGCCTTTTAACAAAAGCAGATACGAAGAAAAAGAAATAGGACAATCTGGCCAACCCATCTACGCATATAAAGATTCAATTTATGATGATAGTAACCCTGAATTGAACGATGTTATTGGACCGATCGAAGATATTGAACTCCCAAACAAAAGAACTGTACCCCTGATTTTAGTAATTGAAGACAATGAAGATTTGAGGCGCTTTATGGTAAATTCGTTAGACCAGTATTATAAGGTAATTAATTCTGGTAATGGAGATAAAGCATTTGATTTAATTATAAAACATATCCCCGATTTAATAATCAGTGATATTATGATGCCGGGGATGTCGGGAACCGATCTGTGTTATAAAATAAAGAACGATATAAGGATCAGCCATATTCCTGTATTATTGCTTACTGCACGCATTACCGATGAGAATAAAATGGAAGGTTTTCAAATCGGGGCCGACGATTATATAACAAAGCCTTTCAATATGTCACTTTTAGTCGCCCGTATTAAGAATATTCTTGCAATACGGTTAAGCCTGAGGAGGAAGTTTAATAATGAAAAGTTTTCTCAGCCTGATGAAGTGCATATTTCGTCAATGGACAAACAGTTCCTTCAGAAGGTAAAAACAATTGTTGAAAAGAATTATACCAACCATCTTTTTAGTGTTGAACTACTTAGCGATGAGGTTGGGATTAGCAGGCGGCACCTGCTATATAAGCTTCAGAACCTGATTGATATGACCCCGACAGATTATATCAAGGTTTTCAGGTTAAACATGGCAGCCCGGCTACTGGCCGCCAAAAAAGCATCCATTTCAGAAATTGTTGACGAAGTCGGTTTTAGTGATATAAGTTATTTTAGCAAGTGTTTTGCACATCACTTTGGCATGACCCCGACAGCATATATCAAAACCTATTATAAAGGAGAAGATATTCAATAATTTCATTCCCGTTTCTCCCCATTTTACAAAACAATCTCCCAACAGTCACAATTAATTTACAGGATTTTAACAACCTTGTGCCTATTAATTCTCTTTTTATAAATATTTATAAGAGAAAAGAATTCTTCACGAAATAATTAACTAATATCAAATCAAAGAACATGAAAAATCAATCAAAAGGAAAAAAAGCACTAAACCTTTTTTCCCAAAAAACAAGGGGCCTGCTTATTGCAGGTATGTTTTGTATTTCGCTAATAAGTACGGCCTATCCACAAGGCATTGTAACCGGGGGGACTTATAAAATTATTGCACGCCACAGCGGTAAAGTGCTCGAAGTCCTTAATGGCGGCACAGCTAATGGCACCAACGTCCAGCAGGCGGCATTTACCGATTCGGCCTACCAAAAATGGGTAATAACCGATGTTGGCGGCGGGTATTGGAAAATGTGTCCGATGCACCGTACCAATGCAGCTTTAAGAAAAAGCGCTTCCAACGTTGAGATGAGAAGTTATACTGATGAAGACACTAGGCATTGGGGTCTGGTAGATGTTGGTGATGGGTATTTTCAAATTATGGCAAAAGGCTTGAACCAATGTGTTACAATTGCAGCAGGTTCAACAGACGACGGGGCCAATGCAGCGGTTGTTGATGCAGATGTCAGCCTGAAATATCAGCATTTCAGATTCGAATCAACAACAGGGGGTACCCCAACACTGAGTGTTGATCCTTTGATCCTGCCACTTGGATTTTCAGGGGTAAGTACTCCATCAGTAGAACAAACCTATACTATTAAGGGAACAAGTTTATCCCCTGAAAGCGGAGATATAACTATTACAGCGCCAAGCCCTTTTGAAATATCTGTAACCAGCGGTTCAGGGTTTGCACCATCTGCAACTGTGCCATATACAGGCGGTACACTTGCCACAAAAACGGTTTATGTACGGTTTACACCGTCAGCAATTGAAAGCTACAGCGGTTTAATATCCAATTCGGGCGGTGGTGCAGCTAAACTAGATGTAGCAGTAAATGGCAAAGGAGCTGATTATTCTTCACCTAAGCTTATCGTTAGTAAAACATCTTTGCCTGTTGGCTATGTCCTGGTCAATAAGCCATCAAGAGAAATGGCCTATACTATTACCGGATATGGTTTAACCCCTGCCAGCGGAAATATTACAATAACAGCGCCATTGGGTTTTGAAGTATCCAAAAACAGCGGAACAGGGTTTGCTTCCTCATTAACTCTGCCATACGCAGGGGGAGGGCTTTTAGAAACTTCAATATTTGCAAGGCTTATTCCAACAGAGATAAAAAGTTACAGTGGAAATATAACCAATACAGGCGGGGGTATATCCACACTTGATATTGCTGTAAGCGGAACAGGCGTGAACCTGCCGCAGGCAGGCAGGCCCGTTGGGTTTGGCCAGCATACCACAGGTGGCCATGGAGGTACAATAGTAACAGTTGCCACTTATGAAGAATTAGAAGACTATGCTTCAAGAGAAGGCGCATATATAATAATGGTAAAAGACACTATTGAGAAAACTGACGGAGGGATGATGGACGTTACCTCAAATAAATCTATTATTGGGATAGGGGCAAATGCCACAATAAAAGGCTTTGGGTTAAAAATGGGGTTACAAACAGACGATTATGTGACCTCGCCCCCTGAAAACAGGATAAAAAACGTTATTATCCAAAACCTGACATTTACAGATTCGCCCGATGATAATATTAATGCAACAATGTTCACTGAAAATATATGGATAGATCATTGTGCATTTTATACCCAAGCCGACGGGGCCATTGATATTATCAGAGGTTGTGACTGGGCAACTATTTCGTGGTGCCATTTTGTAGGATGTGCCAAAACATCTCTTATCGGGAGCAATGATTTTAATGAGCATCAAAGTGCCGGACGCTTGCACACTACATATCATAATAATTCTTTTTGGTATACCAAATCTCGAAATCCCAGGGCAAGATATGGGAAAGTCCATTGTTTTAACAACCAAATTTTTAGAATGGGAGATTATGGAATTGGCGTAGGCCACAAAGGGAACCTTTTTATCGAAAACCAATATTTCTGGCGTGCCGGTGATGCATGGCAACTTATGTATGAAGGGGGACATGAAGGTATTCTTACAAATGCAGGCTGGGTAAGGGAAACAGGAAATATTTACGATACCGACTGTGGCAGGCATCCCACCGTAATGCCTCCAGACAGTGCGTTATGGCATCCGCTTGAATTTTACTATTACGAAGCAAAATCGGCAGAATGGGTAAGGGATACCCTGTGTGTTACTGATATATCTGACATAAATAACCCAAAAATATTAAGCCAGTTGACCGGTCCTAAAGCTGGAATTTCTACTGGTATTGAAGATGTTATCCTTCCTGCCGGAAAAGGATTTTCATTTACACAGAATTACCCAAATCCGTTCAATGAAGCCACAACTTTAAAATATAACCTGTTTAAACCCGAAAATGTTTTAATTAAGATATATGACTATACCGGAAAAGAATTAGGGACTTTAGAAAATGCATTTCAAACTGTAGGCCAACATGAAGTTATATGGCAGCCAAAAGGCTTGTCAAACGGAATTTACTTTATAAGGTTACAGGTTGGTGACAACTCTGAAACCATGAAAATAATTTTACAAAATTAAACCTGTACCATTGGCAACAGAGTTGCATTTCTGGGATAATCCTACCGTTTAGGAGCAGTTCTGGAAACGAGGCTCTGTTGCCAGTTAATTAAATGTTTAAAATTTGACTCTTAACTTAAACATTACTGTCCTTTATTAAATTATTAAAAACAAAACAATTATGAAGTATTATAAATATGCATGTTTACTAATATTCATTATCATTTATTATAACTCTGTTATTAATGCACAAGTTCCCCTTATAGCACATTATAAACTTGATGGTAATTTAAAAGATGAGAAGGGGTTATCTGATGGTCATTTTGCTACCGGGGGCGCCACAGGGGTAATTGATACAGTCGGATATGATGGTACACAAAAGGGGGCATTGTTGTTTGGCGCAGGGGCAACTACATGGTACCGGGTTGACCTGGGCAATTATTCACCATCGCAATTGGGGA
The DNA here is from genome assembly GCA_046485045.1 of Bacteroidales bacterium. Taxonomy (GTDB): domain Bacteria; phylum Bacteroidota; class Bacteroidia; order Bacteroidales; family UBA10428; genus JAFGPL01. The sequence goes on from JAWOHT010000164.1 coordinate 11,634, forward strand.
CAAAAGATGAGATGACCTGTGCATTCTGGGCATACTGGAAAGGTTCAACCGGTACATTTCAGGATATTATTAATAAACGGGATGACTGGCACAATGACGGAATGATGTGGGGTATTAACCAGCACAGGGCAACAGGCCATAAATTATCGGTTAGGATACCTGGTTTTGAAGCAGACTCTAAGACAGCAATTCCTTTAAGAAAATGGACTCATGTTGTAATTACAATGTCAGTGAATAAAGTGAGGTTTTATGTTAACGGCGTAAAAAAAGATGAATTAAGCTGGCGTTTTGGCACCAAAACAAATGCAAACATTCATATAGGAACATCCCCAAATGGTTTGGCAGACGCATATAACGGCGCGCTGGATGACATTCGTTTCTATTCACGTGTTCTTTCCGACAACGAGATAGATACCCTTTATTCCGAGTTAGCTAAAAATTTAGTTGACCCGATAAGTATCGATATTTCCCCTAATTCAGCTGCAGGGACTTCTGTACGCAACTACCCTAATCCGTTTAATTCAATTACTTCGATTGAATATTCAATAATTAATAATACACAGGTAGAAATTTTTGTTTGTGATCTTTCGGGGCGCAAAGTTGCTGATTTGGTAAATGAGTATAAAGATCCAGGAACCTATAATGTAGTTTGGGATGCTTCTGGATTATTACCAGGCTTTTATATTTGCCAATTAAAAACTAAAGACTTCATTTTATCTAAAAAGATGGAATATATCAGGTAAACCTTCATTGATTTTTTTAGTAAAGAATCAATATTCAGACAAAAATTTCATACGGTGTCGAAAATCTGTAATACAATTAAAAATATCCGGGATTCCAGAACTCAAGTCGTACCAAAGGATTATATTTAATATTACTGATACTTTATCTTTTGTGGCAAGTGATATTCAAACTTTTAAAAGTTCAGGGATCAATATCTACCCTAATCCGGCAACCAAATTCCTGAATATTGTTAACAATTCTTCCCAACCCGGTTTATATAGCATTTATATTATGACTATTGGAGGGCAGACAGTCTTTAATAAAGAAACTTTGGAACTTGAACAATCTATTGACATTAGCAATCTTAAACCAGGATTGTATTTGATTAAAATCCAGGATAATAACAAACAAACTATACAGAAATTTGTCAAAATTTAACAAATTGGTAAATCCCCCGACAGGAGAACGGGAAACAATAAGATGTTAAAACATAAAATAGTGGTCGGTTGAGACTTTCACCTTTAATATTACAAATCATATAATAAAGAATTTTAAAATGAAAACACTGAAAACAATTGTTATTATTGCGCTAACTGCATTTTCTATTTCTATATAGGTAGAAAGCCAGCAACTTGCTTTTCCCGGTGCAGATGGATACGGATAATATGTAACCGGGGGACGAGGAGGGACTGTATATGAAGTAACAAACCTGAAAGACGATGGTCTTCCTGGATCCCTGCGTTATGCAATAAACCAGACAGGTCCTCGTACCATTGTGTTCAGGGTTTCAGGAAATATCAAACTTACATCCACCTTGAAAATAACAAATGGAGACGTGACCATTGGGGGCCAGACAGCTACGGGCGATGGAGTTTGTTTAAAGGATTATGCTTTTGGGATTAATGTCAGTAATGTAATTATAAGGTACATAAGGTTCCGGTTAGGAGAAAACTGGGGGCAGGATGCTTTAAGTGGGGCAAGTCCAAAAAGTTCCGGCAGTTCAGGTTCACTGCCATATAAAAATGTGATTATTGATCACTGTTCTGTTAGTTATGGTACCGATGAAACATTATCAATATATGATATGGAAAACCTAACCATTCAATGGTGCTTAATTAGTGAAGCATTAAATACGGATGGGCATGGTTTTGGAGGTATTTGGGGAGGCTTTTGGCCAGTTCAATATTTTGCCTGCGGTATCTGCTTGAAAAAATCCCGTAATAGCGCACCTTATAAAATCCCCGGAGCAATACGTGTAATAAAAACCGGCGGATAAACTCATCAATATCGAGATTCATTTCACGGAAGCAGTTGCTACGTTAGTCCTTCCAGAAGAACAGTACTTTTCCGTCTTTCACCTCGATGATGCGCCTGTCGGTAATGGCAATACGAAAAACGTACCGTGAAAGGTATTCCAGTATTTTTTCGGGTTTTCCAAGGGGTTTCTGAATGTTTACCACCCAGTCCATCCCGAAAAGCTTCTGTTTGAAACTGGTAAATGCGCCCTTGCCGCTAATGCAAGCGAGGGTTCCTCCAAAATCGATGTTTCCTTTATTATAAGCGGTTTGCAGGATATCGAGGAACTTTCCCCGGAACTTTTCAGAGAGCACTTTGTAAAAGATGAAAAAACCATTTTTCTTACGGGTATGCACCCAGTGCCCTTTATCGAAGCTCAACCTACCGGCAGGTATAATGCAGTGCAGGTGGGGATGTTCCATCATGTTCTGTCCCCTGGTATTGTTCCTTGTGATATAGCTTCCACCATATTCGTACAGGATGTCGGCGATTCGTGCAGCGTCGTATACGGTTTTGTATTCATACAGATAATATCTGTTATTGATGCAACGAAGTTCTGTGCCTTGTTTCTTGTGGGATAGTGCCCATTGGGGATGTGGTGATTGATGAGTTTGTTCCATATAGTACGTACATTATGTACAACATAGAAAACAAAAATCCTTGATATAACAAGGACATTATCAATTTTCTTTTAATACAATACGTAGATTTTCGAGGTTAGGGATTAATCTTTCAGGTAATTATTATATATCGCAACAGGTAAGGTTAAATTTTGCTATAATACCATCCTTTGTATTTCGGGATGTGGAATCGCGATCATTATCTTCTTATGGATATAATAACGGGTTTGACTGCAGCGTTTATGCAACTTTTACTTATAGTATTCTATAATCTGAGGTCTAAGCCGGAAAGATTGTGCTTACCCCTGTGAGGGCTCCGAACCCTGACAGGGGTCTGGCACAACAGTATTTTTTTTTAAAATGTTCCGCAAAAGCTTCAGAAAGATTCTCCAGTTCGCTTATTTACATAGCTTTTACAAGGTTTTTCTGTCTTATTTTATGTCCTTTTACTGCATAAAAAAGAATGTAGGCGTAAACGGGCACCATAATCCATAAGGCACGCTGAAATCCAACATCACTCTGTCCTAACCGTGCATACAAAGGAGGAAGCAAAGCCCCGCCAACAATTCCCATAATCAAAAGTGCGGAGGCGATTTTGGTATACTTCCCGAGCCCGTTAATGACAAGGGGCCAGATTGCCGGCCACATCACTGCATTTGCCAGGCCAAGCAGTGAAACAAAGAATACACTGTTGGGAATGATGGGTATATTGATGTTAAAAAGATTGTTCAACCATCCAAAACTTATCCCGAACATGTTTGATCCTGTAACAGAGGAACTAACAGCACCAACAGCAAAAAATATTCCAAGAATTGCAGATATCATCAAAGCTTTCGATTGTGAAATAACTTTTGGTATGAGAAGGATACCCAGAATATACCCGATAACCATAAAAGCCATGGTGTATGATGTGAGCTTAGGGGCATAGGCCAGGTTAAGGTCTTTGCCAAACTGGGTAAGACTGTCGCCTGCCATCACTTCAACACCCACATAAAGAAAAAGGGCAATAACACCCAGTAATACACGGGGTATTTTTAAGGCATAAGGTATTTGTTTAATAAAATCAGGCAGCGATTCTTTTTCATCTTCATCAATCTCAACCTTATCGGGCAAGGATGAATATTTAACAACAATCCCAAAAACCAGCAGTATCAAGGCCATTGCCGCATAAGGGCCAACAAGGCGCGATGCAAGTTCATTGAGCAATGCTTCTTTTTCGGTTATTGAAAGGATATCCAACTTTTCCTCCCCGAATTTTTCCATGCCATGCATTACCAGTGAAGCCAGTACGAGGGGGCTGATAAAACCGGCCATTTTATTGCATATTCCCATTACAGAAATTCTTGCTGCAGCGCTTTCTGGTGAACCGATAACTGTAATAAAAGGATTTACGGCAGTCTGGAGCAGGGCAAGTCCTGTCCCCAATATAAAAAGTCCTAATAGAAAAACATAAAAAATACGTGTATATGCTGCCGGTATGAACATCAGGGCGCCGAACGACATCACCAACAAACCGAGGAATAATCCCTGTTTATACCCCGTTCGTTTTAGAATGTATGAAGAAGGCAAAGCCATAAAGAAATAGGCGATATAAAAAGCCATTGTAACCAGACTGGCTTCGAACGGGGTAATTTCACATGCTGTTTGAAGAAACGGCATCAGCGCTCCATTAAGCCAGGTAACAAAACCAAAAATAAAAAAAAGCAGCGCGACGATAAACAGAGATGAGAATATATTTTTCTTCATAGGTTAAGGTAGATTTATGGGTTGATAACAAAACCGGGATAATGGATTGAATAGACTGGCTGCCCCATTTTACCTTAATGTAAAATGGTATGTTATGGTTCCTTTCTGGTGAACAGGGGCATCGGTTTTGGCGCTGAATTTCGATTTCAGGGCGGCCTCCCTGGCAAGTCGCAACAAGGTTACATTCGTAGTGGTTGACCCTTTCACCCCTTCGCGGGCGCTTACCACTTTTCCATCGCGGTCAACCAGGATTTCTACTACAACCACTCCCTGTTGCTGGTAATTGAGTGAGGGTTCGGGGAGGTAAACTTTGCCGCGGCCTTCAAGGCTGTATCCTACACCTCCGCCGGTTGGCCCGCCGATTCGGCTGGGTGAATCCACATCGCCATCGGGACTGCCCTGGTTTCCGCCGGGCTTAGTGTCTCCTTCCGATCCTGTTGATTGCGAAGCGGTATTTTTACCTGTGTACAATGACCGTGGGTCTGGCCTGCGCGGCTGTTCAACAGGTTTTTCCTCTGTCTTGGGCTGTTCAACAGGTTTAACGGTTTCTTTTACCGGTTCGGTTTTCTTTTTTGTTGTCTCCTTTTTCACGGGTACCGTGGGGGCTTCTTCAAAGTCCTGTGTCATCAGGGCATTTTCAGATTGTGAAGGCTGTGTTTCAGCCGGGGGGGCAGGCTCGTTGGCCTCTTCTCTTCTCGCGGGTTCGGCCATAGCCGGTTCAATATCTCCCAACCCCGTGCTGCTGGTGCCGAAATTAATTAGTATACCCCTCTCTCCCGGCAGCGGCAGCGGCGTTGAAAAGCCGAATATAAGCACCAGTAAGAGAAAGATGGTGTGAAATATAATGGTTCCCGATATGCCGTTTTTATCAACTGGCATCAGCTTTAATTTTTACTCCGGCGATGTGGCCAGAATGAGTTTATAATTATTGTTACGTGCAATATTCATCACTTTCACTACATGTTCCAACGGCACATTTTTATCCGCATACAGCGAGATGGTCGGGTCTTCGTTGTATTTTACACGGTAGGCCCTCAGGTTTCGCTGCAGTTCTTTTTCAAGACTGGCAAACGGTATCTCCTTTTTTTCGTAATAAAACCGCAGGTCTTTGGTAATAGAAACTGTTGTTACCGGTTTTGCAGATGTCTGGTTATTGCTCTGCGGCAGCAATAACTTGAGTGCATTTGGCACAACAAGCGTGGAGGTAAGCATGAAGAAAATCAACAGCAGGAAGACAATATCTGTCATACCCGACATGCTGAATTGCACACTTACTCTATTTCTCGAACTTAAGCTCATAATTCAGTGTATTACATGCGTTTTGCAGGTTCATTCAATAAGTCCATAAATTCTGTGGAGTGGGCTTCGAGCTGGAAAACTACCTTTTCTACATTCGACACGAGAATATTGTAGGCGAAATATGCCATGATACCCACGATAAGCCCTGCCACGGTTGTAATCAGCGCGGTGTATATGCCGCCCGATAACAGCGATACATCTATATTGTTTCCCGACATAGACATGTCGTAGAATGCCCTAACCATACCCATTACAGTGCCAAGAAAACCAAGCATGGGCGCACCCCCCGAACAGGTAGCCAACAGGGCAAATCCTTTTTCGAGTTTATAAATTTCAAGCTTGCCCACATTTTCAATGGCAGCAGAAACATCGTTCAGCGGCCTGCCGATACGGTTTATGCCTTTTTCAATCATCCGGGCTATCGGGTTGTTAAACGACTGGCAAAGTGCATGGGCCGACTCCAGCTTGCCTTCGTGGATATAATCTTTTATCCTGTTCATAAAGTTAATATCCATTTTTGATGCTTTTCTGACGGCAAAATATCTTTCTGAAAAAATATAAATGGCTACAAACGACAATAGTATGATGGGTATCATTACCCAACCGCCCTTCATGGCCAATTCGAAAAACGACAGTGTAATCTCACCTTCCTGGCCTGCAAGCGCCTGTCCGGCTGCATTTGTAAGATCGGCTTGTAATAATATTAACATGTTTCTATAATTTTAAAGTTTATGTAAAGTTATAAAACGATGAAATACTGTTATTATTTTTCCAGAATATTTATTAACGTTAATTATTAATCATCCCGGATTTTTTCTTTTTACGGTCAACATCGCCGACTATCGTATTCCAGTACCTCTGCCATAGTTCAGAAAAGGTGTTGAATTCTTCTTTGTATACCAGTCCGAACCCCTGTGTATAAGGGGCAACGTAGTTAAATTGTTCTTCGTTGGAACGGTTAAAGGCTTTTACCCTCAGTTTTCCGTTTTTTGTAATTTTATAATCCACATCCACATCGCCTACGAGGCTGTTTGATGCCTGTGCCGCTGCATTGGTGGGCACGCCGAGGTTGCCGTATATCGTCAGCCGGTCGTTGAGCAATTGGGTGGACATAGCCACTTCTATTTCATCGCTTTTCATAACCCTGTCGGAGCGGTAATTAAGTGCAAGGTCTACATCACCGCTTATCTGTGAGAGCAGATGGCTTAACTGATTTGAAAGAAATTCACTGGCGTTGGCATTGGCAGCATTGCTGTATGGCGAGAGCGTTCCAGATGAAGAGGCTGCCGCCGGGTCAAATTCAGGCATAAAGCTGTTAAGCACCAATAAAGACGAAAATTGCTTGTTGAGCTGCTCACTGTTGCTGATCTTGTTTTTAACCAACTCGCGCGTGGCTTCTTCTACATGCGGAAGGTATATGTCGTATTGTATGTTCGGACTCATAAGTTTTCCGGTCATAAGTATCTGACAGTCAACAGTAGTCTTGGAAGTGTATCCTTCTGTTGTTACCAGCAGGTTGTTCAGAGATGCCTTGGTGCGGTATATGGCTTTAAGGTTTATTTCGGCGTCGAGCGGGTTACCGTTCCAGGTGATGGTACCCCCGTATTCTATCAGAAATTTCCTGTTTATTACGTTCAGAAGCGTAAAGAGGTATTCTCCTTCTTCTACTGTATAATTTCCGTACATATTGAATTTTCCAAGCGTATTGATCTGCATTTTGAGGTTGCCAGAGCCTTTGCCTTTGATGATATCGCCAACTGTAGGGTCAAAAATAAGCTGCACTTCGGCATCGGGGGTTACTTCAAGATCGAAATTCAGTTGCAGGCCGGTAAGGTTTACCTGGTATTTCTTTTCAGCTCCGTTGCTTTGCTGCTCTTCATCTGGAAGGATAAAATTCACAAAATCGTATTGGGTTATCTCCTCGGGATTAGAAAGAGGGATGAAGATTTTCGTGTTCTTCTCAGTCTTCGCGTTTATATCCATGGTAATGTTTTTGGGTGTACCCCGAATGATGACAAGACCTGAAGCAAAAGCAGCACCGTAAAACTGTGAATTGTCCGATGAAGAGGTATTTAAGAATTCAAAATTCTTAGCATTGATATTCAGGTTAAACCTGAAATTTTTGAGGTAATTGTTCGTGACTGTACCGTTGATTTTTGATGTATTGCCATGCTGGTCAAAAACCAGCAGGTCGTTGATGAGGATATTGTTGTTGTCAATCACGATTTTGTTGGTGAAATTGTACCTTGTTTTCAGATAATTAACAGTGAATGACGCTTTCTGGAAAAGCATTTCGCCCGAAATCACGGGCTTTTTGATATTCCCGGCCAATACCATTTCTCCCGAAACCATTCCTTTAAGGTTATTGGCGAGACCTTTAATATAGGGATTGAAAAGATCAAGACGCAGCTTATTCAGTCCAATATCAAAATCAAACCTTCCCTGGTCTCCCGGGAAATAATCACCCTGCATGGTAAATGTTCTGAGGTTGCCCCTTCGGGCATAGGCATCAATTTCTATAGATTTATCACGGTTGTTCCATTTCGAATTAATTTGGGTATAGCCGAGCAGTTCGTTGTTAATTATGAGCGAATCTACATTTAGTTCGGAATAAAAGACCGGGTTGGCAAAAATGCTCGAGATGTTGGCTTCTCCGTTAAGAATGCCAAGAATACTAAAGCCTTCAGACTGGGTGAGAACATTCAGGTTGTCAAGGTTAAAATTATTGAATTCAACACTAAGTACATCGGAAGGGTTTTCTGATATATTACCGAAGACCCTGAAAGACTGGTTGTTGTGACTTATTATCAGATTGTCTACTTCTATCTTGCGTTTCTGTATCCTGATATCGCTTTCGCTTATGTTCCATAAGGTATCGTAAGTAAAAACCCTGGTAGGTTTAAGGTCTAAAACTATTGCAGGGAATGAAATACTATCGAACTTTTCGAAACTGATATCTGCCTTTATTTCTCCCCGGTAAGATGCCGAATCCCAGTTGTTCCATCTTAATGTTAACCCCAGGGTATCTGACCCTATATCAGAATAGATGGTAAAGTTTTCAAGCGCAATCCTGTTGCCTATTTCAAGGCTCTCTGAACCGGTAGTGATATTCAGTACCTGATGATCAGACTCTGCAATGATATTCAGGTTGTTCCAGGTGTTTGATTGTACCCTTATCAGGGGCGAAAGGCCAAAAAGATAAAAATAGTTTGAATCGGGCTCGAAGATGCCCTGAAAAGTGCTGTTTTCCCCAACGAAATAGTCGGGCAGAAAATAATCAAAGACAGCTTTGGTGTTTTTAAAGGTTGCCTTAAACTGAAAACGGTTTTTAAAATCTTCGGGAATCAATTTTCCCGAATCAATGAGCGATGGTAAAAAAGAATGAACAAATCTGGTCACCGATCCTCCGATTTTGTCGAGCTGATAACGGCCCGATACATCCATATCAAGAAAATCTGACCGTATGATAAATGAGTTGGAGTGATGGTTGTTATATACCGAGGCGTAAAAGTCGTACAACTGTATCTGCTTGTCTTTTTTCGAAAAAAGTGCATTTACCAGTTTTATGTTCCCGTTAAAATTGTTCAGCGAATCGCCTTCGGCATTGGCTTCGATATCAAAAGACAGCTCCTGTGCAGGATCAGATCGGTCAAGGTTAAGGGCATATAAGTTTGCCCGCAGAACAGATGCTACAAAATCGTAACGGGGGGTGTCGCTCGCAAAATCAAGCTCGCCCCGAAAATCAAATATAATATTAGGATCCTGGATGAATACTTTGCCGTTGAAATTTTTATCCCGGAAAACTCCCGACAGCTTGATGTTTCTGTATACATATTGTTTCAGTTCGAGGTATTGCACCTCTCCTTCGGTATTTGCCGAGAACGATTTGCCCGACTCAAGATGTCCGTCGGTGTTTACATGAAAAGAGATATCACCAATGTTATTTTCGTTTTCGAGCAGTTTACCAAGTTTAAAGTTCTCTGTCTGCACTTTGCCATTAAATGCCAGCGATCCGCCAACGTCGGGTTTTAGCAGTACGTCGGTTTTTATCAGTCCCATGTCTGAATTCAGAGTGCCATATGCCACAAAATCGTTTATAAATCCGGTAAACTGGCCCGAATAACTAAAAGTGCCCAATTTTTCAAACTGGTCAGGAAGGTTTAAATGTCTGTTGCCGGGGAGTGTTAGCTCCTTAAGGTCGGATATCCTGGACTGAAGTTTTTTAAATCTGGCATATATAAAGGTTCTGTTGATATCAGGAAGGCCGTCAAGGTCGAAATAGCATTCAAGACTTGAATATTTTCCGAACTTTAAGTTTACGTTTTTGCCCGAGATATTGTCAATAGTGCCGTCAAACTCACCCGATAAAATTACACTCTGGAAAGAATTTCGGAAAAAAGGTGCAAAAAACGCAAGGTCGTAAAAATTAAGGCTCGAGTTTTGTGCGAGCACGTTAAGCCTTACATTTGAATAAAGAGTGGTAATCTTAAATTCGTTAAAGTGGTTATACCTCAAATGTACCCTGTTGCCATCGAACGAAGAGAAGGGGGTGTGGAACTTCAATTCATCGAAGAGCATATGGTTATTACAAATGCTGGTGCGGGCATTAAAATCAGATAAGACAAAACCGCTCTGTTCGGTGAACCCCAGTTTTCTTATTATAAAGTTGAGTGTGTCGCCCTTTGGTTTGAACCTTCTTATATCAATATTTAACCCGGTTAACTGAAGGTCGCCGAAATTAATGCCATATTCCTTTTTCTGGGCATCAAAATTTACCAGGTTAAACCGGCTGTCGTTAATGCGGATGTTATTAATCTCAAAATCCCATTTTTCTTTATTCCCATTTCCCTTTTTGATGAACTTGTCAAGAAGTAATTTGATGTTGATATTGTTTGCTGAATCAATATATAAGTTGATAAACGAATGGTCAAGTGTTGCGCGTTGAAACCTGAGGATTTTTTGTTTAAACCGTGGCCTGGCAATGGAGGCGGTAAGTTTTTCTGAATACAGCAAAGTATCGCCCGCGAGGTCTTCGATGTAAAGGTTGTTAATCTCAACACGGTTAAAAAAGGTGATGGCAATCCTGCCTACCGTGAACTTAGTGTCAATGTTTTCTGCCATGAAATTCAGGGCATGCCTGGCCATGTATGTCTGAACATGGTCGCTCTGCAATGCAATAAAAGCAGTGAGCGGCAAGGCCAAGATGCATAAAAGCACAATCGCGAATATTTTAAGACTCTTTTTGATAACTTTGCAGTTTTAATTTGAGAACGTAAAAAAACTAAAAAAAATTCAAATATATACACATGAGTATTAAAATTTTAGGTATAGAATCATCATGTGATGACACAGCCGCGGCTGTAGTCGAAGACGGGTATATCCTCAGCAGCCGTATTGCCAACCAGGAAGTGCACCGGCAGTATGGTGGTGTGGTCCCCGAGCTGGCTTCGAGGGCACATCAGCAGAACATCATCCCTGTAGTCGAGATGGCGCTCAAAGAGGCCGGGTGTGAAAGATCGTCGATAAGTGCTGTGGCTTTTACACGCGGGCCGGGGCTCATGGGGTCGTTGCTCGTCGGGGCCTCTTTTGCCAAAGGTTTTGCCATTGCATCCAATATTCCTGTTATTGAGGTAAATCATCTTCAGGCCCATGTTCTTGCCCTTTTTCTTCAGAAGAAGAATGATACAAAAACCCTGCCACAATTTCCTTTTCTTTGCCTTCTTGTTTCAGGGGGGCACACACAGCTAATCGTCGTTAAAGACTACCTCGACATGCAGATTATCGGGCAGACTATTGATGATGCCGCCGGTGAGGCTTTTGACAAATGTGCCAAAGTAATGGGACTGCCTTATCCCGGTGGCCCCCTGATTGACAAATATGCTGCCAAAGGTAATCCAAATGCTTTTAAATTCAGCAAACCACGTATCAAAGAACTTGACTTTAGTTTCAGCGGACTGAAAACATCGTTCCTGTATTTTCTGCGCGACCGCCTGAAAGAAGATAAACAGTTTGTCGAAAACAACCTGTATGATATTTGTGCTTCGCTTCAGCATGTGATTGTCGAAATCTTGTTGGATAAAGTTATAGCGGCATCAAAAAAAACAGGCATCAGGGATATCGCGGTGGCCGGGGGTGTTTCTGCCAATTCGGGGTTGAGAAATGGCCTTACAATGGAAGGGAATAAAAGAAACTGGGATATTTTTCTGCCCGAATTTCAATATTCCACAGATAATGCTGCCATGATTGCCATTACGGGTTACTACAAGTACCTTAAGAACCAGTTTTCAACATTGGATGTGTTCCCTGTGGCAAGGATAAATGAATAACAAACAGACCAAAAACAAGGGAAAAGATCATAATCAGGATCGCGGCAATAATGACGATGCCTAAGGTGAGTGTTCCTGAAGCGATTATCTCAGAAATAGTATCAAACCACTCGTAAATAAAGCTAAAATCAAGATTAACCGGCCTAACCCTCAGGCTTGAAAGGTACCTTACTGCCGGCACCGTTAAGGGAGCAATGATGATGAAGGCAATGATATACCCTGCCAGAAACCTGTAACTGCGCCAAATGCTCATTTTAACCGGCGCCTTTACAAATCCGTGTTCGATTTTGTTCATCACCCGCAGTGTAAAATCTTCGGGAGCCTGTTCAAGGCCAATCTTTTCAAACAAGTTTTTTATTTCCCCGTCCATGGTATTGAAGTCAAATGTGGTCAATCAATTCGTTTTTAAAAATTTTTTCAAGCAGGGCCATCAGCTTTTTGCGTGCCCTGAATAGCTTTACTTTTGCATTGGCATTGCTCAACCCGGTGATCAAAGCAATTTCTTTCAGGTTACATTCCTCTTGATAATACAGGGTAAGCACTGTTTTGTCTGTCTCATCAAGTTTATTAAATGCAGCTTTCAGGTAATCAACGGGTATCGAGTCGATTTGTTCAAGCGCTGCATCACTTTCTCCCTCAATACCGGTTATGTCAAATTCAAGCGAATCATAAGACCTGATATCGGGTTGCTTTCTGCGCACCTTTGAGATGGCCTGGTTATATGCTATGCGGTACAGCCACGTTGAAAATTTCGATGTGCCCCTATAGCCAGCCAGGCCATTGAAAGCTTTCAGAAAAACATCCTGGGCTGCCTCTTCTGCATCTTCACGGTTACCGGTAACCCTCAATATGATGGTAAACACCATGTCTTTATACTTGTTTATAAGCACGGTGAATTCAGAAGATTTGCCTTCCAGTACCCTTTCAATATAGTAACTGTCTTTTTTGATATCCATCGAATAGTTTGACGCCGGATGATTACTTCTGGTTACATAAAAAAAATTATTTTTTCCTGTAACCAGATTAAATAATCATGCGTCATATGTTCTGTAAACAAAAAACAAATTAAAATTAATACATTATGGGACCAATAGGAGCAGTTTTAATACTTTTAGTGATTTTCGGTTCAATAACCGGGATAATCCTCGGGCTGATGCAGCTCAGAAACAGAAATCAGGAAAGAATGGCGATTATAGAAAAAGGTGCCGATCCTGCATTGTTTGAACATGAGTTTAAATCAAACGGCAACCTGGCGCTTAAAGCGGGTATCTTTTTAATAGGTATAGCCCTGGGTATTATCATGGGCAACCTTCTTTATTACTATACCAATGCCTTCCAGAATGAAAATGTGGCTTACTTTTCATCCATCTTTCTTTTCGGCGGACTGAGCCTGCTTTTGGGCGCCTATATTGATAAAAAGAAAAAAGCATAATCTTAGTGAAAAACCAAATCAACAAATTAATGAAAAAGAAAATACTGTTTACTTTTTTGCCACTGCTGTTTGTGCTGGGCGCGTGTGAAAACAATCCCAACTATGTTAAGCAAATGAAGGGGCGCTGGAAATTTGCCATTGGCGATAACAAAGAGTGGGCACAACCTACTTTCGACGACAGGCAATGGGACAATGTTTTTGTGCCTTCTTCGTGGGAAGAACAGGGGTACAGAGATTACAACGGCTATGCCTGGTACCGCAAGAAATTTAAGATATCCGGAAGTTCAAAGCGGTCGAACCTCTATTTGTACATGGGAAGGATTGATGATGTGGATGAAGTATATTTTAACGGGATACTGATAGGCGGTACCGGAAGCTTTCCCCCTGCTTACCAAGGAGCATACGATGTGCAGCGCAGGTACCTGATACCCGGCGACCTGATAGATTACAAAGGGTTCAATGTTGTCGCGGTGCGTGTATTCGATAGTAAGGAGTCTGGTGGTATCAGGGGTGGTAAGATAGGGATATATGCTGCTGATTTTATCCCTGTGGATATTAACCTTGAAGGAAAATGGAAATTTCATCTTAATGATTCACCGGCATGGAAAGAACCCGGCCTGGATGATGAGGGGTGGGAAGAGCTGAATGTGCCAGGTAGATGGGAGGATCAGGGATACAAAGATTATGACGGTTATGCATGGTACCGCAATAAGTTCGACCTGCCCGCGGAACTTGCAAATAAAAAACTGGTTTTCCTGGCCGGTAAAATTGACGATATTGATGAAGTATATATAAATGGTACCTTGGTGGGCAGCTCAGGCAAATTTGACATCGATTCTGCGAAAATAGAAACCAACGGCTTTTGGGACGAGTTCAGGGGGTATTATCTGCCCGAAGGTATTGTCCTGAAGGCTAAAGATAATCAGGTTGCCATAAGGGTGTTCGATGTAAAGGGACCCGGGGGCATATACCAGGGACCGATAGGCATTGTTACCCAGGAAGGGTATATTAAATACTGGCAGAACAAAAAAAAGAGACAGCGCTTTAACAAATGAGGCTGCATAAAAAACAGAGGCTGTTCAGAACAGACACAAATTCGTTCTTTACAGCCTCTTTCTTCAAGCAGAACCAAAACTAATATTTAGCAAATATTGTTTCTTTATTAATTAAACAAATCAGATTGCTGATCCTCCTTTTTCACCTGTCCGAATCCTTATACATTCTTCGATTGGCGTAATCCATATTTTGCCGTCGCCAACCTCGCCTTTGGAATTTGTCCGGGCATGTTTTATTATGGTATTCATAGTGATATCAACAAAACTTTCGTTCACGGCAATTTCAAGTTTTACTTTCGGTATAAGGTTCGGGATAACCTTCCTCCCGCGATAGATGTCCTCGTTGAGTTGCTGTCCGTGGCCCGATACGCGCACCACAGTGATACGTGTAATTCCGTTCTCAATCAGCGCTTCTCTTACCTGGTCGAGCCTGATTTCCCTTATAATAGCTGTTATTAATTTCATAATGTCTGTTTTAAAGATTAAAAACACAAGAATTAACTAAGGTTCATCATACCGTAACCGTGTTCGCCGTGATACGATGCATCAAGTCCCTGCATTTCCTCTTTTTCGGAACTTCTCAGTCCTACCAGCTTGTTTACCACAAACAGCAGGATAAGCGTTAGCACGGCCGCGTAAGCAAGGGCTATAACCACTGCGAGCGCCTGAATACCGAACTGATTGAAGATTTCACCGGCAGTATGACTGCCGCGCATAAAGAAAGTAAGCATAAGGGCGCCAACAATTCCACCTACGCCATGAATACCGAATGCATCGAGGCTGTCGTCATATCCCAGTTTGCCTTTCCAGATAATGGCCAGGTAGCATACCATCGAAGCCAGCACACCGAGTATCAGCGCACCATAAGGCTGCACTACGCCGGCGGCCGGGGTAACTGCCACCAGTCCGGCCAGTATGCCCGAAGCAAAACCCAGCGCCGTGGATTTGCCATGATGAATGCCTTCAATAATGATCCAGGTGATTGCACCTGCTGCCGCTGCTGTTTGCGTGGCAGTTAATGCCTGTGTGGTCAATAAACCTGCGCCGATACTGCTCCCGGCGTTGAAACCGAACCATCCAACCCAGAGCAGTCCTGCCCCGATCATGGTCATGGTTAGGTTGCTGGGGGGCATGGCCGTGTTAGGATAACCGCGTCTGGCGCCCAGGTATATAGCAGCCACCAGTCCGCTGATGCCAGCCGAGATATGAACTACCGTGCCACCGGCAAAATCAATGGCACCCATTTTGAAAAGAAAGCCGTCGCTTGCCCATACCCAGTGACATAGCGGGTTGTAAACCAGAACACCCCACAGGGCGATGAATATGATATACCCTTTGAATTTCACCCTTTCTGCAAAAGCGCCTGCGATCAGGGCAGGGGTAATGATTGCAAATTTGCCCTGAAACATCGAGAAGACATACTCGGGAACCCCGGCGTCCATAATTTTTTCGTCTATACCTTTCAGAAAAAAATAGTCGCTGTTCCAGCCAAACCAGCCGCCCAGCACGCTCCCGCCGAAGCTCATGGCATAGCCCACGACGACCCACAGTACTGCCATCACGCCCATGGCCGTGAAACTGTGCATCATTGTGCCCATCACATTCTTGGTACGCACCAGGCCTCCGTAAAACATTGCCAGGCCTGGCACCATAAGTAGTACAAGGGCTGTAGAGGTAAGCATCCAGGAGGTAATACCCGTGTCTACTTCAATCCCCTCCGACGCGAAGATGCTGCCCGCGGTAACCAAAAGAAGCAGTATGGTTAATGCTGCAGCTTTGCCTTTAAAAATTTTTGTACCCATCATTTTTTAATTTTAGTTAAAATGAAACTATTAATTAATTAACACCGCAAAAATAAAATAAAATTGGGTTAAATCAATAATAAATATAAAATAATTGACATAAACATATAAAAAAAGGATGTATGAAATAGAAATATATATAAAATATAAATATAGACCATAATATATAAAGGGTTATTAATATATTTATAAAATCATTACTTGGGTGTGTTTTTAAGGATATTTTGTTATATAGGTAGTTTTTCGATGAAGGAGGTGAGTGTAAAGAGAGAGAATGAGAATGAGAATGGGAATGGGAATGAGAATGAGAATGAGAGAATGGGAATGAGAATGAGAATGGGAATGGGAATGAGAATGAGAGAATGGGAGAGTGTGGTAGTTGTCGGGATATCCCCTGCAACAAAGCTATGGGGAGGGATGAAACGCTCTAATACCAACTAAACTATTTTCACGACTGCGGGAAATAAACCTGCATGTTTTATGACTGCGTGTTGGCGGATGCCACATTAATACTTTCAAAAGTTGACCCTTAATCCAATTCCATTATAAGTCAAGGCTAACCTAAAAGCCACAGTCTTTCGTTCAGTTTGTTTTAATCCATTATTATATATCTCAACTGCTTTTTTTGCATGTTTCGAATATGCGCT
>JAWOHT010000210.1:0-7185 GCA_046485045.1 Bacteroidales bacterium
GGCTGCGCTGACAGTGTATATATTCCCCCCACATCGTACATATTTTTTGCAAAATGATGAATGTAATTGGCATGTATCATGTTATTTTTCATACAAGTAATTGTCTTTGTCCACCCCCAGCCGATGCAGATACCGGAATAGTTCAGATGGCTCAACTCGTTATGACTTATATTGATATCATGGGCAAACCCAACACTGATACCGACACATCCCCAGTCTTCGTTGGTACAATCGGTAATGAGGTTATTTGAAATGGTTTCGAAACGGCAGAGTTCCCTTTCATCTGAAGGGTTGTAAGGAAGATGGGCTTCGAAAGAAGGCGATCCGAAAAAGCCCATTTGTATGGCGGTACCTCCGATATCTTTGAAAATACACCCCTGTACCAGGTTATGATGCGTGCCGCTGATGAAATCGAGGCCTGTGGCTGCCATGTTAGTGAAACTGCACTGTTCAAAAACAAGATGATGGGCATTTTCTACCGTAATCCCGGCTGATTGACGTTCGATCCAGGCCTGGTTCTCTAAACCAGATTTGTCTGGTGTGCCGGGTATCTTCAGTTTATAAGCATCTGTAATTGACCAGCCTGCCTGTAAAGGGACATGTCCTTCTCTTGAAGGCCGCAGCCATGTTGAATGTTGAAATCTGATGCCATTAAAGTTAATGTAAGAAACAGGGTAATCTTTTTCACCCTCAATCTTTACAATGGTTTCAAGGCAAGGAATAACGACTTTGGCCTGTTGCATGTCTTCATTGTCCTGTGGCCAATAATAGACTTTTCCCCCGGTAAAATCTGCATACCACTCACCCGGATGATTTAACAACGCGATTGAATTCACAAAATAATAAGCCGAATTACCATTCAGGTTTTTCTCTGAATCAATAAAAGGCGCCGGCCACGGGTGTTCAAACTCTATGCGGCTTTCGGGCTGGTGAAAGGTAATCCGGGAGCTGTCGCCTATATTTTCAATTTTTTTCACCCTTAGCATGGCAATAGCCCACCACTGGTGAATAACGAATTCCAATCCTTCAATATTTTCTAAATTGAATTTCGGAGATGGAATCATAAATGATTGTGCAGCATTGTCTTTAGACAGGATGCGCGGTAACAATCCATCATTCAGGGTAGAAGCCCGGGTGGCTTTTTTCCCGTTCACCCACATCTGCCTGAACATGATAGCTTGTCCTCCCGGTTTTGGTAGTTCGGCTATCCAGACTTTACCCCTGGCATTAGAAGGCAATCCCTGAATAGGTTTTTCTACCATTTTCCAGTTCAATAACGCAATACCCCCACTCAGCACCGGGGTTTCTCCGGGAGCGGCTTTAAAAGTGGTCGGACTCGTCCCTGTACCTGCATCTTCCGATCTGATAATAACGGGTTCGGTCAGATGATATGTTCCGCCTTTGAGAATAATGGTAATTCCATTACTAACCAGTGGATCGTTTAAGCGCCTCATTTCTCTGGCTTTGCGTTGTGCCATAAGAATGGTGGCCACAGGTTTTTCCTCTGTACCCGGGTTTGTGTCACAGCCATCGGGAGAAACCCATATTTTGAAGGAAAACAGAGGAAAACACAAAGCAATTAAAAATAATACAATTAGGAATTGTTTGAATTTTTGGTTGATCATTTTTATTAATTTTATTGTTCTGTCGCTCCTAACGGAGCTATTTTGAAATTTCTGTTTATTTCTACCATACTGTCGCTCCTAAAGGAGCTGGAGCGTTCGGTTGATGTTGTTTCTACCATCCCATGCTGTCGTTCATGTTTAAAATGTATCTCATATTTAAACCATATATAATTTTTTATTGAAAAACAGACTTCAGATACCTTGCATTGGCGCCGAAGTTACCAACCACGTCGTGAGGATTAGTGGCATCTCTTGAACGTTCGATCACCAGCCACCCGCTCCACCCCATTTCATCAAGGGTTTGTTTCACTTTAGGCATGTCAACCCTATTATTGTTTTCGAGCCACACACCGTCTTCGTCAGTGCAATGTATCTGGCAGATTCTGTCTTTACCAAGAATCCTTAACTCAGAATACAGATCCCTGCCATTCTGAAGTGCATTGGCAAAGTTAAAATAGCTTTTTATAGCCGGAGAACCAATCTCTTCGAGCAATTTTACCTCACCGGCAGCGTCAAGCGATGTTTCAATACCTATTATCACCTCAGCAGCCTCGGCCATATGTGATGCAGCTTTTAACCTTTCAACAATCACCGTCCGGAGGTGAGGATACTTCACCAGATCGCCTTTGATACCGAGCGGCAGAAATGCTGTTTTTACACACATTAATTGCATGGTATTGATACTTTCTGTTATCATTAAAGGTACAGTCTCGCGTTCGGCAAACGACTGTGCATAAAATCCCGACAGGGCAATGGAGCAGATTTCAAGATTATATTTTTCTGCTTCGTCATGAAATTGTTTTCTTACCACAGGATTTATCAGCCTGTTATCAAAAGCCGGACGGTCACCCAGGCTTCCCATATCTACTTCCACGCCATCGGCGCCAATTTCACCTGCCAGTTTAAATGCCCCTGGTTTTTGACGTTTAAGGATCATCCAGTCGCAAACAGCAATTTTATAGCGCCCTTTTGACTGTTTCTTCTTTTTACCTTCTGCTTCCAAACCTTCAGCCATTGACAATTGTGGCAAGATTAAACCCGCAGCCGCGCAGGCAATTGCTTTGCCCAGAAAACTTCTTCTCGAATGCATTATTTTTTGTTTATTCTGATATTTTTTATTTAGTATCATTAACTCTGGTTATTGGTTTACTTCTCTTTCAAACACTTTTTCCATTTCCTCAAAGTTTTTTATTGCATTTGATGGAAGTTTCTCACCATTAAGTCCAAAAGTATACATAGAAAACTCATTTTCGATGGTCACCTTTGATTCATCTATCTTACCTGCTCTATCCTTTATTTTTTTAATATCCAAACCCATATGCTGCGCAATAAACCCATAAAGCGCAAACCTTTTTGAAGCACCGTAATCGTGTCCTTCATCCGGAAAATGAGCATTTTTAACCATGCTGGTTTTTCCATAGAATTCATATACCCTTTGAAGCACAGGGAATTCAATTTCAGGCACATTGGCTGTCCAGTCTTTTCCGTCTGAGATGATTAGTTGTGGCCTGGGAGCTGCCATAGAGGCCAGTTCGATATTGTTCGTGCCGCCACCGCACAGGTGCACCGGCATACCGCTCTCGCAAGGGCAACCACCATACATGTAGCTGGAAAGCATCACTGCCGGGACACTTACTTTAATACGTTGGTCAAGGGCTGTAACAAGCATTGCGTGACTGCCTGCACCACTGCCTCCTGTAATACCTGTACGCTGAGCATCGGCATAATCAAGAGAATTCAGAAAATCAATAATCCTGAGGGTGTTGAGCACCTGCATTGTCATGGCAAGGCTTTTACGGTGGTATTCTTCTTTAAACTGTAATTGCGATTCGCCCCAGGCAAAAAGATCATAACTTACGGCAACAGCCCCAAGTCGTGCCAGCATAGCACACTGGTATTGCTGATCGGGACGGTATCTCCCGTCTTTCCAGTGACCGTTGGGACAAAGCATAACCGGAATTTTTCCTGATATTTTGGAAGGACGGTAAAGCGAACCGCTAACATATACACCAGGAAGCGTTTCGAGCGCAAAATTTTCGATGACATAACCGTTCATCTTTCTTACATTGGAGATGATGGGTTTTGAATCCGGCCATGTTGGAAGATTAGTTAACTTAAGAGCAGACCATATGCAGGGTTTCAACTCATTCTTACGTTTTTCCCATGAAATAGTGTCGTGATACTTAGATGCAAGATATTCAGACTGTTCTTTTCCATCTTCAAGGCTCCAGCGATAGTACTCGTAGCTTTTCAATTTGTACTTTTTATCCCCTTCTTTTATAAAAGAGATGTCATGTAAAGAGAGAACATTGGCCAATGTTTTTTCAAGTTCGGGCCTGTAGCGCCAGTCAGCATATGTAACCCATTTATCTTTAACAAGTTCTTCAGTATAAATAATTTGAATATCATAACGGGACTGGACTTCATCGAGTACCTGTTTCAGTGGTTTTTTATACTGATCATCGGAAGTTTGACAATAACCATTTATATTGCTGATAAATACGATTAGAATAATTATTAGTTTTTTCATTTTTATTTGATTTTTTTGCCACCAAAGGACTAAAATATACCAAATTTTTTGTGATATTTGGTGAACCTGTGATTTGGTGGCTAATCCGGCCATTTCTCGTTGATAATTTCTTTCATTTTCAGTTTGCGGGGATCTACTTTCACGTATTTAATCTTTTCCCTGCGCCAGGTATATACAATATGAACCATGCCATCGGCAGACTGAATAACAGAAGGATAAGAATACTGGCTGATTTCGGAGTCTTCGAGCACAAGCGATGCATACCATTTTTTACCAGTCGTAGAAAGCGCTACATTTAGGGGTGTTCGGTATCCTTTTGGCGCATTTACAGGGGTTTTTACATGATTATAGACTACCAGGTGCCTGCCATCGGCAAGTGTAACTGCATCGGCGCCTGAATTGTTGTTCGGGAGTCCCGATTCATATACAAGCGACCAGGTCAGGCCATTGTCTTTAGACCATGAAGTAGCAAGTACTGCGTTTCTGCTACGGCAAAGAACCTGAAGATCACCGTTTTTGTGAACAAGAATGCCCGGCTGAATTATGTTGTACATTTTTCCATCGTTTATCGGGCCTGTTTTTTCCCATGTTGAGCCAAAATCGGTTGTTATTTCAAAGTGAACTTTCCATCCATCCCCTTCGGTACCAGAAGGACAAATAAGCCTGCTATTTTCAAGCAACACTGGTTTATTTTTTACTGGTCCTATATATCCTTCCGGTAATTTTTTTGCAGCGCTCCAGGTCTTTCCGTTATCAGATGAAGTATTCAACATCCCCCACCATGTTGAAGGACTTGGTCCGACTTTATAAAAAAGCATCAGTTCACCACCTGGAATCTGGAAAAGCACCGGGTTCCAGGTTGGATAGCGTAATGTATCATCAATAATTCCATCGGAAACTTTAACGGGAGCTGTCCATTTATTATCAATCTTTCTACTGATATAAATGCACACATCGGGATGCCGTTCGTGCGTCCCTCCAAACCATGCAGCAATAAGGCCTTCAGGCGTTTCAGCAATTGTTGCGGCATGACACGACGGAAATGAAGCAGTATCGTATATAAACTCCTCAAGCACAATACCCTCTTTGTATGTGATTTCTCCTGTACAGGAAATAAATAAAAGAACAGGTAAAAGATTACAAATTCGGTGTATCATCTGGTTTAATATTAAATTGATAACTACCTGATCCAATTTTATACATTGCTTTTCCGTTCTTTTCTCCAAGATAAATCATACCCGAAATACCGGATAGTTTTCCACCCTTTTCAGAAATGCTTTTTTTATCGCTCACCGGAAAATGGATGACAGCGGTTGTATTATGTGGTATCTGTATACTCCAGTACAAAAAGCTGTTTTCGCGCTTCCAGTGGCTTTTTATCTGCCCATGAACAGAATGGTAAGAAGCGCCTGCATAGTCAAGTTCTTTCACAAATGACGGGTTCAGAATAATCTGTTTGAAGCCGGGATGTTCCCTGTCTGTCTTTATACCCGCGAGGTGTTCGTAATACCAGATAACAAGGTCGCCAAGCATCATCACATGGTTCTGAGAGTTCATGACTGGTGCGGCAGTGTTGGCATTCCACAATTCCCATATGGTTGTTGCGCCATTTTCGATCATATATCCCCAACCCGGATAGGTAATTTTGGTGGCAATATTAAACGCCAGGTCGCCAAGTCCGTTTTCACTGAGTGTTCTCATCAGCCATTGCATCCCAATCAGTCCCGATGACAGATGGCCGTTATTTTCTATGACAATAATATTATGAACAGTATTTACCAATTCATTGCGATACACTTCGGAAACCATATTGAACGCAAGCGGCAGCAGATTTTCTGTTAATGAACCGCTACCATAAAAACTACTATCCGGCAGATAATACTTTTTGTTAAATGCCACTTTTACACTATCTGCCAATACCTTATAGTGAGGTAAATCGGAGTTGTTTCCGGTAACCTCAGCAAAGTTCTGCATAATTTGCAGGAAATGAAAATAATATGCAGTTGAAATAAGCTGACTGGGTCTTTTCACATTTGCGCTTTTTCCCCTGCCCTCTTCAATGGTTTTTGGTGGCGCACACCAATCGCCATAACTGTCTTTAGTCATAATATAGTCGTTGAGATAACGATCTTTCATATACATCAGCCACTTCTTCATGGCGTGATAATGTTTCTTTACCGGTTCGATAAGCCCGTATTGATAATAAAGCATTTCAGCCACCAGAATGTAAGTCCCCGGCCAGGACATATTGTCGCTGTAATACTTGAAATAGGCAGGAGCTACATCGGCCAGGCATCCGTCTGCTTTTTGGGTGTAAAGGATATCGTCGAGCCATTTGGTATAAAGCCTGCTATTATCGTACACAAAGCTTTCGTTGTAACATCCCGCAGCTCTGTCGCCCAGCCATGGCATACGCTCATTGCGCTGCGGACAATCAATGGGTATGCCTTTATAAGTGGAATTAATGGTCCAGACAGCATTTCTGTATATCTGGTTTAACAGCGAATGAGAAGTTTCAAAGTCGCCAACAGTCTTCATATTATCAAATACCACACAACCTTTAAAATCTTTGAGTTGTGGAACACCCGGATAATCAGTAATTTCAACAAATCTGAACCCGTGATATACAAAAGAGGGTTCCCAGGTTTCTTCCGCTTCACCTTTTAAAACATATACATCTGTAACAATTGCATCGCGAAGGTTGGCAATGAATAATTCTCCGTTTTCCTGCAACGATTCGGCGAACCTCAGGGTGACTTTTTGCCCGCGCCGGCCTTTCACCGTCATGCGCAGCCAGCCGGCCATATTCTGTCCCATATCAATGATATACCTGTTGCCAGATATCTTTGAAACCGATACTGGCTCAATAACATCCATGATTTTCATGTTTTCATTCATCTGGGCTTCAATCTCACCTCCCGATTCCAGCACGTACTCAGCCTGCAACCATTCAGCATCGTTATACCCGGAGCTGTTCCATCCCGGCATTTCTTTGCGGGCATCGTACTCTTCACCATCATACAAATTGTT
>JAWOHT010000234.1:0-13820 GCA_046485045.1 Bacteroidales bacterium
ATCTTGAAAGAAATTTATAAAATAATAGGCGTATATGAAGGAATAACCCTTCAGGAGATGGATTCTGTCAGCCTTTTGAACAGGATGGATTTCAAATATGTTCTTTCAAATCTGCTGCTGCCGGAAATTCTTGAACAGATAAAATCTTATTACAGGATTCTTACAATCGGAAAAGACAGGGAGTTCTCTTATCGTTCTCTTTATTTTGACACCCCCGATAATAAGCTATACCTTGACCATCATAACGGCAGGGTAAACAGGTATAAAGTACGGTGCAGGGCATACCAGGAAAGCAATTTGTTCTTTCTTGAAATTAAATACAAAACAAAAAACGGCAGAACCATTAAAAAGCGGATAAAGACTCAGCAGTTGGAAACAGTACTCACCGGAGAATCGAAAAAATTCATCAACGAGAATTCCCCAATAACCCCGGAATTGCTCGAGCCAAAGGTCTATACCTCTTTTAACAGGTTAACACTTGTGAATAAAAAACTAACAGAACGCATAACCATTGATTACAACCTGAATTTCGAAAACGGGCATGTAAACAAAGCCCTTCCAAAGCTTGCCATTGCTGAAGTAAAAAGAGACAATTCGAATGGTCACGATTCTTACCTTTCGATGGTACTCGCTGAGATGGGCATACCACCGCGCGGGTTGAGCAAATATTGCATCGGCAGGGTATTAACTGACGATTCTGTAAAATATAACCGCTTTAAAGAAAGTTTATTAATTTTTGATAAAATAAGTACCCATGATGATGTTTCTTGAGACGATTCCCGATTTCTTTGGAATTAGTTTAATTGATACTGAAGATTTTTTAGAACTGCTTATCAGGTTTTGCTTTAATATGCTTGTGGTAATTCTTGTAGTACGATATCTCTATTACCCCATAACCAAGCGCAAAGATTATCTTTTCTCATACATCCTTATTTCAGTTATCGTATTTCTTTTGTGCTATCTTCTTGAAAACGTTAAACTTGAATTGGGTTTTGCACTTGGGCTATTTGCTATTTTCGGTATTCTCAGGTACCGTACCGATGCCATACCTATAAAAGAGATGACCTATTTGTTTGTCGTTATTGGTGTGTCTGTTATCAACGCGCTGGCAAATAAAAAAGTAAGCTATGCCGAACTGGTGTTTACAAATATCTCAATTATGTTTGCTGTATTTCTTCTTGAAAAGGTTTTCCTACTTAAACACGAGTCGTGTAAAACAATCAGCTATGAGAAGATTGACCTTATAAAACCCGAAAAAAGAGAAGAGCTGATGAAAGACCTTAAAGAAAGAACCGGCATAAATATAAACAGGATAGAAATCGGTAAAATAGATTTTCTTCGCGATACAGCAAGAATCAATATATTCTTCTATGAATCTGCAAACCAGCCTTCTTATCTCGATGACAACTACTCGGGTTCAAGGCTTAATAATGATGATGATGATTAGTCATCAGCACGATACTGCTATATTCATTTAAAAAACATTAAAACTTAGTTATTCAAATCGGCAAAATTTGTTTTCTTTGACAAAAATTGCATGAATGGTTTTTCTGAAAGATATATTTAACAGAAACAGGCATTTCTTTTTGCCCTATATTCTGATTTTATTTTTTTCTGTCTTTCCACTTGTTTTTTCCGACAAGTCTTCAGTACATCTTTGTATCAACAGCGCGAATAATCGTTTTTTCGATTTTTTTTTCAGGCACACTACGCATTTGGGAGACGGGCTGTTTGCAGTGATTGTCGCTATCCTGTTACTTTTTTTCTCTTACCGTGGCAGTCTGTTTATTCTGGCATCATATTTAACAGGGGGTGTATTTGTTCAGTTACTTAAAAAATTTATTTTCAATGACGTGGGGCGTCCTGTTAAATTTTTTGAAGGCATAATCAATCTTCATCTGGCTGAAGGAGTAAAGATGAGGCACTACATGAGCTTTCCTTCGGGCCATTCAGCTACTGCATTTGGCCTTTTTTTGTGTCTTGCAATACTTACAGAAAATAAAGGTTTAAAGGCATTAGCCCTGGTAATGGCTTTAATAATATCATTTTCAAGAATATATCTTTCGCAGCATTTTTTAAATGATGTTTATTTTGGATCTTTAATTGGGGTGGTTTGTACAATAATTGCTTACAGATTTGTATATTTAGCGCCTGGTAAATGGGCAGACAAAGGACTGGTTGATACCATTTCTGCTAAAAATCGCAGAGATAATGAAAATTAACAAACATCTTTTATTCAGTTTTGTTATCACCGCAGGGGCATTTTTGCTTTTTGTCCCTTTTATCGGTGGTGTGCACCTGTTCGATTGGGATGAGATCAATTTTGCCGAATCGGCCCGCGAAATGATAGTTTCGGGCGATTATCTTAATGTACAGATAAATTTCAAACCTTTCTGGGAGAAACCGCCGCTTTTCATCTGGATGCAGGTACTCTCGATGAAGCTTTTTGGTGTGAACGAATTTGCCGCGAGGTTTCCAAACGCGGTATGCGGTATTGTTACACTTCTCGTACTTTTTAATATTGGCAGCAGGCTATATAATGAAAAATTCGGTTTAATCTGGACAATTACCTATGCATGCAGCATTTTGCCTTTTATTTATTTTAAGTCCGGTATTATTGATCCATGGTTTAACCTGTTTATTTTTCTGGGTATTCATCATTTTATCATATACCGTAGTAACAACAAAGCATTACAGGTCTTTTTGTCTTCATTCTTTATTGGTTTGGCTATACTCGCCAAAGGGCCTGTGGCTCTCCTGGTTTTTATGCTAACTGCTGGTATTTACTGGATTTTTATAAGGTTTAAAAAAATCATCTCACTGAAGCATTTTTTAATTTTCACTGTTACACTTAGTATTACAGGTGGTTTCTGGTTTATCCTGCAACTAATAAACGGTAATTTTTCAATTATCAGCGATTTTATTGCTTACCAGGCAAGGCTCTTTCAAACGGAAGATGCCGGGCATGGAGGATTTTTCCTGTACCATTTTACGGTACTGCTTTTCGGGGTATTCCCCGCATCGTTGTTTGCTATTCAGGGATTTTTCATAAAAAAGCACCATCATTCCGATAATAAAGATTACTCCCGTTGGATGATGATTCTATTCTGGGTGGTGCTGATACTTTTCACAATAGTACGCACCAAAATTGTACACTATTCTTCGCTTTGTTATTTTCCGCTTACTTTTTTTGCCGCTGTTCTTATTTTTGGTATAGCCGAATACAGGTTTACCATTTCAAAATGGGTTGTTTATGGTATGATGTCTGTTGGAACAATTATTTTTCTGTTTGTTGCCGTTTTACCTTTTTTGGGTATCTGCAATCACAGAGTACTTCTCTTGTTTACAAAGGTTGATGAGTTTACAAAAGGAATCTTAATGGCCGATGTTGGCTGGTCTGGTTTTGAACCTCTTGTCTCTTTGGCGCTTTTATCCGGCTTACTTGTGTTTTTTGTCTTACAAAAAAAGCAAAAGGCTTTTCAGGGAACAATAGCTCTGTTTATTTCAACCGGCCTGGCAGTTTATCTTACACTCCTTACCTATATAACTAAAATTGAACAATACTCCCAGGGTGCTGCCATTGAATTCTTTAAAAGCCTTAGCGATAAAGATGTATATATAGAAACAGTAGGTTATAAAAGCTACGCACAGCTCTTTTATACCAATAAAAAACCACCTGTGAATCTACTTTCGTACGATAAAGAATGGCTGCTTTCGGGTGATATAGACAAAGATGCTTATTTTGCCTGTAAAGCAACCAGCAAAGAAGCAATCCTTAAGATTTATCCCGGGGTGAATGTATTGTATGAAAAAAACGGATTTGTATTTTTAAAGAGAAAACATGATTAATAACAAAAAAATAACCGTGGTATTACCGGCTTATAATGCCGAAGAAACTTTGGAAAAAACTTACAGTGAAATCCCAATGGACATTGTTGATGAAATCATTTTGGTAGATGACGTCAGCCGGGACAATACCGTGAAAAAGGCGCATGAGATCGGGATAAACCACGTTATACAGCATACACAGAACAAGGGTTATGGTGGTAATCAGAAGTCATGTTACAATAAAGCACTGGAACTAAATTCGGATATTGTAATAATGCTGCATCCCGATTACCAGTACACACCAAAGTTAATCCACTCTATGAGTTATATTATAGCCAACGGATTGTACGACGTAGTGTTCGGATCGCGTATTCTGGGAAAAGGCGCACTTAAAGGGGGTATGCCGCTTTACAAATATATTTCGAACCGGATGCTTACCCTTTTTCAGAACCTGTTGTTAAACCAGAAACTATCTGAGTATCATACTGGTTATCGTGCGTTTTCACGCAAGGTACTGGAATCAATCAACTATAATGTCAATTCCGACGATTTTGTGTTCGATAACCAGATGATAGCCCAGATATTCATGGCAGGATTTGAAATTGCCGAAGTTACCTGTCCTACAAAATATTTTCCCGAAGCCTCATCTATAAACCTGCGCCGAAGCATTAATTACGGCTTCGGGGTTTTAGGCGTTTCGTTAAAATACAGGCTAAGGAAAATGGGTATTGGTAAATTCAGGATGTTCAGCTTATAACCCGGCCATGACATGAAGATTTTCCCGGTATTTGCACAATGCCCTGTTTAACCTTTTCATGCCCTCTTCTGTTTCCTGCAAAGACGAATTGGTGAAGTTAAGCCGCATACTGCTGTTTCCCCCGCCATTTACAAAAAATGTTTTTCCCGGTACGAATATTACCTTTTCACGCATGGCAAAATCTACCAGTTGCATGGTGTCATAATCATCAGGAAGCGTTGCCCAGACAAACATTCCTCCATCAGGATTTGTATATGTGGTGCCTTCGGGAAGGTATTTTTTTGCTGTTTCGAGAAGGTTGTTCTTTTGCCTGTGATAGTGTACCCTGATTTTATCAAGATGGCTGTCAATATTAAAGCTTGTTAAAAAGGTGTAAATCATCTGCTGTACAATATTGTTGGTATGCAGGTCGGCAGCTTGCTTGGCTTTAAGATAATGGGGCTTCAGTTTTTCATTTACAACAATCCATCCTGCACGTATGCCCGGTGCAATCATCTTTGAAAATGAACCTGTAAGGATACACTGGCCTGGCACAAGAAAAGATATTGGAATCTGCTCCCCCTTGTCAAAATAAATTTCTCCGTAGGGGTCATCCTCGAGCACAATCAGCTTGTTTGCAGAAACCATTTCAGCAAATTGATACCTTCTTTCAGAAGAATAGCTTATCCCGCTGGGATTCTGGTAATTTGGTATGCAATAAAACATCTTTGGCCCGAAAGACTTTACTTTAACGCTAAACTCATCCAGGTTAATCCCGTCGTGCAGGAGTGTTACCTGTTCCATACGGGCATTATATGCAGAAAATGCCTGTATGGCGCCTATGTACGAGGGTTCTTCCATTAATATGCAGTCGCCGGGGTTAATAAAAATTTTGGCTGAAAGGTCAAGGGACTGTTGCGATCCGTTCGTGATAATAATGTTGCCGGGATCAATGCCCATGCCAAACCTTTTGTAGTATCTCCCCGAAATCCATTCGCGCAGCGGCAGGTATCCCTGGCTGCCTGCATATTGAAGGGCGCCTCTGGCATTTTCCGACATCACTTTGTCAAGCGCCCATTTTATTTCGTTTACCGGAAATAACCCGGGATTTGGCAATCCTCCTGCAAAAGAAATAATTTCTGATATTTCTGCCGTGTCGAGGATTTCGCGAAGAAACGAACTTCTGATTGATTTACAGTTTTCTGAAAGAAAATCGTCGAAATTGAAAGTTTGTGGTTTCATTTTACAAAAATTATGTTAAACAATAATAAAATCCAAAAAAAAAGCCCCGGCCTGCTTTCACACAGGGCGGGGCTTGAAGCCGGCAACAAACACTACCCTATGTGATTGACACATAAATAATTGCTGCTGCTAAGATTATTATATTCTTCATTTACTGTTTTATTTAAAACAAAAAAGCCATTCCCCGGAAGAGAATGGCTGCATTTTATTTTATGCTGTTTTTATCCCATACTCTTCCGGAGAGAGCGATATATCGCTGCTGCAATCACCGTAATAATATGAGAAATTCGTATATTCATAGTTTTGTAAAGACAAAGAAAGCAATTTTTTTCTTAATTTTTAATATTCTGTCAAAAGTTTTAAGATTACCAGGTGTTCATCTTTATAGTAATTTCATATATTTGGTGCGCCAAACAGAAAGTCTTAAAATATGCTTACTGAGAATTTTACCCGGTACCTGAACCAAAGCATCAGGGACAACTGGAACCTTAACGCACTGTCTGACTATAAGGGGGAATGTTATACCTATGCCGATACTGCTGCCTGGATACTGAAATTTCATATTCTTTTTGAAAAAGCAGGCATAAAAAAAGGGGATAAAATTGCGCTTATTGGTAAAAATTCTGCACGCTGGGCTATAGTGTATCTTTCGGCTGTGACATATGGAGCAGTGATTGTGCCAATTCTACCCGACTTCAAACCCGATGATACACACAATATTATCAACCATTCCGATTCGGTTCTCTTGTTTTGTGCCGACAATATTTTTGAAGAGCTTGACCCGTCAAAAATGTTAAACATTGATGGGACTATTTCTATAAACAGTTTTAGCTTTATTCATCAAAAGTCAGAAAAAACAAAGACGCTTTTCAGGGAAACAGATGACGCGTATAAAGCGGCGTATAGCGACAAACTTACGCCTGAAGCCTACAATATAACTGATATCCCAAATTCAGACCTTGCTGTGATAAGCTATACATCGGGAACAACAGGTTTTTCAAAGGGAGTGATGCTTTCACATAACAGCCTTGCTGCAAATATAAGGTTTGCCCAGAACAATATGCCGTTGAATGCGGGTGACCCCATCGTTTCATTCCTGCCGTTGGCACATACTTTTGGTGCGGCATTTGAGTTTTTATTTCCTTTTACAATTGGTTGTCATGTTACAATTTTAACCAAAACACCATCTCCCCAGATAATAATGCAGGCTTTTCAGGAGATTAAACCGGCGCTGATATTGTCTGTTCCATTGGTTATTGAAAAGATCTACAAAAAACAGCTTATTCCGGTAATAAGCAAACCTGCAATGAAAATACTGCTTTCGGTTCCCGGTGTAAATCTGCTGATCGTAAAGAAGATCAACAAAAAGCTAACCAACGTTTTTGGCGGGAATTTCAGTGAGGTGGTGATAGGTGGAGCCGCCCTGAACCTTGAGGCTGAGACCTTCTTCAGAAAGATTAAATTCAGATATACAATAGGATATGGCATGACAGAATGCGGCCCGCTGATAAGTTATGCTTCGTGGAAAATAAATAAACTTGGCTCGTCCGGAAAATCGGTAGATACCCTCGAGGTGAAGATTGATTCTCCCGATCCGCAAAAAATTGTCGGAGAGATCATTC
Organism: Bacteroidales bacterium; assembly: GCA_046485045.1. Classification (GTDB taxonomy): domain Bacteria; phylum Bacteroidota; class Bacteroidia; order Bacteroidales; family UBA10428; genus JAFGPL01. Next base: position 7,429 of record JAWOHT010000234.1, read on the forward strand.
TGAAAGGAGAAAATGTGATGAACGGCTATTACAAAAACGAAAAAGCCACCGGCGAGATGATTGATGAAGATGGTTGGTTGCATACGGGCGATCTGGGCTTAATTGACAAAGACGGGTTTATCTTTATTAAAGGAAGGAGCAAAAGCCTGCTGCTGGGGTCAAACGGGAAAAATATATATCCTGAAGAGATCGAGGCTACATTCAACAATAAATATTGTATATCTGAAACGGTGGTTGTGCAACGTGATGAAAAGCTCGTCGCCCTTGTGTATCCAGACACTGATACAATAGCCGCCAACAATATTTCGCACGAAGAGCTTGCTGGTATTCTGGAAAACCACCGTAAGGAGGTAAATTCGCAGATTCCATCATACATGAAGATTAGCAAAATAGAAATCCACTCCGAAGAGTTCGTTAAGACACCCAAAAGAAGCATAAAGCGGTTTTTATACAAATAAACCAGGTTGTTCATGAAAATCTTTAAGTTACCCATACTTATTGCAATTGTTTTTTTTTCAATAATATCAGTGTCCTGTCACCACAGGCCAAAGCCTGTGCCGGTGCAGGTAAACTGGCTAAGCGATGATCCCCTTACTATGCCTTACAGGGTGAGGAAGCAGAAACTTGACAAAGGCAACCTTGTATGGAACAGTTCGTTCGAAAAGGGCAAAAGCATTATCGTGGACACCTCCGGGGTTACCTTTCGCATTGACGGATGGCAAAAGATTGGTAACAGGGTAGAATGGGTGAATATTGCAACAGACAGCGTTTATGGCAAAGACGAGGCATATGATAGTTTACGGGCAGTTAAAATTCACCGTCAGCATGCCAATGAAACCGATGACCCTGGTGAGGGTGTAATCAGCGATTTTATTAAAGTAATCCCCGGTAATTACCAGTTTACCTTCTACATCAGGTTAGAGAATATTGTCCCCAACAGAAGCAGGTTGGGAACACGCATATTTGACGCTGTGAATATAAAGATGATCTATTACGACAAAAATAAAATCGAAATAAAACCTCAGAAATTCAATCCGGTTGATAATATTTTCTTTGATAACTCTTTTAAAGGGTATTCTTTTTCAAATTTTTGGGAAATTAAAGATATGCCCTGGTCAAGGGTTATCGGTAAATCATGTGATATTTTTTCAATTGACGGTGACATACCCAGCGATGCAAGGTATGTTAAATTACTTTTTGCTTTGAAAGGATCGGGTACTATGTGGCTGGATATGGTTGACCTCAGGTACAGCAGGGAGAATTTCTCGATGCTTGAAAAAATGAAACAGTTTATGGATTCTACCCTGTACAAGCAGGAAATAATTATCCCAACCCCGAAAAAAATTACAAAACTTGCATCGGTACCATTGCATAATTACCTGGCCGACCCGGCAACCAGACCTTTAATAATTATACCCCGTGATGTTACAGGCGAAACCATGTCGGCAGCACGTCTTATAAGGTTGCGAATTACTGAACTCGCGGGCAAGACAGGGGCTGATTCACTCTCATATCCGGGTATCCAGATCAAATCATTTCTTTCATCACGAGAAATGAACAGTTCAAAACTGATCTTCAGCATAGGTAAAACCGACCTTTATCTGAGGTTTAAAGAAATTTTGCCCGATATTGACCAGTTGCAGTCAGACCAGGGGTATTTTATATATTCAGCTTCAGATCTGAACAATATTGTTTTTCTGCTGGGCAAAAAACCGGCAGGCGACTTTTATGCTGCAACCACTGCTTACCAGCTTTTTGACAATCGTAAGCTGATCTTTCACAATGCAAACATCATTGATTATCCCGATTTTTCATCAAGAAATATAGGTGTACTCACCGTTAGTGGAGAGGAACCAGGATATTTGGCAGGGGCAGCGATGGCCAAAATCAACGGAATTATGCTTCATACCGGGTCGAAAGCCTGTAAAACCATACCACGGCTGGTATCGGAGACCAAAAGAGAACTCGGGAACAGTTCGCTGATTAGTTTTGGAACTATACAAAGCTTTACATGTGAAAAAGCTCCGCCAAACGGACAAAGAGTGAATCTGAACATGTCTTGTAACGAATTTATAGAAAAGTCTGTTCTTTTTCCCTCTGAAGAACTGCATAATTGCATTGATTACCATGCCAAGTATTGCGGGACAATGCAGGAGCTATGCCGGGCCTTTGAAACCATGCACAGCAGTATACCAAAATTTATTTTCCCGGTTTTTCAAAATAATTCAGCCATCAATAAAACAGAAGGAAGGGCAGAGCTTTATCTTCACGAACTAAACAAGTGCTTGCCCCAGAATGTGAAATTCCTATGGTCGGGATATTCGGCCCACAGCTTAAATACAGATAATGTTGATCTTCACAGGATAACTGAAGTGATAGAAAAAACACCTGTTTTTTGGGATAATTCAGCCACGGCAAACGATATGACCATTATTGGCGGGTATTTTCCGGGCAAATTGAGATGTTACAATTTATTTGAACCCTTTATCAACAGCAGTATCAAATACCTCTATAATAAACCTGGCGACAGTGAAATATTCTTTGGTATTCCCAGCCACCTGTCTGAACTTGCAATGATAAGGGTATTGACAATTGCAGATTTTGCATGGAATGAGGAATATTACGATGCAGATTTTTCAGTCTGGAAGATTCTTCAATCACGCTACGGTATATCATGTGCAAAAGAACTGGTGGTTTATGCCGATATCTATGCAAATCTGCTTAGAAATATCGTTGAACTGTCCAATCCGTTGCACCATCAGCGCCTTGTAAAAAATACAGAAGCACTTATTAACAAACTCGACGCGCAGATGCATGTACTTGAAGGTTATCTTAACAAAGCCCATCCGCTATACAATGAGCTTAAATTAATGAATGACAGGCTGCTCTTAAAATTCAGTCAAATGAATGCACCCTGAAAAAACTGGTTTTTTTAGACAAATACCTATTTTATTAACCGGTTAAATTGTTAGAATATAGATGTTTTTAATGCAGTAAGAAGCTACTGTTAATATAAAAAAATTGCACCGGCATATTTTTTTACTAATTTTATACAAGAACTTTCATAAAAATGGACGGAAATATCGACAAATTCTTTAATGAAGAAGAAATATTCAAGTCGTTGAGCAAGTACAACGAAATGCGCGAAGGAAATAAGAGCTACTTCTTCGACCTTTTCGAATTCGAAGAAATTATTGAATATTACATAGATAACGAAGACTATACCGAAGCCTACAATGCCACTTGTCTGGCATTGAAAAGTTATTCCTTTGCCTCTTCCCTTAAACTTAAGCTTGCCAAATTGCTTACTGAACAAGACCGCAAGGCCAAAGCTTTGCAGATTATACATGAAATCGAAACGGTAGAAATGTATAATTATGAATTGTTTCTGTTAAAAGGAAAGTTATTGTCGCTTTTAGGAAACCATCACGATGCTGTAAAGGAATACGACCGGGCAATAAAGTTGGCAAGGGAGAACCGTGATGAGGTAGTATACAGTATTGCACAGAATTTTCTTACAGTAGGAAAAGAAAGTGTCGCCATTAAATACCTGATACTTGCCTACGAGATAAATGCAGACAATCCGCTGGTTTTATACGATCTCGCATCGTGTTTTGAAAGGCTTGAGTATTATGACAAGTGCATTGAATTTTTGCTTAAATACATAGACATAGATCCATTTTCGGAGAATGTATGGTTCAACCTTGCTGTAGCTTATTCCGAGATTGAAAAGAACAACAAAGCGCTGGAGGCTGTGGAATTTGCCCTGGCGATAAACCCGGGATATTTATCTGCAAGTTTTTTAAAAGCCGAAATTTTATTCGACCTGGGCAAATATTCTGAAGCCATTGGGGTGTACCACGAATTGCTTAATCTTGACCCTCATAACGTAAGGGTATTGTGTTGCCTGGGCGAGTGTTTTGAAAAAACAGGGAAACGGGACAAAGCACTGGATTATTTCAGGCAAGCCAGAAAATCAGACAACACTTCTCCTGAACCCTGGTTCGGTATGGCAGTGGTATACCGGAACAACGGCAAATTAAACCATAGTCTTATCAATGTCCGCAAGGCCATTAAGCTCGATGACGAAAACCCTGAGTATTGGTTTTTTCTTGGCGAACTTTTTGAACTTCAGGACAACCCTGAACATGCCATGAAAGCTTTTTCAAGGGCTATTGAAATAGATCCATCTGATTATGAAGCATGGCTTGCCTATGCTAAAATTTACTATGAAGAAAATAAAATTTCAGATGCAATTGAAATACTTAACAAGGCTTATCAATACAATTATGATAATTCCACACTAAACTATCAGCTTGCAGCCTATCATACCTCCTTGCACGAATACAGTCTGGCAGCAAGTTATTTTGAGAAAGGCCTGTCGTTGAATTTTCCCGAGCACCAAGATTATATTAATAAAATTCAGGGTTACTTCGACAAGGAAACAATTCAAAATATACTTTCAAAATACCAAAATCAAAAGTAATACATACCAATGAACATTTCTCTGCCTTTTATTCCTGAAAGGAGTTCCAGACCCAGACAGACAGGCATTACCATGATGATGGACAAAGGTTTGAGTATAAGGGAAACCGAAGACTTTATTGAAACCTGTGCACCATTTACAGACCTTGTGAAATTTGGATTTGGCACTTCGCTTATTACCAACAAATTAACCGACAAGATTAAACTATATAAACAGGCTGGAATTAAACCCTATTTTGGGGGCACCCTCTTTGAAGCTTTTGTCATTCGTGGTTTATTTGAAGATTATCTTCGTTTTATCGAAAAGTACCAGCTTGATACAGTCGAAGTTTCTGATGGTTCAATGCATATGGAAGAAGATACAAAGCTTGGGTTTATTGCAAAACTATCGCAAAACTTCACTGTTTTATCAGAGGTTGGATCTAAACAGAAGGGTGTGGTTATACCACCTGAAACATGGGGTGAATGCATGAAGAAAGAGTTGTCGGCAGGTGCATGGAAGGTGATTGCCGAAGCAAGGGAAAGCGGCACCGTAGGAATATATAACTGCAATGGCACTGCCAACGAAGAGCTGATAAATATGATTTCAAAACATGTCGCTTCTGATAATATCCTGTGGGAAGCACCTAATGGTAAACAGCAGGTATATTTTATTGAATTATACGGCCCCGAAGTTAATCTCGGCAATATAGCCACACACGATGTAATTCCGCTTGAATGTTTACGCCTCGGATTAAGGGGTGATACATTTTTTACATTTCTGCCCGAAGAATTACAAAAATTCAGACCGTCGTAAAAGGCATACTCCGCGACCAGCCCGGTTTTATCTGGCAGCTTTCATCAACAAATTTAACCTGCTTATCAAAGCGCTGGCTGTAAAATAAAGCCGGTTAAAAATTTTATGATATATTTGGCGCAATTTTAACATTTAAATTTTCTATGAGAACCCTAAAAGACTATATCGTTCTATTGTTTAAAGGAATGGGAATGGGCGCGGCGAACGTCATCCCTGGCGTTTCAGGTGGTACAATTGCCTTAATTACAGGTATTTTCGAAGAACTAATCAATTCGATAAAATCATTTGACCTTACTGCTTTAAAGTTGTTCTTTACAGGCAAATTCAGGCTTTTTGCCAGACATGTAAACCTTGAATTCCTGGTGGCCGTTTTTTTGGGTATCGGGATAAGTATTTTGTCAATAGCAAAACTCTTTGAATTTCTGTTTGCAAATTACCCTGTATATATATGGTCTTTTTTCTTTGGCCTTATCATTGCATCAGTCTATTTTGTAGGTAAGACCATAAATAAATGGAATTTAGCAGTTATTATATCTTTTTTTGCCGGAACCGCCATTGCTGTTGTTATTACATTTTTAAACCCTGCCACCGAAAACGATGGATTTCTTTACCTTATTATCTGTGGCATTGTTGCAGTATGCAGCATGATACTGCCAGGATTATCAGGATCGTTTGTTCTTATACTACTTGGCAATTACGAACTGGTGATGATAAAAGCAGTTACCGGACTACGTATTGACATTTTGTTGCCTGTGGTTATTGGGGCCGGGATCGGACTGGTTGCCTTCTCGCATTTTTTGTCATGGATATTCAGGAAATACCGCGATGCTACAATTGCTGTTTTAACAGGATTTATACTTGGTTCGGCAGTGATTCTATGGCCATGGAAAGCACCGGTCTATAAGACTGATGCGCTGGGAAATATTATTGCCAAAGCTTCAGGAGAACAGATTATTCAGGGATATGAAAGGTTTATACCTGACACCTTAAGTACCGAAGTATTTCTTGCAATTGGTTTCATGGTTTTAGGAATTGTAATCATCTGGTTGCTTGAAAAACTTGCCCGGACAGAATAGTAGTGAAGCAATCACCAATCTTCTGATATGAAACT
>JAWOHT010000291.1:0-12570 GCA_046485045.1 Bacteroidales bacterium
CTTGCAGGCCAGCCGGAGTCGGGGTCGCGTTTCAGATGGTGGCAGGCGGCGCGCGGGCCTGGGCGAAGCAGGGAAAAGGGGTGACGGCAGGCCGAGTTTCGTCAGATCGACTGGTGTGGCAACCGGGTTCGACAGGCACGCTGAAACCCGGCAAGGATATTAAATTATCTAAAAATACACTTACAGTTAAATTACCTGCTAAATCGGTGGTGATGATTGAGTTGAAATAGGTTCATTTCATTGTCTAAATCCTTTTAAGAGGCTGTGTAAAAAGTCTTTAAGGCACGTCATTGCGAGGGAGGCACGATCGAAGCAATCTCCTGAATAATAAGAGATTGCTTCACTTCGTTCGCAATGACGGTTTCAAAATAACTGATTTTTCACACAGCCTCTTTCTATGTTTGCTTCCTCCAGTTGCTAAGGTCTGCAGGCAGGCGTTTATTATCATTTTCTGATTTTGTATTATTGATCTTTTATGAGTAGGCGGTAATGACACTAAGACAGTAACTTATCAACAATCAGCTCAGTTAGCGACATTTTTGTGTACCTTTGTCAAAAAGACTTTTAAAATGAAAACTCATCATAAAATTATAAACGGAGATAGCCGACAAATGATTGAATTGCCTGATAATTCAGTACATTTGGCAATTACTTCTCCACCCTATTGGCAACTTAAGGACTATGGTACAGAAAACCAAATTGGATTTCATGATAGTTACGAGCATTATATAAACAACCTGAATTTGGTTTGGAGAGAGTGCTATCGCGCTCTTCACAATGGTTGTAGGTTGTGTATTAATATTGGTGACCAATTTGCACGAGCTGTTTATTATGGACGATATAAAGTCATTCCAATACGAGAAGAAATTATAAAATTCTGTGAAAATATTGGGTTTGATTACATGGGGGCAATAATTTGGCAAAAAGTAACAACATCAAATACTACAGGTGGAGGAGTTCAAATGGGGTCTTATCCTTACCCAAGAAACGGTATTTTAAAACTTGATTATGAATTTATCTTAGTTTTTAAAAAGCTGGGCGACGCTCCTAAACATACCAAGGAGCAAAAAGAACTTTCAATTATGACAGCAGAAGAATGGAATACCTTTTTTGCAGGTCATTGGAATTTTACCGGAGCAAGACAAAATGGACATATAGCAATGTTTCCCGAAGAGTTACCAAAAAGACTGATTAAAATGTTTTCATTCGTAGGTGAAACAATTCTTGACCCTTTTGCAGGTAGCGGTACTACTTCATTGGCAGCAAGAAATCTTGACCGAAATTCAGTCGGTTTTGAAATTAATCCTGAATTTATTCCAATTATAAAGGAAAAATTAGAATTTACCCAAAAAGATATTAAGGGTACCACATATGAATTTATAGAACAGGAAAAACAAGAGGTTGATTTTGATAAAGAAATTCAGAAGCTTCCGTATGTTTTTAAAGACCCTCATACCCTTGATAAAAAAATTGATGTTAAAAAATTGCAATTTGGGTCTAAAATAGACAAGGATAGTTCTTCAAAAAGAGAAGAACTATATACTGTAAAAGAAATTATTAGTCCAGATAAATTAAGGTTAAGCAATGATTTAGTAATAAAACTTATTGGAATCAAAGAAGACCCGATTGCTAATGGGAAGGCAACAACTTTTCTTTCAGAAAAAACTAAAGGGAAACGGGTATTTCTCAAGTATGACAATGTGAAGTATGACGATCAAAACAACTTGATGTGCTATTTATATTTAGAAAATAAAACGTTTATCAATGCTCATTTAATCAAAAATGGATTGGTGCAAGTGGACAGCGATATTGATTTTAAATATAAAGACAAATTTTTAAATCTCTTGCATCAAAACAATGGCTAAAGAATGGATATTAAACAGTGCGATGAATCGCTTCCAACTTAATTTTAAAAGAAATGTTGGCCCTACATCAGAATCAATTAGAAAGTGTTCACCCAAAAGCCTTGATGAATGGCGAGATTACTATTTCAAGAATGTAAAATCTAAAGCGCTTATTATCGAATTAGGGAAAAAACTTTATATCAAAATAACCGAAGTTATTCAATCTGAAGTTGCTGAAGTTTCAGAGCAAGATTGTATTGATTACATGATACAACTTGTAATTGACCGAACTTTTGATGGTTACATGACAGAAATACAAACAATTTATGGTCAGCTACAAAAAATATTAAACATTCAAATACTACCAGCACCTGATGAATGGGATAGATTATTCAATGTTGATTTTTTTATACAGGTAGAAGACAAATACATTGGACTTCAAATAAAGCCTGTAAATAGTGGGATACAGTTACCTGAGATATTTAAGGAATACAACATACAGGCTGAGACACATCAAAAATTTACCGAAGTCTTTGGTGGTAAGGTATTTTATCTTTTCTCAGAGAAAGTTGGAGAAAGAAAGGAGATTAAAAATAAAGAAGTTATTGACGATATTTTAAAAGAAATTGAAAGACTAAACGCTTGATAAAAAGCCACATACTGAAAACATATAGGTAATAGCGAAGCTACAAAAGTTCTGTAAGAGCGACAGATTTCAAAAATTCCCTGTTTAAATGAGGAAAGGAAGGTTAGTATACTTTTCAAGCCATCCTTAAAATCCTGAACCTTTTCGACCTATTAAACTCCCCTCCTTTCAAAGGAGGGGTAGGGGTGGTTGATCACTTTTCCAGCCATCCTTTAAACTCCTGCACCTTTTCGCGGCTTACAATCACCTCTTAAACTCCCCTCCTTTCAAAGGAGGGTTAGGGGTGGTTGATCACTTTTCCAGCCATCCTTTAAAATCCTGTACCTTTTCGCGGCTTACAATGACATCTTTGTCCTCGTTATGCAACAATTTCAGTTTAAGCCGGCTGTTAGAAAACTGTACAATGTCTTTGATTGCTGCGAATGCCACGATATATTGCCTGTTTATCCTGAAAAACTTTGCCGGATTCAGCAAATCCTGCAACTGGTCGAGCGAATAGCTGATGTCGTAGTTCCTGTTCGATACGGTTTGCAGAAAAGAGGCCTTCTCAATGCTGTAAAAACAGTTAATCTCCTCCACGGCGATAATCCTGATATGTTCACCAACCTTAATTACAAACCTGCTTTTGTAATCATGGGTTAATGACTTTAAAACCTTATCAAATACCTGTTGCGGGTATTTGTAGATACTCTGACTGAAAGGACTGTTTCTGAACTTATTGAGCGCGTTTTTCAGTTCATTGAAGTCAATGGGTTTCAAAAGATAGTCAATACTGTTGACCTTGAAAGCCTTCAGTGTATATTCCTCAAATGCTGTTGTAAATATTACCGGGGAAGAGACCATCGTTCTTTCAAAAACTTCGAAACTCAACCCGTCTGCAAGCTGAATATCCATTAAAATGATATCGGGTGCGGAATTGCTGTTGAGCCAGGCGACAGCATTTTTAACCGATTGAATGATTGCCGGTATGTCAATGGTTTTATCATAGCGTAGAACCATATCCCGAAGCCTCTCCGCTGCAATAATTTCATCTTCGATAATCAGACAGGTCATATTTTCTTTACTTCAATTTTGGGTAATTTAACTATAAATTCATCGCCTGTCTCAATTATTTCAGGCTTTTTTTCGGCAAGATATTCATATCGCCTGATAAGATTCTCCAGTCCGGTGCCTGCATTTACCTGTACGACCTTTCGCTTTTGCAGGTTGTTTTTAAGTATGTAAAATTCATGATCATCCTGCAGCTTGATCATAAGGGGTTGTTCGTCAGAGACAATATTGTGCTTGATGGCATTCTCAACCAGTATCTGAATTGAGAGCGGGGCAACCAATCCGTTTGGGTCATCAATCTCCGATTGAAATGCCACACCTTCACCATGCCTCATTTTTTGCAGATAAATGAAATCATTGATAAATTCCAGTTCATCCGATATTTTCACAGTTTCCTTCTCCTTTTGTTCAAGCACATACCTATATGTGTCAGCCAGTTTTTTAATGTATTTTGTAGCCTGTTGCTGGTCTTTTTCTACAATACCGGTTAAAGTATTCAGCGTATTAAACAGGAAGTGCGGATTTACCTGATTTTTCAGAGCTTCGTACTTTGCAATCAGACTTTCCTGCTTCAGCTTCTCTTCATTTTGAATGGACTTCATCCAGTATTTGGCAAGGAATTGTGAATAGTAAGCGCCTACAATAATAAAATTGATGGTGAGCACCATAAAGCTTGAGCCGAGAATATGTCCCATTAACCTGTCAGGAGGAATATTGAAGACATATTTATTGTAGATAAATGGTACAACCACACTGATAATCAATCCATAAATAAAAATTAAAAAAATGGTGATTGTATTTGCTTTTTGGGCGTTTTTTCTCCAATCGAGTTTTTTTCCTGCCGTACGGGCAATGAATTCGTTGCCCTTCCAAAAGCAGAGCCCAAGTATGAATCCGTATGACCAGCCATTGATAAAACGCTGAAATGAGTTGAACATATCTTTTCCGTCGAAAAGAAACAAGATGAGAAATGAACCGGTAATCAATACAGAGAACCCGATAAGTTCTTTCTTAATAAACGATTTGCTTATTTTCATGGTTTAAAATTAATAAAATAATGCAGGGATTCCATCCTTTGCAGGGATTCCATCCCTTGGAGGAATGGAATCCCTATTCCCTTTAAAACTACTCCCCCCCGCATTTTTTCAGCAACTGTGCGTTATAATCCTTTCCCCAGTCGGGCATGAGTACATTTGCTTTTGTAAATTGCTCAAAAAGCTTATTGGCCTTTGTAATTAAGGGACAGGCAGTTTTCATTCCGCCGCCGTATGCCTCGGGTGTGTACATCAGGTTTATTCCTTTAAGGTAATATGTGCGTGGATTTTCTGGATTCAATTCAATGGCTTTATCAAACGACGCTTCTGCCTTCATGGAATATTCCATTGCATTGTTTTGATAATCAAGCGTTATATATGCCTGGTACAACATTCCCTGAAGGGTATAAATCTCTGATTCCTCCGGATTTATTTTTAAAATGCTGTTCACAAGGTTTTCACCTTTGGTGAGGATGGTTGCTTTTTTTGCTGCATCCTGCTCTTTGAACGAAAGAACGATATAACAGTATGCTGCGTAATATTCCGGTAGCCATTCTTTGGGTTCGGCGCCTGCGATTCTTTCAAAATAATTTGCCACCTGCTGAAAATCTTCCATCTTTTTAATATGGTTCAGCGAATCTATGCCGTCACGCATTGCACGGGTGTAATCGCCTTGAGAATACAAACTGAATGCGAATACGGTAAGAACGATAGTTAAAGTCATCTTTTTCATGATACATTGTTTTTAAATGTTATTTAATTGAGATAAAAATTGCTGCAACAAAAGTGCGTTTTGCAAAAGGATGTATCGGGTGCGACCTGAAGATGCCCGATTCATCAGGTAATGATTCGTAGTTATATCCGATCAGTACTACCTGTTTTTCGATTGTTTCGTACCCGATAAAAGCCACTACCAGCAATGCAGTATCGCTGTGTGGTGTGGTAAAGCTGAAATACCCGGAAGTATCTGAGGTAGCGCCGGTATAGGTACCTTTCAGGTAGATATTTGCCCCGGTGAGCGGATTTTTATATTCATCTTTAACCGTACCTGATATCGTCACCTGTGCATGCATCCGGCCAAACGGTAACAGCAATATAAGTATCAGCAGTTTTTTCATGATGGTGTTTTTGTTTTTTGCTTATGCAAATCTCATCAACACAGTGCTTAAAAGAAAAAAAATGATTACGGGGTGAAGAAGTTTAAGGATGAATTGTTGAATAAACAGGATGTATTGTACCGGTCATATCACAGGGAGTTTAAACTGCAATGCCTGTGCTGATGCAATCATTCAATCAGATAGTTGTATCTACAGTCAGCACATTAATTTCAACCAATGCTATACGCGAAATATATGTACCTTTTGAACAAAAAGTAAGTATATTTGGGTGTTGGTGTGCAACCCAAGTGAATGTCTTGTAAACTTATTTAGACAGACTGATTTTGAAAATAATATTTCATTGCAGGAAAAAGTGACAGATATTATTATAAAAACTGCTGATACTTATCAGGATTCTATCATTATTGGTGATATGTTGGCTAATATTTGGAACGAAAAAGTTAAGGAATCAGATTACGAATTAATTTTTAAATACATAAAACTATTTTCTGAAGGTCATATTATTGCTGAGTATGATTATAAGCCTATTGCTACATCGATAGCATTTCCTATTGAAAAGAAACCATCCATTGAAGAATTTAATCAAAAACACCCGTATGACTTTTTTTCAAAAAATGGAAAGTTGTATTATATTCATGTGATACAGGTTCTGCCTGAATTCAGAAATAAAGGAATTGGGACAAAGATTATGATTAGACAAATTGCTATAGCCAAAGAAAAAAAATATAATTTTATTGTGGGTTTTTCAATTGATAAAGAAATTGATAGATGGGAAAAACATGGATTTATAAAAGAAGGAAAATTTGGAGAATATAAAAGTTTTGGCGTAGTAAAATGGATAGAAATGAAAATGTAAATAATGACCTTTGATATAGGAATATTTAATATTGGGCAGCACACAACATGCGGTCATAAAACATGCCGGGGGACAGTGGGTTTTCGGGCGTTTCGTCCCGCCTCGGGCTTTTGCAACGGTAATTGAACGTGGACAAAGCGATATTCAGATTTCAACTTACCATAAACTGATTGAAATTGGATTAGGAAAACATTTGAATATCTCAATTGGATAATAAAGCTACAGCAGGCAATACACGGTATAAAAACTACCGTTTCAGTAGGTTATTCAAAGATTGTAGTCCGCTTCAACTTTCTTGTACCTTGGAAAAATGATTCGCCCGCAATACACTTGCGCCAAAGCTTTCGCAACCACTAAAGCTTTACCCCAAAGCGGTTAGCGTAAGAGCACAGAAACTTTTCACCCAACCAAACGTTTTATAAGCAATGACACCAAGACCCTATACATAACAATTTAATATAACGACTAAAATAAATCTAATGGAAATTAAACAAGACACTCCGAAGATTCTCAAATATAAATATATACCAACTGCTGAGTTTTATAGCCAAATAATTGACAGCTTACAAGATTATTCAATTTTTACAATAGATAATGAATTCAACATAAACAGTTGGAGTTCCGGCTCGACAAAAATATTTGGTTACGAAACCGACGAAGTTATTGGAGAACCTTTTGATATAATATTTACAGATGAAGATTTAAAAAATGGTATTTCAAAAAATGAAATTGAAACAGCTTTAAAAGAAGGCAGGGCAACAGATAATAGATGGCACATTGCTAAAGACCGGAGCCTGTTTTATGCCTATGGCTTGCTTTTTCCGCTCATCGGTGCAGAAGGGGAGATGTTGGGTTTTGTTAAAATTTTGAGGGACTTGACAGAGAGGAAAAAATCGGAGGATGCAATAAAAAAACATGTCAGAGATTTGGAAGATCTTAATACGCATAAAGAGAGTGTTCTGGCAATACTTTCACACGATTTAAGAAGTCCCCTGACAGCTATTATTGGAACCGCAAATATTTTGAAAGATGAATTTCATAAAATGAAGCCCGATGATGTTCAGGAATTGCTTGACATACTTTATAAATCATCAACTGATGAATTAGATATGTTAGACTATTTAGTAGAATGGGCAAGAATAAAGTACGCATCGGACATGTTTTCCCCAGCAAAAATAAAACTCACCGAATACATCAATAAAGTCTTTGAAACTTTAAATGAAACTGCTTCAATTAATACAATAAACCTTCATCAGGAAATTGAAGCGGATACTTCTGTATTTGCAGATGGCAAAATGCTAATTTCCATCATTCAAAATATCGTTTCAAATGCGATAAAACATACAGGAAAAGGAGGGACAATAACGGTTTCAGCAAAAAGTATAGATGATAAAATTATTGTTCAGGTTAAGGACACCGGAGTTGGAATGTCAAAAGAAATAATGGAAAATCTTTTCACACCGCAAATGAAGACCCTTTCAGAAGCAAGAAAAAAAAATAAAGGGGCTGGAATTGGATTATTATTGGTAAAAGGATTTTTAGAAAAAAATGGTGGTGAAATATGGGTAGAAAGTATTGTAGGTGTAGGTTCTTCATTTTATTTTACATTACCCATTGAGAAACCTTTAAATAAAACAGGAAGTTCAGACGAAATTATGTTTGATGAAAATGCATAATGCAAAGCCTGTGCATCCGAAAGTAAAAGTGTGAATAATGTAAATCTTCTCAGTTATTGTATAACACCTTTTTAAATCAGTGAGCGTATTTTTGTGCGAAGTTAATCTCAATTAAAAATTCTATCATGAAAAGAGCTGAAAATAAGGTTGTCATCGTAACCGGTGGTGCCTTGGGCATAGGGCGCGAAACTTGTATTTTACTGGCACAGGAAGGTGCAAAAGTCGCTGTAACCGATATTCTTGATAAAGAGGGTAAAATATTGGCAGAAGAAATTAACCATTCCGGTGGTATGGCAAAATTCTGGCATCTTGATGTGTCAGATGAACAAGAAGTTGAAAAAGTTTATGCCGATGTGGTCAAAGAATATCGAAAACTTGATGCAACGGTTAATAATGCAGGTATTGCGGGTGCCGACAAGCCTACTCATGAGTTAAGTGAAAAAGAATGGGATACAGTTATGAATGTGAACGTAAAAGGAGTTTTCTTCTGCACCAAACATGCCATTGCCCACATGAAGAAATCTGGTGGCGGCAGCATTGTTAACCTTTCATCAATTTATGGTTTGGTCGGGGCCGGAGATATACCACCATATCACGCTTCTAAAGGGGCAGTAAGGTTGATGTCAAAAAATGATGCATTAATTTATGCAAAAGACAATATAAGAGTAAACTCTGTGCATCCGGGATTTATCTGGACACCTTTGGTTGAAAAACTTGGGAAAAATAACCCCGGGTTCAGAAAAAATCTTGATAGTCTGCATCCAATAGGACATATTGGTGAATCGATAGATGTTGCTTATGGTATACTCTACCTGATATCTGACGAATCAAAATTTGTTACCGGAAGTGAATTGGTTATTGATGGAGGTTATACATGCAAATAGGATGACAAATGAATTTCATCGACTATTACAAAATATTGGGGATAGAAAAAAAAGCTACCGCAAACGACATCAAAAGTGCCTACCGAAAACTGGCCAGAAAATATCACCCCGATTTGAATCCTAACGATGCAGATGCGAAAAAGAACTTTCAGCAAATCAATGAAGCGAATGAAGTACTTAGTGACCCTGAAAAACGAAAAAAATACGATAAATACGGAAAAGACTGGCAGCATGCTGAACAGTTTGAAAATGCTAAACAATATCAGGAGCAATCATCAGATTTTCGTGGCCCAAAGTATTCCCGGGCACAATCTGGTGGGGATTTTTCGGATTTCTTTGAATCTATGTTTGGTGGTTCGGCAAATACCGGCAGAAGCCGACAGGTAAAATTCCGAGGCGAGGATTATAACGCACAATTACAACTCAACCTTACAGATGCTTATCAAACCCATAAACAAACTCTTACCGTAAATGGAAGGAACATAAGAATAACTATCCCTGCCGGGATTGAAAACGGACAAACCATAAAAATTTCAGGACATGGGGGTTCGGGTATAAATGGTGGACCGAATGGTGATTTGTACATTACATTTTCAATAGCCAATCATCCCGGAATCAATAGACTGGGTAATGATTTATATATACAAGTTGACATAGCATTATACACAGCAGTATTGGGCGGTGAAATTACCATTGATACCCTTAGCGGAAAAGTGAAGCTTAAAGTAAATCCCGAAACGCAAAATGGAAGTAAGGTTAAACTTAAAGGGAAAGGATTTCCTGTTTATAAAGCCGATGGGCATTTCGGAGACTTATACATAACTTACAGGGTAAAAATCCCAACCAATTTAACCGAAAGGCAAAAGAACTTATTTACTGAATTATCAAAATTATAAACTGTTATTATGGAACCAAAAAATATAGATGATCTAATAGCGGTAAATGAATTCTGCATCAATCATAATATTGAGTTTTCATTTTTAAACATGTTGCAACAAAACGGATTAATCGAAATACGCACCATAGAGTCAAAGTATTTCGTAGAAAAGGAGCAACTGCCTCAGATTGAAATGTATGTCCGTTTTTATTATGAACTGGATATTAACCTGGAAGGGATTGAGACTATAAACTATTTGTTGCAGCGTATAGAAAACCTGCAGAATGATAATATTAAACTCAAAAACAGGCTTCGTTTTTATGACGCAAATGGATGAGAATAAAATAGGATCAGACCATTTTCCCCTGTCAGGTTGTAAACCATAATCTAATGAATATAAGTTGATGTTTCTTCTTTAATTAGCAGAAACCCTCCTGTTAAAGTTCATTAGGACAATGCCTGCCACCAAGATTACTGCACTGATTATTACCGGACTCCAGTTTGCGCCCGATATGCCTATGTCAAGCCCTAAAAAACTAAAGGTCTCCGTGTCCTGAATAGCCTGTATTCCAAAAACTAAAGTACCTACAATCCCTATAATCAATAATATTATTCCTGCTGTTCTCATAACGTTGATTTTTAATTGTTAATATTAAAAAGATAGAGTTACAAAATTATATACATTAACTCCGGGAAGTGTTATACTATTTATTAGAGAATTTACATAATTCACACATTTTATTTTCTCTTCAAAGAGGAAAGTGTGAATTATGAAACTTCTTTCTGAAATTGTGTAAAGCTATTCGCTTTTAGGTTTATCATCTTTGTAAAGTAATTATCAGTTCAAAGGTTTGAAAAATAGATGAAAACCGGAAGAACAAATAGTGTAACGAATTAATAAAATGTAATTCAAACTCAATACGCCATGAAAAATATATTTAGAGGATTAATTGCAGGTATTGGAGCAAAAGCATTAGGCGGAGGTTGTTTGGGTTCTATTGTGGTTTTTATAATTATCTGGCTGGTGCTGGGCCAATGCAGTTAGTTAAATTCTCAGAACTCCACTAAAATATGGATCAAGGTATTATTATAGTTTTGATCATCCTTAATGCAACCGTAATAATGCTGGTGCTTGATGTTGTTCGCATTGACATTGTTGCCATTGGCTGCATGCTGGCGCTGGGCTGGACCGGCATTTTAAACCCGCAGGAGATGTTTTCGGGTTTTTCGAGCAATGCCGTAATAGCCATGCTTAGTGTGATGATTCTGGGGCGTGGTATTGCCCGCACGGGAATCATGGATAAATTTTCAAAATTTATTATCAGCAAGGCTGGCACCCGCAAACGAAACCTGGTTGGATTACTCTCAATTGCAACAGGTTTACTATCTGGTTTAATTCAAAACATTGGCGCAGCGGCGCTTTTTCTGCCCGGTATCATGCAGGTTTCTCGACGTACTAAGATTCCCGCATCATCGCTTATTATGCCCATAGGGTTTGCAGCCATTCTGGGGGGAACCCTGACAATGGTTGGCTCGGGTCCGCTTATCCTGGTAAATGACCTGCTAAGAAATGAAGGTCATGAGGCCTACAACCTTTTTAGCGTGACCCCTGTTGGCATTGTGCTTCTGTTGTCGGGCATAGGTTATTTTTTGCTGTTCGGAAGCAAAGTTTTGCCGAAGAAAGTTGGGGAAACAAAAAAAACAGAGCAGGAAAAACTGGTGGAGAAGCTTAATTTACCGGAAAACATCAGGTTGCTGACCCTAAGCATTGAAAGCCCACTGGCCGGAAAAACAACAGAAGGGGCAGGATTATGGAAAACATACCATGTAAACCTGTTAGGTATCGGAAAGGGAGATGATGTGGTTTACGCCCCTTGGCGTAAAACCATATTTGAAGATGGGCAAACCCTTGCAGTTATGGGTTCTGCTGAGAGTATTGAGCAGTTTTCAAAAGATTTTCAGCTTGAGGACGTCTCTAAGTCACGCTATTTTTCCGACGACTTTAACCCCAATGTTAGTGGTTTTGCCGAGATAATAATTCCGCCGGGTTCAGAACTTGCCGGGAAATGTATAAGAGAATACTCTCTGAGAAAACGCTACGCCGTTGAGCCGGTAATTCTATTCAACAAAGGAGAAAGAGTGGAGGGAGATTTTTCTGATGTAGAAATCAGCCCGGGCGATACCCTGATTGTTTACGGCAGGTGGGCCAAAATAAAAGATTTGAAAGAAAGCGCTGATTTTGTTGTGCTCACCGGGTTTGATGTGGATAAAAAAGATAAATCAAAAACCTGGCCTGCAATAGGGTGCTTTATATTTGCCATTACCCTGGCAATGGTTGGCTTTCCCATTTCCATGGCTTTTCTGACAGGAGCTCTTTGCATGGTCCTTGCACGCGTATTGAAAATTGGAGAGGCCTATGAGGCCATTGAATGGAAAGTGGTTTTTCTGTTGGCGGGATTGATTCCATTGGGCGTGGCCATGCAAAAAACCGGAACTGCCATGTTCCTTGCCGAATCTATCATGAGCGTGGTTATTGATTTACATCCTGTTTTTATCGTACTGATGGTTGGTGTGTTGTCAACCGT
>JAWOHT010000050.1:0-8435 GCA_046485045.1 Bacteroidales bacterium
TATGGCGAGTCGGCAATTATCGCGCATATCTACACCGAACGATTTGGCCGGCAATCATGTATTGTTAATTATTCCAAAAGCGGAAAATCTTCTATAAAACCGAGGAGTTTTCTGCCCCTTTCACTGGTTGATCTTGAGATATACTTTAAAGAGGGTAAAGAGGTTCACCGGATAAGGGAGGTAGGCAATAACATGCCGTTATTAAATATACAGCAGGAGATATACAAGAGTACCATTGCAATTTTTATAGCAGAGTTGCTCTATAAGACATTGCACGAAGCAGAATCAAACCCTCAAATGTTTGAATTCCTGTACCATGCTATTCAATATCTTGATGCAATGAGTGAAAATGTGAGTAATTTTCATGTAATGTTTCTGGTACAATACACCAAATTCCTGGGGATTTTTCCTAAATTCGGGTTAAATCTTTTATTTAATATAGAACATAATGAGCGCTCATTTTCATATGTTAATGATTTTGAATTTTTCGCAAACCTTCCCAAAGAAGCATTGAACGCGCTTAAAGAATTCAGTTCCGGGTCTTTTCAGGACATGCGTGTGATAAAAATAAATTACGAAACAAGGATGTTATTGCTTGAAAAAGTTCTGGATTTCTACAAAATGCATTTTGAAAACATCGGACAGATTAATTCACTTCAAGTAATGAAAGAGGTATTTCATTAAAATTATTTGTAAATCAAATATTTAAAAATATTTCATTTTTTTACACCAAACCG
The DNA here is from genome assembly GCA_046485045.1 of Bacteroidales bacterium. Lineage (GTDB taxonomy): Bacteria > Bacteroidota > Bacteroidia > Bacteroidales > UBA10428 > JAFGPL01. The sequence continues at coordinate 738 of JAWOHT010000050.1, forward strand.
CACAGTTTTATTCTCTATCATGTCTTGAAGCTGCGAGAGCAATGCCTGTTCGTGTTTATCAATTACCCCATCTTCGGTTGCCAGGTGTATAATCACATCGTATTCATCACGGGTTATTATATGATCATCAATGGCTTTGACGATCATTTCCTTTAGTTTTTGCGAACTTTTACTTACATGCATGCAGTATATTTTTTAAAAGTTAATTATTTAATATTTTTCGAAATATGCCCGAAGACAATACTGGTAAGCGATTCATAAGTATGGTTCTCCGGATAGACCGGTTGTAAAACCTTTATGGTAATCTTTGATAACGGCTTTGGAAACCACGAACCAGAAGGCAATGCCCTGTATGAACCATCTATAACAACAGGCACTACCGGTATATTCAACTCCTGACTAAGTATGGCAAATGTTTTTTTAAACTGCCCGAGGGTGCCGTCAATAGTCCTGGTTCCTTCGGGAAAAATAATCACATTTTTTCCTTTATTAAGAACGGCAGCGAGTTTTTGTATTGATTCTTTTAAATCTTTATTAATATCCATAATAATGATGTTATTCCATTTAGCAAACGACTTAAGCAAGCGTGTCCTGAAATGCTTTTCTTTTGCATAGAAATAGGTTTTGTTCATTAGTTTGTTTTTAAAAATGGCATTCAGAAAAAATCCGTCGAAGAAACTCTGATGGTTTGGTGCAATAATGCAAGGGCCATCAGGCAGGTTGGTTAAACCTTCTGTTCTGATACGGAAATATGTCTTAAGGAATACCCTGGCAAAATATCTCGAAAAGGTACTTGTAAAACCTGAAGAAGGCAAATGAATATGAAAGGGTGATTTAAGTATATCTGACCATATAATATGCTCCATTACAAGCTTAGAACGGTTATGCCTGATATGTTCAGCAAGTTTCAGCACAGATTCAAAACGCGAGAATTCGTTTTCGTTGATATTTAAACCAAAAGACGTGTTGACAAATACCGATAAACTAACCAGTCCCAGGGAATCAATTGCCAGGTCTAATTCAAGATGATCGTAAGGAGATACCTGTTTACCAAGCTGGTCTTCAAGAAATTTTTCAAGCATGGTGTATTCCTGGAAAGGTTCGAAGGTGACATCATTTTTTCTGGATTTTAAATGCTGGCTGTACTTTTCGAGTTTGAAACGCTGTATTTTACCGAGCCTTGTTTTGGGCAGCTCTTCATTTACAAGTGCGAAGCCCAGTATTTTTTTGTATGGCGATACCTGTGTGTTATAATAATCAATCACTTTCCATTTAAAGTAATGATTGATATTATCGATATGTTGTTGTTTTAACCAATTGAAATCCGGATAGATAACAGTCTGTAGTGTGTCATTTACCGCATATACCCCTGCTTCTTTAATGCCACCTGCTATACTGAGCAATTTTCTTTCAACTTCTTCGGGATTTATGTTTTTCCCGTTAGACAATATGATAAGTTCTTTCTTACGGCCTGTAATATAGAGATATCCATCGTTGTCTATATATCCCAGGTCACCGGTGTATAGCCAGCCATTTTTTAGTACCTCGCTGGTCTCCAAAGGTTTGTTATAGTATCCTTGGGTTATGTTTTTGCCCTTTACCACAACTTCACCATCACGTATTTCAATGATAACACCGGGAAGAGGCTCACCCACCGAGCCGGGTTTAACCTTCGAAGGGCGGCTGAAAGTAATCATGGGGGCGGCTTCGCTCATGCCGAAACCTTCGAGTATTTCAAACCCCAGTGTTTTGAAATCCTGTACCACCTGTTTATCAATGGCTGCGCCACCGCTGACCATGTACCTGATATTTCCGCCAAATTTTTTATGTACCGTTTTAAACAATGTCCTGGAAAATTTAAATGAGTTAACCATGCGGGCAACTGAAAACATAAGTCGCGGAAGCAGGCCCGCGTTTATTTTGTCCATTATCCCTTTTCTTATGACATTGTAAAGCCGGGGAACACCAACAATAATCGAAATGCTGTTTTCCTGCAGTGTTCTGATAATATCTTCAGATGCGGCGGAGGGCGACATTGCTGCGGTACAACCTGCATAAAACGGAAGAACAACGGTTCCCATTAAAGGCAGGATATGATGCAGGGGAAGAAGTATCAGCACATTTTCTTTTTCGGTATAGATAGGCACAATATCCGAAACCGCGGTTAAATTAAGCATCAGGTTTTCGAACGAGAGAATTACACCCTTGGGGTTGCCTGTGGTGCCCGATGTGTAAACGATTAAGGCGATATCTGATAGTTCGGGAAATTCGAAACCGAGAACTGTATCATTTACAGTTAGATCAGCAATACCTTTTTCTTCGAATATCAATACATCAGGATAAAATCCGGCAATATTAATTGCAGAAGAAAGAGCCTCCTTTTTAGCTGCCGAACAGAATACAATTTCAGGCTTTGAGTCGCTGAGGATATAGGCCAGTTCATCTGCGGCTGACATTGCATCAACCGGTACGACAATTGCATGGTTTTTCCATGCGGCATAGAGCGCGAAAACCCATTCAGGCCTGTTTTCTGAGAAGATCAGGACTTTTTGCCCCGGGTTACCGGAGAAAAACGATGCATAATGATTTATCTGAGTTAATAGTTGTGGATATGTAAAAGAAAAACCTTTTCCTCTGAAAGCAATTTTATTAATATTTTTTATAAGCATGATATAATTATTTGGTGGCAAAATTATGAATTTTACCGATATAAATTGATAATCCTGTAATATCAGTTAAACTAACAGTTACAGGTCATTATCTTTATAAGCAGTTGAAAATGAGATATTAAGAAAATTATATTAACCCACGGCTTTTTAAAAGTGGCTCCAGAACCGGTTTTCTGCCACGAAACTTAATGTACAGCTCCATTGGATCTAAGCTACCGCCGCTGGAAAGAATAAATTCCCTGAAGGCACTGGCCGTGGCTTTGTCAAACAAACCTTTTTCTAAAAATGCCGCGAAGGCATCTTTATCGAGGATTTCTGCCCACAGGTAGCTGTAATATCCTGCTGAATAACCGCTTGACCAGATATGTTTAAAATAGGTACTTCTGTAACGCGGCACGATCTCGGGTATAAGGCCTATGCTTTGCAGGTATTCATTTTCAAAACGCCTTATATCAAGCTTCTCTTTTTGGGTAAGCATATGGAAATTCATGTCAAGGTAAGAGGCGGCAACGTATTCAACCGTGGCAAAGCCCTGGTTAAAAAATTCTGCCTGCTGCATCTTTTCAATGAGTTCGTCAGGAATAATTTCACCGGTTTTATAATGACGGGCGTACATTTGCAGCACCTCTTTGCGGGTGGCCCAGTTCTCCAATATCTGTGATGGTAGTTCAACGAAGTCGCGTTTGACAGAAGTTCCGGAAATACTTTTATAGGTAACATCTGAAAAGAGATTATGTAATCCGTGGCCAAATTCATGAAACAGGGTAAGTGCTTCATCGAGCGACAATAAAACCGGGCTGTCGCCGGCAGCATTGGCAAAATTGGTGACAATGGTTACCACTGGTCTTACTTCGCCTTTTTCGGTAAGGTATTGGTCTCGATAAGAGCCGCACCATGCCCCCTGTGCTTTGGTAGGCCGGGTAAAATAGTCCATGTATAATATTCCAAGGTGCGACCCGTCGGCATCGGTTACTTCAAAAACTTCTGCAAGTGGGTGTGGTTTGGGGAAATCATCGCCGATTCTTTTAAAATCACAGCCAAACAGCTTTTTACTAACAGCGAAAACCCCGTTTACAACATTGTTTAACTCAAAGTAAGGCCTTATTTCGTTTTCATCGAGGTTATATTTTTGCTTTCTGAGTTTTTCGGCATAATACCACCAGTCTTCAGCGGCAAGACTGAAATTTCCGCCTTCGGCATCAACAATGGCCTGCATTTCGTCTCTTTCTTTTTTAGCCAACAGAATAGCTTTTTCCCAAACCTTGTCTAAAAGGTCATAAACCTCGGCAGGTGTTTTGGCCATTTGGTCGTCTAACTGGTAGGCAGCAAAAGACGGGAAACCCAAAAGGTTTGCTTTTTCTACCCGGAGGTTCGCAATTTCAGCAATAATCTCTTTGTTATCGTATTCGTTATTATTGTCGCCCCTGTTGCAATATGCACTGTAGATTTTTTTCCTGAGTTCTTTGTGCTGCGAGTATTGCAGAAAAGGAATCATACTGGGCTTGTGGGTGGTGAAAACCCATTTTCCCTCCAGATTGGTTTCTTTGGCAGCCGAAGCGGCATTGGCGATTAAATCATCGGGGAGACCGGCCAGATGATCCTGGTTCTCGATAACCAGTTTATAATCATTGGTTTCTGCGAGCAGGTTTTTATCGAACAGGGTTGTTAGTTCTGTGAGGCGAAGATTAATTTCTCTCAGGCGTTCTTTCTCTTTATCGGGAAGACTCACGCCGTTTCTTAAAAACAACTTGTAATATTTGTTGAGCAGGCTGAGTTGTTCGGAGTTTAAATCATAAGAACCACGGTTTTCATACACTTGTTTTACTCTTTCGAAGAGTTTGCTGTTCATGGCGATATCATCGGAATGTTGTGATAATTTAGCCCGCATGTCGCCCGAAATTGCCTGTATTTCGTCTGTGCCGTCGGCGCTGTAAAGGCCGAAAAACACTGCCGACACATTGTCGAGCATCTGGCCCGAAAGTTCCAGTGCTTTCAAAGTGTTGTCGAATGTTGGAGATTCAGGGTTAGCAATAATAGACTCTATTTCAAGTTTATTGGCTGCAATTGCGCTGTCGAGGGCCGGCAGATAATGCTCTGCCCTGATTGCATCAAAAGGAGGGACGCCAAACGGTGTTTTAAACACGCTTAAAAGGGGATTTGCCATATCTTTATTTACTGTTTTGCACGCTGTAGCCAATACTGCAAGTATGCAAATATTTAAAATATTCAGGTATCTTTTCATTTTAAATTTAAATTAATGCGTTAAAATAATTCATTTTAACCATTTAGAAGATGATTTATATCAAGTTATATACTTATTCGAAAGAAATGACCGGGATTTAGCAGTCGTTCACACTTATAAACCTGGAACTGAGTAGAGAGAAGAATCGTGTTTTGTCGCGAGAGATACAGACATAGTTCCGCAATACTGGACGTTTCATAACCGCGACCATTTAGGCGTCATGCAAAAAAATCATGATATGGAAACCGTTGATAACTAAAAAGTATTTAAAACTTATGTAAAAATGACTTTTTGACTATTTTTGTCTCATGGGTTATGAAGTAAACAATTTACAATTAGACCTTTTTCCTGAGGTCCTGAAAATAGAACAAAATTATTCAGCAACTTTTGCTGACAATATGAGTTTGCCGATACATAAGTGGTACCGGTACACAGCTGGTTTTTCGGCAGTTTGGGCTAACCAGCTCATACGACAAGAAAAAGAAAATGGTAGAGTGAGAATAATAGACCCATTTGCTGGTTCTGGGACAGTTTTATTGGAAAGCGAATTTGAGGGTTTAGAGTCAATTGGAATTGAAGCTCATCCCTATATTTATAAAATTGCAAAAGCAAAATTGTTGTGGAATTATCCTTGCGAAAAGTTTAAAGAAGGAGCATTATCTCTGCTGGTAAAAGCTAAAACGAAAGAAATAACTAAAACGGAATATCCCAAACTAATTATGAGTTGTTTTCCAGTTGAAACAATTCAGAAATTGGAAGCCCTTAAACAAACATGGCTTGAGTTAGATCAAGACGAAGAAATACTTGATTTTAATTGGTTTATAATTACTTCAATCTTGCGGTCAACTTCTCCTGTGGGTACAGCGCAATGGCAATACATACAACCAAATAAAACAAAATCAACTGTTATAGATCCTTTTATAGCATTTGAAAAAAAGGTTTACGACATGTATTCTGACATGAAACGTCTGCAAAATCGAAATATAAATGTTGCTGATTCCATCATTTTTAATGAAGATGCCAGGAATATAAAATCAATACCTGATGGATGGGGTGATTTAGTTATTACATCCCCTCCATATGCAAACAATTATGATTATGCTGATGCAACACGTTTAGAAATGACATTTTGGGGAGACATTACAGGATGGGCAGACCTACAAGAAAATGTACGTAAAAATCTTGTGAGAGCATGTACCCAGCATGTTTCAAAACTTGGCGATGAAATAGACAAAATTTTATCAAATAAAAAATTATCATCAATTCACTCTGAACTCATCGAGGTATATTCAAAGCTTAAAGATGAAAGACTAAAACATGGAGGCAAAAAAAATTATCACTTAATGATTGCTGCTTACTTTAGTGACCTTGCTGATGTATTTCATTCTCTGCGAAGAACTACAAGTGATGGGTGTTTAATGTGTTTTGTTATTGGAGACTCTGCTCCTTATGGAATTTATGTTCCGGTTGATAAATGGTTAGGAGAATTAGCAATTGCGGCCGGATTTAAAAGTTACTCATTTGAGAAATTGAGAGACCGTAACACAAAATGGAAAAACAGAAAGCATACTGTTCCTTTGCACGAAGGAAGATTATGGATTAAAGGATAAATATGGCAGAATCATTATCACACAAATTTGGACAAATAATTGGCGACATATTAGAATTAGCAATTGAACCGCATCTTCAAAAGTTTGCTAAACAAAACAAATTATTTCTTGACAAAAAAGGAGTTAGGTTAACAAGAAAAGGTAAAAAATTGTCATGGATTGATGGGAAAGAAAATATTCATGATTTGGACTTTGTTTTGGAAAGAGGAGGTTCAAATAAGACATTAGGAATTCCCGTAGCGTTTATTGAAACTGCGTGGAGGCGGTATACAAAACATTCACGAAATAAAGCGCAGGAAATTCAAGGTGCGATTTTACCACTTGCTGAGAAATACAAAAATTCTTCGCCTTTTATGGGAGTTGTTCTTGCTGGTGTATTTACAAAAGGTGCATTAAACCAACTTAAGTCAAGTGGTTTTTGTGTACTTTATTTCCCATATAATACAGTTATTAAAGCGTTTAATAGGTTTGGGATCAATGCCATCTTTGATGAAAAGACGTCAGAACAAGATTTTAGAATTAAAATTGATAGTTGGAATAAGTTGGAGAATAAATCTGATGTTGCAAAACAACTGCTTACTCTTAACAAAAAGGAAGTGAAACAATTTCTTAATTCACTAGTAGAATCAATTTCACGATTTATTGAGAGAATTATTATATTACCGCTTCATGGACAAGAATCAAATGCTGTAAATATTAGTGAAGCTATTAATTTTATTAGGCAATACTCTGAAGACAAGCCAAAGTTGTTATTAATTAAATATGAAATAATTATTAAATACAATACAGGAGATAGAATAGAGGCATCATTTAATGACAAGAAAAATGCTATCAAATTCTTGGAGTCATACCGCTGACACAAAGTACAAACGCATATCACGATATAGTCAATAAGGGTTTCATAAGTATGCAGGGGTTGATACCCGCTTAAACTTTAAGTGTGCGAATTCCCAATCTGCCGAAATGATTCGGTTGGCTATCTTAAGATACTCAAACATCCAGAGTAAACCCGATGGATGAATGTCTGAACTTAATAGGAGCCGGATACAAAACATGACAGGTAGTTGTTGTTTTTAGGATAAAAATAACAAACTACCTGTCAGATGGTATTAATGAATGTAATGAATTGATTATGCCAATACACCATTTTTATCGGCATTCAGTGCTTCTTCTATAA
>JAWOHT010000056.1:0-6453 GCA_046485045.1 Bacteroidales bacterium
GAGCGCCTGAAGTTTAACGACAAGCTTGCACATGGCACCCTGTTTAAGGAGTGGGCGCCTTTCAACCACCCTGACTATGGCGAGATTGAGATTGGGGGCTGGATCAAATTCAGCACCCGAATGCCCCCGCTTTTTATGGTGCAGGAAATGGCTCATAGAAACGCTGCGGCAGTGATCTATGCCGCCACCCAGACTCCTGAGATTGAACTGGAGCTTATCAGGGTGAGAAGGCTTGAAGGAAGACTTTTCGAGGTGGATGTAAGGGTTAAAAACAGCAATGTCATTCCCTCCATGAGCTATCATGCCGTGCAGCGCAAGCTTTATCCAATGGATATTCTGAAGGTAAGCGGTGCCAGCGTGGTTGCCGGTGGGGAAATTACCGACCGGCACAACAACAAGGTGAATTACAAAATTCATCGGCCTGAGGTGCAGTTCCTCCAGGTGCCGGGTAATGGGGTCAGCGAGTTCCGCTTCCTGGTGGAAGGCTCTGGTAATATTGACCTGACCTACGAGTCGGTAAAAGCCGGAAAAAGGAATCTGAAGGTGAGTCTGAGGTAGGCCAATTTAGTTAATACTATTGAAACCGTCGGAAGACCAAGTACTTTATGGTTTTGCCCATTATTTATTTGTTTCACCAGCAAAGATTTTTTCGTTTTGCTATCTTTGGCCAAGTTAAGTAAACCTTTAAACTATGTTTATGGCAATATTTTTTAAACGTATTAGGGGGTCGATATTATTTTATTTGCTGCTTGCCTTTTTTTATGCCTGCAATCTAAATCCGGCCCGCGAAAAAGAAGACCCGTATAATGGTGTAAGGCGAGCCTACAATGCCGATGGCAGTCTTTTGGCTCAAGTAAGCTATAAGGATAGTCTTCGCAACGGCTTGTCGCAACACTTTTACAGAAGTGGAAAGGTGCAGCTTGAGGTTAATTATGTTAACGACCTTAAGCAGGGTAATGAAGTCATGTATTATGAAAATGGTGATCTGTACCAAGTTACCCCATTTATTGATGGCGAAAGGTCGGGCATTCAAAAAAAGTATTATGAGGGAGGTATTCTAATGGCCGAAATTCCTTTTGAGAAAAATGAGCGCATTGAAGGCCTGAAAGAATACGCAAAAGATGGTAAGTTGCTTACCAGAGAGACAAGGATAAGGTTTCAGTTAATTGACCGTACAGCATTTGAAGACCGGTTTGATCTGATTTATACCTTGACTGATGGGCCACAAAACATAAAATACAGCCGTTATGTGCTTGATGATGCCGGACAGGTATTGGGATCTATTGATCTGACCACCATTGATGGTAAGGCTTCAGAGTCATTTCATCTTGCTCCCGGTCGGTCGTTAAGACAAAAGATAATTGTAAGGGCCGAACGTAAAACCAGGCTTGGAAACCAGGAAATAATTACCGGAACATATCATCTTTCGGTAGAGAACAAAAAGCGCTTCCGATAGACTTGCTTTTACCTAAGGGCGTTTAGCTTGCTTTGTAATTCAAAACTATCAGGAACATACTCCAGGCCGCTGTTAAGCAGATTCCTTGCCAGGGTTCTCCTGCGCTCACGGTAATAAATTATAGAGGCTCTTGAGTAAACCTGCTCAAGGTATTGGATGGTTTCAGCAGATTCAATAGAGCCTGGCTGAAACCTCTCTTCGAATTCGGCACGGAATTCTTCGGCTAAATCAAAGCTTCTGTTCATTACGTAATGATTAACGAGTTCAAGATAAACAAACTGGAAAAAACCCATGAATTGTTTATTTTGATTTAATGGTTCAATCCTATCCGACATTGATTTCATGATTTCGTAGCCTTCGGCAACTGTTCGGGTTGATCTGATCTTTTGCATGATCAGTTCCATTAACATAAAGCTCGTATCAATGTCTTCCGGTTTTAATAAATAGGCTGTTTCGATTGAGCTTAAAGCATCATCATACCTATAGCTTTTCAGAAAAATGAGTGCTTTGTTATAATGGTTTGCAAAATTCAGCTCATTTTTTATTTCCTCATCAGTGAACCCATTCATGAGCCACACAAAAGCCGAATCGGCCAGATTGAGTTTGCCGGCATTTTGTAAGGAGTTGATAAATATTATGCTTTGTTCAACCAGTGCATTGCGTGGAATGCCATAATTGATAAACTTTTCCATCTCCGCCAACACACGGTATGTTTCGGGGTTCTCAAAATCATTTTGTGCTACGAACAGGGTAGAATGGTTGATAAGCAGGGCCGTGGTAACTCTCCTGGAAAAAATTACCGAAGATTTTTTGTAAAGTTCATACCCAAGTTTGAATCTCAGTTTTTCAGTTTCAAGGGCTGCCAAATTATAGTAAAGAGCCCCCATCATTCGCTTTAAGTCGGGAGTTTCTTTTGAGAGGTAGGTCTCATTAAAAACCCTGTCAACCCCTTTTTGGTTAACCTCTTCCTGCGAAACGATCTTCAGGTCGAGCAGCGACTGAACGGCTTTGGCTTTTTCGCGGCTGTCAATGGTAAACCTTGCGCCCCGCAACGGATTGGTAGTTTCAACCACTATGCTTGACTCGCTGGGGTAAGCAAGCAGGTAAACATGTTCAGGCAACAGAATGATTTCGTAAGGAATGCCATAATGATCAAAGGCCATGGCAAAAAGCGCTGAGGCTGTCAGGCAGTTGAAGTTGCCATTGGTGAATATCTCGCTGAAAAGCGGATTCTCGTGGTACAGCTTGAAATATTGATCGTGAATGGAATTGAAAATATGCTTAACCTGCGTTTTCTGGTTCCTTGAAAACCTGCGGTCAGCCTTTAAGCCATCAAGAAAATGAAAAAAACCCGCTTTGTGTTTCTCCGCTTCAGCCTTTGTTATATTTGGGTCGGTGGCCATGGCAATGAAAAAATAATCGCAATTGCCGCCTGAGTTATAGCAGTTGAGAGAGGCCCTCTCAAAATCAGAATGAAAAACCAGCTCCTGAAACCCGAAAAGGTTTAAGGTGTCGGATGGGGCCTGCCCAAAGGTAGTAATGCTGACCAGCAGCAAGGGAAACAAACTGAATTTCATTACCATAAATTATTGTGGTTAAAGCCTTTTATTGATTTTGAGCGTATTGAATTTTGAATTTCGAGATCAGAAATAGATTTCATTATTGTTGCTGGAGGGTTATACAACTCTTTAATTACATTAACCAACTCTCCTGCCACCCTTATGCAAAAATATAAATTTGGTGATATTTATAAGAAAATTTCGAATCGGAGGTGTTTTCTTGAGAAACCGTAAACTGAATTATTTTAAATACTTTCGTTTTTGGGCCTCATGTATGTAAATTGCTGTCTCGCCTCAGGCGGGATTGGCTATACCATTTTATGCCGTTGTATTTAATTTAAACATTGTTTTCAATCATTTTATTAATTTTTGGTTGAACAATCCATATCCCAACTGGAAAAAACCAAATCAAAAAAAACTCACCTGCAAAATCAGCAAACGAAACTTCTCTTTGTAATTCAACTGTTTTTAAAGTCTTGGTTACAAAATAAAGACAGTAAAAGAGGCAAAACATTGAAAACAGATGTAATGGAAAAATAATACCTACCATTCCTCCCATCAAGCCAACACGTGGTTCTTGTATTGCTTCAAAAGCTTCCTTAAACATTGAACCCAATGAAAGAGAAATCAAAAGAATATAAATCAACGGTATAATCAGAAATGCTTTGAATTTTTTGACTTTCATTGTCACATTCGTTGGAACTTTGTTTTGCAACCCAACACCAATCGACCAAAACCAACCTAAAAATCCACCAGTAAATAAAATCATAATTATCGGAAATGTTTTCATCATTATCATTGGGTCATTTCCTGCAATTGTCATGGGCATTGCGATAATTTGAATAAGGAATGGCAGTCCAAATGTTATCATAAAAATCTGCCAGTGTTTTGCTTTTAAGAATTTTTCTATCATTTTATTATCAGTTTAAATTTTTGCGCTTTGGGTTCTTTACATGCGGCACAACGGTCCCGCGGAATAAAAAGGTACCGAATGCGGGCGATTTACTGTCAAGTTACATCCGCCAGCTGGTGGATCGAAGCGGGTCACAAATATTGAATAAACTGCTGTTGCGGCAATTTATAATGCCGTGTTTTTGCGGGTTGTTGTTTTTATATTATGTGACTCGTTTGTGTTGTTCGCTTTCTTTTATGGTTTTCTCTAATCGTGTCTGCCTGGTTTTTTCTTGCTTAGCACTCATGATCCACCGTAATATTGCTTTTTTATACGAAGGTGCTTGTTTTATAAAAAAGTCCCACGCTTTTTTGTTCTCTCTAAATTGTATCTCATAGTTTGGATCAAGAAATAATGTATCATTTTCGTAAGAGTAAATCTCCGATTTATTTTCATTCCTTAAACTAAATGCTTTTAGTCCAGCAGGCTTCATAAGTCCTGCTTTTGTGAGGGCTTCAATTTTTTTAATGTTAATTGCACTCCAGTTGCTTGTATTCCTGCGTGGTGTAAATCGAATGCAATAACTCTCCTTGTCAATGGATTTTCTAACTCCATCTATCCAACCAAAACAAAGTGCCTGGTCAACCGATTGTGACCAGCTCATAGATGGTTTTCCGCTATCCACTTTATAGAAACCAACAATTAGTTCTGTTTCCTTTTCGTGGTGACTTTCCAACCACTTTCTAAAATCATCTTGTGTTTTAAAAAAAGTCACTGATGCTTTGGTTGAGTTTAATTTTTTTCTTTTTGATACATTCTCATTCATTTGTTAGAAATAATTTTTATTGCTTCTGTGCAAAAAGATACAAAACTGATATGACGGCCCTTGTTGCTTTCAAAAATAAAATCATTCAGGCTATTGCTTGTGAATTTGGCGAAACCGCCAATAATAGCCAAGGAAATCACAACCATTAAAAATGATAGATTTCTGTAAAGTATTCGCCTGGTGTTAAATTCCATTGAGAGCGCTTAAATGTTTTTATGCAATTTTTTAGCTTATTCAACTCCTCCGAAAAATTTTAAAACTTTGCTTGCTGCTATTGAACCCGCCTCCAGAGATTTAGCAATGTCTTTTGTTTTTATCCATTCAATACAGAATGCTGCCTGAAATGCGTCTCCACAACCTGTAGTATCAACAATAGCATCAACTTCAACTGCTTTGCAATAATGTGATTTATTGTCAAAGAAAGCCATACTTCCCTTTGCTCCCAAAGTGGCAACTATCATTTTTCCTGTTTTGACCGAGAGTTTTTCCAAATCATCAAGCATTTCCTTTTTGCCACTCAAAAAAACAATATCAATATCTTCAATGAATTGCTTAATAAAATCCAGCCCTAAATAATCAAGAAAGTCAATTACAACGATTTGGTTTATGTGTCTTCTTTTTAGTAGCTCATTGAGGTTTGGGTCTCCGGCAGGCATGGCCACAATGGTGCTATCTTGTATTTGCTGCCAATCCTTTTCAGCAAGCCTGAATTTGTCGAAAGCTCCCCCATCCCAACTGTCAGCTTTAAAATACCTTTCACCAGCTTCGTCAATATAAATCTTACTTGATGCTGTAGGTTCATTTATCCTATATAAATGTGATCGATTTATTTTCAATTTATCAAAATGGGCTTCAATAAGGTTTCCAAATTTGTCATTTCCAACAGCACCAATCACAGATACATCTTCAACGCCCGAAAGTTTACATTGTGTTGCAAAGTTTAATGAATTTCCGCCAACAAAAATTTTGTCCAGCTCTGGGAAAATATCCGCACAAAAAGAGGTCAAGGCAGTAATTTTCATTATCAAAAATATTTATTCACCTCGTTTATATCGTGCCAAAGGATGAGTTATACAACTTATTGTTTGCTGGATAACCTTGCCTTATGTTAAGGTTATTTCACCCCGCTAATTTAAAAAATATTAGCAAGCAACTAATCACAAGGAATAAAGCTGTTGCTTATCAGACAAGGGGCTCCCGGAAATTTTTTTCGGGAGCATGGTGATATTTCTGAACCTTGTCTTTGCCCTGTAAAGAAATAGTTAGTGGAAAAACATCCGGCAGTTTACGGAGTATAAAAAATTGGCCCTTCTATTCCCAATGGCAATCCGGCCCAAATCCAGATCAGCAGCATGGGTATCCTTACAAGTGCAAAAGCAATGGCAAAAGGTAGCATCATGGAAATGAGCGTTCCAATGCCTACATCCTTCACATATTTTTGTGCGAACACGATAACAAGTGGAAAAAACGGCATTAGCGGTGTAAGAATATTTGAATAGGAATCACCGATACGGTAGGCCGCCTGCACGGTTTCGGCTGAATAGCCTGTGAGCATAAGCATTGGGACGAAAATGGGTGCGAGCAAAGCCCATTTGGCCGAAGCGCTGCCCATAAGCAGGTTTACAAGAGATGACATAATAATAAAAGCCACCAGCAAAGGCCCGCCGGTAAAGCCGATGGCATTCAGTGCGCTTGATCCTTTCACCGCCAGCACGCTGCC
>JAWOHT010000083.1:0-12284 GCA_046485045.1 Bacteroidales bacterium
AGAAACTCAAAAAAGTATCTTTTATGATTCTATGTCGTTAAATTAAAATATTTGTTTTAAACTTATACAAAAATTCATTATACATTAAAATAAATGTTACAGCAAATAATAATCTACATTTTACTCTGCTTCATTGTAAGCACAAACGCCCAGCAACCCAACACCCCCAAACTCGACAGCCTGTTCAGGGCGCTCGAAGTGAACAACCGCTTTATGGGCAGTGTTGCAATTTCCTACAAAGGGAATATTATCTATTCCAAAGCATGCGGTTTTGCAGATCTTGAAGCAGGTATAAAGGTTTCGGCTGAAACAAAATACCGTATCGGATCTATATCGAAAATGTTTACTTCTGCCTTAATATTTAAAGCTGTGGAGGAGAAAAAAATCTCGCTCGACAAAACCATCCGGGATTTCTTTCCGGAAATTGACAATGCCCCTATTATAACTATTTCTCATCTGCTTTATCACCGCAGCGGCATTCACAGTTTTACCAATGATAAAGACTACCCTGAATGGAGCAGGGAACCGCGTACCGGAAAAGAGATCCTCGACAGGATAACCAGCCCCGAAAGCGAATTCGAGCCTGGCAGCCGGATGAAATACAGCAATTCGAATTTTCTGTTACTGACCTTTATTCTTGAAAAGATTTATGATAAACCATATAAAGAAATCCTGGAAGAAAAAATTCTCAGACCGCTTGGTTTACACAATACCTATTTGGGAGGAAACACCAATATTGCCAATCATGAATGTTATTCATACAGCTTTAACGAAAAATGGATACAGCAACCCGAAACCGATATGTCGGTGCCACTGGGCGCCGGCGCAATTGTATCTGATCCTGCCGACCTTACCTGTTTTATCGAAAAACTGTTTGCCGGAGAAATTATTTCTGAGAATAGCCTCAAACAGATGACCACCCTTAAAGACAAAGCGGGTATGGGCATTTTTCTTACCCCTTTTCACGAAAAGCAGGGATTTGGACATGGCGGCTCAATAGACGGTTTCAGATCGTTGCTTGGCTATTTTCCTGATGACAGCCTGGGCATTGCCATTATGTCAAACGGGGCAAACTTCAACATAAACGAGATAGCTGTCGGGGCTTTGAGTTGTTACTTTAACAGACCTTATAATATACCCGGGTTCGGTAAATACCATGCTGATGAATCAGAACTTGATCAATATGCAGGTATCTACTCAAGTACACAAATACCATTAAAAATAACTGTGAAAAAAGAAGGAAGTTCTTTAACGGCGCAAGCTACAGGTCAGCAGTCGTTCGGTCTCGAACCTTCTGGCAAAAATATTTTCAGGTTCGATATGGCAGGGATTGTGATGGAGTTCGCACCCGAAGAAAACAAAATGATATTGAAACAGGGCGGTGGTGTGTTTACATTTTTTAAAGATTAATAACGAAATAAACGAATTCATTGCTCAGAATAAAAACTATTTGCCTGATAACCACAATAATTGAAAAGGCAATACAACTTTGACTAACCTTTGAAAATAGCGCTTATTACCGACATACACGAGGATATTGTAAGCCTTAAAAAGGCCCTGAAAATGATAGAAATCGAAAAATGCGACCATATCATTTGCCTGG
Source organism: Bacteroidales bacterium (assembly GCA_046485045.1). GTDB lineage: Bacteria > Bacteroidota > Bacteroidia > Bacteroidales > UBA10428 > JAFGPL01. The sequence goes on from JAWOHT010000083.1 coordinate 1,604, forward strand.
GCGATATTTTAGGTTATCCGTTCATGAGGGGCAGCTATTCCGACACACGAAATGCCTCGGAATGTATAAACCTTATAAAGAAAAATTGCAGCGCCGTTTTACTGGGCAACCACGATATTTTTCACCTTCAGAAATTCCCTGATTTTTCAGATGGCTATGATTTCCCATCTGATTGGTATTATCTATCTCCCAATGAAAAAACCACTGTTTCCGCAAACCGTGTGTGGAATTATACCGATGATTATCCTGTTCAGTTAAACGAAAAAGATGCCGGTTACCTTTTTTCTTTGCCTGAATTTATCATAAAAGAGTTTAACGACCGAAAAATCATTTTTTCACACTATTTATTCCCGAATTTCACCGGATATGTTTCAAACGACAAGAATGAGCAGAAACGGATCAGGGATCATTTTAAATATATTAATGAAAGTGGCTGCCAGCTGAGTATTGTTGGCCACATGCATATTGAAGGCACCGGAATATGCTATGAACCTGTTGAAACTATATTGTCTCAACTGTTTAACGGTTTCACGTATTATTCATTCGGAGAGAGACGGTTGAAGAGCAAATTATGCTGTATAACCGTTCCTGCACTTACAGATAGCAGCCAGGTAAACGGATTTGCCATATTCGACAGTAATAATTACACCATAAACGCATTATCTTTGAATACAAATCGCCGGTTTATTTTATGAGACAACTTATTAAAGCACGGTTTTTTCAGAGAATAGTATTGCCTGCACTGCTGGCAATATTAATGTTTGTTGTTTCTGTTTTTGCTTTTGTCATTCCGGCATTTGAAAGAAATGCCATTTCACAAAAGAAAAATATGCTCCTTGAATTAACAAACACAGTCTGGAGCATTTTAAACAAATATCATACAGATGAGATAAATGGTTTAATAACCCTTGAGGAGGCGCAAAAAAAAGCTGTTACAGAAATTGAGGCATTGCGTTACGGGCCTGATAAAAAAGACTATTTCTGGATTACTGATTTACAACCTGTGATGATTATGCACCCGTATGTGCAAGATCTTACCGGTAAAAGCCTGCGTGATTTCGCCGATCCAGATGGTGTTAAGATCTTTATGGAGGCACTTGATATTATTGAAAGGCAGGATGAGGGTTTTATGCGGTACAAGTGGCAGTTTAAAGACGACCCTGAACACATAGACCCGAAACTGAGTTTTGTAAAAAAATTCACCCCATGGAACTGGATTATTGGTACCGGAATGTACCTTTATGATGTACAGACAGAAATATCACGCCTAACCAAAAGGCTTATTCTTATTCTGCTTGGCATTACGATGATAATTACCCTGATTATTTCATTTATTACATACCAGAGCCTGGCCATTGAAAAAAGGAGGCAGGATGCCGAAAAACAGCTACATGAATCAAAAGAGAAATACAAATCGCTGATTGAATCATCAACTGAAGGAATTATCCTGCTGATGAATTCGAAAATATCTTATGCAAATTCCTATATTCAGAACCTGCTTCAATATTCAGGAGAAGAATTACTTAATATTGAATTTAGTTCTCTCTTTCATCTGGAACAATCAATTGATCTGGAAAGCATTCATCATGAATTACGTCTTGAAACAGACCTCATAAAAAAAGATGGTTCTAAAGCCGGGGCAGTAATAACCATTCTTCCGGTAAGATTTTCCGATAAGGGGGGATTACTGATTACTTTCCGCGATACCAGCGAACATCGTTCAGCCAAGATGGAACTTGACGATATTAAGAAACGGCTCGAAAATGTTTCGAAATACTCCGGTTTAGGATTGTTCCGGCTATCTTTCAAACCAAATATCCGTTTGATTGAGTTCAATCATAACATACTTTCAATTCTTGGATACACCAGCGAATCGGAATTAAGAAAAATTCCTTTTACACAGATCCTTAACAGCAGGTCGAAATTAAGAAAAATGCTCGGTGAGTTAGAAGATAAACAATACATTGCCAACCGTCAGGTTACGCTCAAGAAAAAAGACAACAGTATCACTGAGGTTAGTCTTAGCCTTACCCTGTCAGGAAATCGCAATGAAAATTCATTATTGTGTGATGGTATTATTGAACCCCTGAATAAAAGTTTGATTACAGACACGCATGAACAGATAAGTTATGATGTAGCATCGTTGTTTTCTATGAATTACCAAAAAGCTGTTGAGTACAGCAATCCTGTGGTTTCCTGTCATGCCGATGTTTCAATATCGCAGGCAATTGAGGTAATGATTCAGAATAACTCTTCTTATGTTTTATTGATGTTAAACCTTAAATGTATCGGAATTATCACACATCAGGATATTATCGAAAGGTTTCTTGATAAAATGAAGCCATTAACGTCTCCCGCATCGGAATTTATGTCTGCACCTGTTATCTATGCAGGTGAAAACACGCTGGTTCATGAGGCAGCCTCTGTTTTTGAAAAGAAGAATATATCGCACCTGGTCATCAGCAACAATGAAGGTGAGCCTGTAAGCGTAATTGACAGTGGAAAAATGCTTGGTGTTTACATAAACCCTGCAGACCTTATAACCGCTGCTATTGATAACAGCGCAGGTATATCGGAATTAACCCTGATAAGAAATAAAATCCCGTTTCTGATAAAGCCGCTTTTAAATGAAACCGGCAGTGTTAATGTCTTGTGTAAAATGATTTCAAAGTTCAACGACATTATTACCCAAAGAATTATACAAAATGCCATAAGGGAACTGGGACAGCCTCCCGTACCCTTTGCCTTTATTTCATTTGGAAGCGCCGGACGCGAGGAACTGGTTTTTAATTCCGATCAGGACAATGCGGTTATTTATGAAAACAATTCAGCATTGCAGGAAGAAACGCTTCAAAAGTATTTTCTTGCTCTTTCTGAAATAATCTGTAAACGTCTCGACGAATCAGGCCTTCCGTTCTGCAAGGGCGGGTTTATGGCCAATAATCCTAAATGGTGCCAGCCACTCAGCATTTGGAAAAAATATTTCAATGAGTGGATTGTGAATGCCGAACCGGAAAATATCCTCAACATATCGGTATTTTTTGATTTCAGGTTCATGTACGGTGAAAACAAATTATTCAACGAACTTGAAGATTATGTATTTGAAGCCTTACAGGGTAAAACGGCATTTTTTTATTTTCTTGCACAGTCGGTGATTGGTTTTAAACCACCTGTCAATGTTTTCGGCAACATTGTTACCGAAACTTCAAAAAACAATATAGAAATTATTGATTCGAAAAGTTGTCTTGCGCCTGTTGTAATGTTTGCGCGTATTTACGCCCTTTTCAACAATATCAGGCATAAGGGGACAAACGACAGGATCAATGCCCTCAGGACACTTAATGTCTTAAGCAAAGAAACAGGCGAGGAAGTTATGTTTCATTTCAATTACCTTATGCAGCAAAGGTTACAACAGCAAATTCGGCAAATCAGCGGTAAGGCTGAGGTGACTAATGCAATTTTACCTAAACTAATGCCAGAAATGGGGCAGGTAATCCTGAAAAAAGTGTTTTCACAAATGAACAGTTACCAGGAAAAACTCAGCGCTGAATTTATGAGCGCTTACAAAGGATAATTATCCTATCTCGCTGATCCTCTTTAGTAACTTTAAGTTTTTCAAATATATTTCCTTCCCGTTCATATCAATAATATGCTCATTCTTAAACTCAGTTAATACCCTTACCGCGTTTTCTTCCGATATAGCCGATAATTCACCAAGTTCCTTTCGGGTAATGGTAAGTATAAACCTGGTAGCATCATATAGTTTCGAAAGATACAAAAGGCTTTCTGCAACCTTTCCGCGCACCTGTTTCTGATTGAGTGATATTAATTTGTGCATAATCGTTGATACCGATTCTCCAAAGGCGTGATTAAGCTTAAGCAAAAAACTGTGGTTATTGTAATACAAATGTTTAACCATCTCTATATCTACCTGGCAGGTATTACATTCGCTAAGGGCTGCAACGCTATAAGCATATTGATCGTACCCAAAAACTGCAAGCAACCCGATATAATTCGATGGAAGAATAATACTAATGACTATATTCCGGCTATTAACACCTTCTATGTACATTTTGGCATTTCCATCAACAATAATTTGAGCATGTGATACAAGGGTATTTTGTCTGCAGATCACCTCACGTTTTTTATATTCAATATGCGTGGTATTTAAGCTTTGCTGAAGGTTCATCTCTTTTGCAGTGAGATATATATCGCACTTTAAGGGGCATGATTCACAACCGATTTGCTTTGTTAACCGCATTTTCTTAATTTTATATAAATATGAGAAAAAAGTTGATACATAACAATGTTGTATTTCTATTTTTCAGAAAATATATTGTGCAAATTAATAATTAGTTTCGGCATGCCCTAACCCGGGATTACAGATAAAAAAACTGCTGTGGAAATAACGGGGCAGGAAAGCGTGAAAACAAGAACTTTGAATAAATGTAACCATAAAAAGGAGGTAATATGCACGGACCAGCCGCCAAACTTGAAAAAGACTATGCAGCCGCGAAGAAATCAAAACTAGGTATAATACTTTTTCTTTTCTACATATTAGTATACAGCGGATTTGTAGTTATCGGGCTTATTGATCCCGAACTGATGGGATTGCACGTACTGGGAAGGCAAAACCTTGCTATTGTTTATGGCTTTGGATTGATTCTCCTTGCCATTGTTATGGGTTTTATTTACAACTATATATGTACAAGAATAGAGGATAAACTCAATAAAGAAATGGAGGACAGGTCATGATTTACAGTGTTTCTATATGGGCTATCCTCATATTCGTCTTTTTCGTCATAATGGTTTTATTATTATCCTTTTATTTTGCCAGAAAAACCAAATCGGCATCAGGATATTATGCAGCAGGCGGAAAAATTCACTGGGGTGTAAACGGAATTGCATTTGCCGGCGACTACCTTTCGGCAGCTTCTTTTCTTGGAATTTGTGGTATGATTGCCTTTTCTGGCTATGATGGTTTCCTTTACTCAATCGGATATCTGGCCGGATGGGTAGTTGCATTATTTATTGTAGCTGAACCCATGAAAAGGCTCGGAAAATATACCTTTACCGATGCATTGGATGCAAGGTTTAATTCAAAATCAATTAAACTTACAGCTGCCATCAGTACACTGGTAGTCTCTTTGTTTTATCTGATTCCACAAATGGTAGGTGCAGGCGACCTTGTTGTACCATTACTGGGACTACCCCACTGGACAGGTGTATTAATTGTCGGCTCAATAGTGATTTTTATTGTAGCCACAGCAGGAATGACCTCAACAACATACGTTCAGTTTATCAAGGGCGCATTACTAATAATCTTTTCTACAATTCTTACTGCATATATCTTAAAAAACGGCCTCAACCTAAACCCGGGAGATCACTACCATAAGTTTATAAAGATTGGTGCTGTTTCTGAAGAAAATAATGTTACCGGCACCACCGATTCTGCCTATGTATTGCTTGGAACCTATACGGTTGATGGAAAACATACTTTTGCCAAACTTGAAAACAAAGGGGTACCCCGATGGTTTAAACTATCTGCCGATTCATCTTTTTTCGACGAAATGCTTTCTATTACAACGCTCGCCGACGGCACAAAACTTTATAACGGAGAACCGAAAACAGCTGGCAAATTTTACCAGGTGGGGCATCTTACCAGAATTGAGGTTGACGGTAAAGAGGTTGAAGAAACGGGACCTTTAGGCCCTTTTAAATTCTTATCAGCATTGGAAAACAGCGATTTGATGCGTTTTACCAAAAAAGAGATTAAGGAAGAACAAACCACCGTCTGGTTTCAAACACCAACATCGGGCAAGGATATGATTAAGCCGGGACTGTTATATAAAATTTCCACCCGTTCCGGGGCAAATTTCTGGACAAAACTGAATTTTGTCTCGCTCATGCTCGCTTTGTTTTTCGGAACATCGGCTTTGCCACATATACTTATCAGGTACTATACTGTCCCCAGCCAGAGTGCTGCCCGAAAATCAACCATAGTGGCCATAGCCTCCATCGGGTTCTTTTACATGCTAACTTTGTACATGGGCCTTGGCGCTTCATTCAACGGGGTGCTTGACCTGGAAAGCAGCAATATGTCAGGCCCGCTGCTGGCAAAATACTTTGGCGTAGGATTATTTTCCATAATTTCTGCAATCGCCTTTGCTACAGTGCTTGGCACAGTAAGCGGATTGATTGTGGCATCATCAGGGGCAATCGCACACGACTTTATGGATAAATACCTGAATATGAAAATGAACGATAAACAGAAAGTAAGGGCCGGCAAATATGCAGCTTTTTGTGTGGGCATTTTTGCAATTATCCTTGGCATATTGTTCAAAGGTATGAATGTTTCATTTCTGGTAGGACTGGCATTTGCAGTGGCGGCATCGGCAAACCTGCCAGCCATTTTGTTCCTGCTGTTTTGGGATAAAACCACAGCTAAAGGTATTTCCTGGTCAATTGTTACCGGTATTATCTCATCTATAACCATCATAGCCTTGTCACCCAGTTTGTTTGAACAATACGGATTAAGCAAGGCATCAGCCCCGATTCAACTGGATAATCCGGGAATTATTTCTATACCATTGGCTGTGATTGTATTGGTTGTTGTATCTTTAATGACGCAAAAAGACAATGTCAGTAAAGTAGAAAATTATCATAATGATTAGTTTCGGGATATGAAGAGATTATTGTTTCCATTATCATTGATACTTTCTTTACAAATAAATGCACAGGAAAGTATAGAAAAACCCAAATACGGGATTAGCTTTTCAGGATTTATAAAAACAGATTATTTTTTTGATACCCGTGAAGGTTATTCGATCAGAGAAGGTCATTTTCTTTTGTATCCGAAAGAAAAAACCTTTGACGCAGCGAACAATGATATCAACGCGAAATCATCATTTAACTTCCTTTCAATTCAATCGAGACTAACAGGGAAAATTACAGGTCCGGATGCTTTCGGGGCTAAAACCTCCGGTGTATTGGAAGCCGACTTCTTCGGCAACGAATATGCAAATTTCGTTGATGCAAACGGATTCCGTCTCAGACATGCCTTTGTAAAACTTAACTGGGAAAAAACAGAACTGCTGGCAGGACAATACTGGCATCCATTCTTCATTCCCGGTTGTTTCTCTGGTGTGATATCTTTTAATACCGGCGCTCCCATGCAACCGTTTTCAAGAAATCCACAGGTAAGGTTGCAACATAACGCCGGTAAACTAAGTTTTTCCGGAGCCTTATCGGCACAGAGAGATTTTACAAGTCCGCAAGGTTCTGCTTCCTTGCGTAACTCGTCCATCCCTGATCTTGCAGTCAGTGTCTCGTATAATAGCAGAAATGATGAAAAGAAAACCGAAATACTGGCTGGAGCAGTGGCAGGTTATAAGGTGCTTCAACCATTTATAACAACTTCCAAAGCAGCAAAAGCATATATCACCAATGAAAAAGTAAGCGGACTTTCTGTTTCCGCTTTCCTTAAACTAAAGAATGAAGATTTCACCTATAAGATTCAGGGGGTTTACGGACAAAATCTTTTCGACCTCATCATGCTTGGCGGTTATGTGGTGAATGCCGTTACAGATACGGCAACAAACAGGGTTACCTATTCCACGCTCAATAATCTGTCAGGATGGACTGAATTTCAAACCAATGGAGAGAGGTTGCAGTTCGGACTATGGGCAGGGTATACCAGAAATATCGGGTCGAAAGATTCTGTTTTGTATTATTCCAATAAGGTAGATGGAACTGATGTAACAACCAGGGGGTCAAATATGAAATCGGTATTCAGGCTGGCGCCAAGGGTTGTTTTTATAAGGGGCAGACTGAATTTTGCCACCGAAATAGAATTTACAAGCGCTGCTTATGCCACAAAAGATGTTTCAGGTAATCTAAACAGAGATTCATTTGGAAAAATCACAGAAAGTGAAAATGTTTCAAATCTGAGAATCCTGCTTGCCGTTATTTATAATTTTTAGAAACTGTTAATGCAGATTAAGACTTGAAACAACGAACTTTGATGCGAGAAAAGAAGCTCGAATAACCACTTAAACCCCAATATTTTATGATCGCCTGTTGGGTGTGGTTTTTTATTCAGATTTATATAACTTTTTAATTCTTGATGGATTTTCAGAATCATTTTCATAAAGGTTTATAGTTACATCATCTGTACTGGAAAAAATAAAAAAATATTTTCGTTTACTTCGTATTTTTAGTTAGAAGTAATGAATAATTTTTGAATTAGTTTGTTTTTTTATACTTTTACCTTGTGTTTACTTTTTAAAACTATTTTAGCACCTAATTAGATTTATCTTTACAAGTTCACGCATAATTTCATGAATAGTGAGAGTTAAGTTGAGTTTTTAATGATTGAAGTGTATATGCGTATTTCACTTTTTGCTCTCCTGAAAATTTTTACAAACATTACTAAAAGAAACAATAGTGATAAAACTATGATTCTTTAAGCTGGATTGATTTTTTTTTGCAAAATGCTATAAGGTATACAAGGCCCGAAATAATAAATAAAAGCAACAAAAAAAATATCTAAATGATCACAAGAAATTTAATCATGACAAAGAGTTTGATAGGTTGTCTCGTGTTAGGGATTGGATTTAGTTCCTGTGTAACACTATGTGCTTCAACACCAGTGGGTGAGAATGCAAGTGCCCAGGAACAACCGGTAGAGCAGGTTGTTAACAGCAATGAAATTTGGGGAGTCAGAATGGCGGAGTCTATAATGTATCGTCATTATCGAAAAGTTAGTCGTGATCCAGAACGCGAAACCTGGTGGCACTGGGGATATACTAGTGGTTTATTACATACTGCTGTCCAGCGACTTGGAAATTCAAGTGGTGATCAAAGGTACCATGATTTTGTGCAAACATTTGTAGATGAAACAATTGATGAGAATGGAAACATTGTAAGCAGATTCAGCATTGATGAGTATAATATTGACAACATTAAGCCTGGGATGATTCTTTTTGATATTTACGAAAGAACCGGTGAGGAAAAATATCTAAAGGTTTTGCAAACCATGCGACGACAACTTCAACATCATCCTCGTACTTCTGAAGGAGGATATTGGCATAAGTTACGTTATCCCTGGCAGATGTGGCTGGATGGTATTTATATGGCTGCACCATTTTATGCGCGTTATGGGCAGGTTTTTAACGAACCTGAAAACTTTGATGATGTAATTCGCCAAATTGTTCTAATTGAAGAGAAAACACGCGACAAAAAAACCGGTCTCTTATTTCATGGTTGGGACGAAAGCCGAGTACAGCAGTGGGCTGATCCTGTGACTGGCCTTTCAAAATCGTTCTGGAGCAGGGCTATTGGATGGTACGCAATGGCACTTGTGGATGTATTGGATTATATTCCTGTTGAGCATCCCAATCGCTATAAAGTGATTGAAGTACTTCAGCGGACAGCAGAGGCTGTCGTTAAATATCAGGATCCTAAAACAGGAGTTTGGTATCAGGTTACCGACCAAATGGATAGGGAGGGGAATTATCTTGAAGCGTCCGCATCTGCAATGTTTGTTTACAGTTTGGCAAAAGGTGCTCGTATGGGCTATTTAGATAAAAAATATTGGGATTTGGCCAATAGAGCTTTTGACGGAATAATTGAAAAATTCATGACAGTGGATCCCGATGGACAAGTGCAAATGAATCAGATTTGTTTGGTTGCCGGATTAGGAGCAGGTGAGCATCGTGATGGTACATACGAATATTATCTCAGTGAACCAATTGTTCGAAATGATTTAAAAGGGACAGGGCCATTTATAATGGCAAGTTTGGAACTTAATCGATAACATATATTGTGTAATATCAGTTTTTTAGTAATTAACATAGCAATCTTTCAATTGTGAAGAGTCTACTTTGGGATCATTTTGATATAAGCGCCCCACATTGTTAATTTGATAAAAATGATTTATTATGAAGAAGAACATTAAATATTATTTTAAAGTGGTTGGGTTTCTGTTTTTGATGAAATTTATTTTTTGTCCACAGATGCTTGCTCAGGCAGAATATAGAGAGAATATCCCTTACGAAATAGCCCCGATAAAAGCTCCTTTTTTTATGCCACAACTGCAAAGACCCAATTTCCCGGACAGAAGTTTTAATATTCGGGATTTTGGTGCTGTTGAAATGGGAAGTGACAGAAATATTAAATGCACGGATGCCATTCACAGAGCGATAGAGACTGCTGCTAATCAGGGTGGGGGTAAGGTAATAATTCCCAAGGGCAATTGGTACACAGGGCCAATTCATCTTCAAAGCAATATAAATTTGCATGTGGCTGATGGAGCAACTGTTTATTTTAGTGAAGACAAAGAGGATTATTTACCAGTAGTCAGGCAACGTCATGAAGGGGTTGAGGCCTATAATTACTCTCCACTTATTTATGCATTTAGAGTTAAAAATGTTGCTCTTACTGGAAAAGGAATCCTGGATGGATTGGGACAACACTGGTGGGATACCCGGAAAACCCAGCCCCGGGCTATTGCAACACAGGTGCCATTATCAAAGAGAAGCTTTGGGAAAGGAGCCGGAGTAGAAGGAATGCGTCCAAACTTCGCGGTTTTTTATGAATGTGAAGATGTGTTGGTCGAAGATGTGACCTTTAATGATGGCCCTATGTGGAATGTACATCTGATTTATACCCAAAGAGCTAT
>JAWOHT010000130.1:0-20017 GCA_046485045.1 Bacteroidales bacterium
GTACCGTTAACTCTTGCAAATATCCCTGGTGAAGCATTTCCAACATTGAACTCTCTTCCTGCACCAACCGATACTGACCAAGATGGTATGCCAAATGACTGGGAAATTGCCAATGGCCTGGATACAAATAATGCTGCCGACAGGAATAATATTGCTGCTGATGGCTATACCATGTTGGAAAAATATTTGAATAGTATTGAATTTACAAATAAGGTTGAGGGCATTGCATTAATTGTTAAAAGCGATAATTATATAAAAATTACCTGGGCTGATCATTTTCTTGGTGAAGACGGTTATATCATTGAACGCGCTATACCCGGGAACGCGTTTTCAGTATTGGATTCGGTAAATGCCAATTCCATTTTTCTTATTGACAGCAGTGCAAACCTGAAGAATGAATACATATACAGGGTAAAAGCATTTAATGCTTCCAATGAATCTCAATATTCTTCAGAGGTTTCTTATATTCCTACTGCAGTTAATGAAATGAATTCCATTAGCGGAATGGCAAAAATTTATCCAAATCCGTTTAAAGATGAGGTAAATTTTGACATTAACATTCCTGCTGAAACCAAAGTGGTAATAAATATAATTGACATTAACGGAGCTATAGTTCGAAATATTTCAAACCAGATTTATGGTCCTGGTATTCATACAATAACATGGAAGGTGGCTGGAGGAGTAGGCTGTATGCTGCAATCAGGAGTTTACTTCTGCAAAATAACTATTGGAAATGACGTGCAAGTTCAGAAATTGACATATTTCAAATAGAATAACATTAGCGAAGACAAAAAAATGATGCACATTACAAAAAGATTTGTAAGATAACAGTTGTGCTATTGTTTACTTTAGTTACTTTTTCAGGAAAAAGCCAGCAACTTGCCTTTCCAACTGCCGAAGGAAGTGGCAGATTCGCAAAAGGAGGCCGTGGTGGTTCGGTATACGAAGTGACCAACCTTTCTAACAGCGGGACAGGGTCAATAGTAGATGCGGTAAGCCAGCCAAATAGAACAATTGTTTTTCGTGTATCAGGAACAATTGAATTGGGCAATGTCCTGCTTGAACCACGATCAAATACCACTATTGCCGGACAAACTGCTCCCGGCGATGGTATTTGCATTAAAGGTCGTATTAAAATCGGAGATGTTTCCAATGTTATCATAAGATACCTGCGCGTTAGAGTTGATGCCGGAGCGCCAAACGCCGATGGCGACGCTGTTGATATTGCCGGTGGCCCAAACTGCCAGAACATTATTATCGATCATGTTAGTGCATCATTCGCCCGCGATGAAGGCATCTCCTGCCGTGAAACCAATACAAATGTCACTGTACAATGGTGCATTATAAGCGAAGGGCTCCTGCTTGGAGGCGGGCATAGCTATGGTTCGCTTATTCGGGGCGATTATGGCGACAAAAAATCATTTCATCACAATCTTTATGCACATAACCTGGGGAGAAATCCACGTCCCGGAAATTATAATTCAGTTGAAAAAGACCCCGAGGGATTGCATTTCGACTTCAGAAACAATGTTGTTTACAATTGGCAAGGTAAAAAACCCGGATACAATGACGATACTGATCACATGTGCCGTTACAATTTTGTAGGTAATGTTTATATTCCCGGCCCCGAATCGGATCAATCGGGAAAATACACCGACTCTTTCAGAGAAAATTGCCTGATATGCTATGGATTTTTTGACAAGAATTCTTATGACGGTATAGTACCGGATGATCAATATAGCTTGGTCCGTTTCCAGAATTTTACCCCCGAACAGGTCGCGGCATACAAAGAACGTTCTTCTTTACCTGTTAAAATGGAACCGGTTCGTACAACAACCCCTGCACAGGCAAAAACAGAAGTTCTTGCGTATGCCGGGGCAAGTTTCCCTAAGCGTGATACTATTGATCGTCGCATTGTTAACGATGTTTTAAACAAAACCGGACATTTTATTGATTCGATTGATGACCAGCCCGAAGGGGCCTGGCCTCTTTTAAATTCACTTCCGGCACCAGCCGACGATGACCATGATGGAATGCCAAATGAATGGGAACTTGCAAACATTTTAGACCCTAATGATGCATCGGACCGGAATCTTATAGGTGATAACGGGTATACCAAACTCGAAGAATATTTAAACAGTATTGTTGAAAAATATACGGTACGATTAGATGACACAACAGGATTATTACCGGATAAACCAATTATCACTGATCCCTCAAGTATTTCAACTCCAAATTCAGGCGGATTTTATCTTCATCAAAACTATCCAAATCCTTTTAATGCACTGACAACAATCCGATTCGAAATAGCTAGTGCTTGTTACACAACCCTTAAAGTATTCGACATTTATGGCAGGGAGGTTGCTGTATTGGTTGACGGATTAAAAACTGCTGGCAAACATGAAGAAGAATTTAATGGAAGCATATTATCCAATGGTGTTTATATCTATCAATTACGTGTTGGAAAATATATTGAAACAAAGAAATTATTGCTTAAGCAGCAATAATAGAATGATGTATTACAGGTCTCTAACGACAATACAGGCAGGTCATTTTTAACAAAGAAATTGTAAGTATTGAAACATGAATTGAATACAGTGAATTTAAATCCCGCTTTATATTTTCCAAAATTATGCAACTCTAAAATCGAAATTATAACCAGCCAAATTATCAAAACATCATGATAAAAAGCAAAATGTTTTTTATGACATTGATGATCCTGACGGCGTTGACAATACCATTAATCACTATCGCACAGCCCATTGCAGATTCAACAATCACTCCTCCCATCGAAATTAAGAAGGGAGGGCCAACACCTAAAGTTGGTGATATTTGGGTTTCGCCCAACGGAAACGATGCCAATAGCGGCACAAAAGAGAGCCCTCTTTTAAGCCTTCAGCTTGCAATTGATAAGGCGAAACCTGATGTGACGATTTGGATGACTGAAGGCGTCCATAAATTTACTGAAACCGTTATCATTCAAAGGAGTTTAGATGGAACCTCCTCCAAACCATACCGTATTTGCGGGATCCCGGGTGGTTCCCGTCCAATACTTGATTTCACAGGTGTAAATCACTCCAGTGAAATCAGAGGAATTCAACTTGATGCTGATTACTGGCACTTACGCTATCTCGAAATTTTTGGGGCCGCCGATAACGGATTGAATGTAAATGGATCATACAATACACTGGAATTGCTTGCCCTTCATGATAATGGTGATACAGGCTTGCAAATTAATTCAACAAATAGCCTGACACCTTCTTACAACATAGTCCTGAATTGCGATTCTTATATGAACGCTGATAACTCGGCAGAAGATGCTGATGGTTTTGCAGCTAAACTAATCATAGGTCCGGGTAACTCATTCGAAGGTTGCAGGGCATGGTATAATTGTGACGATAACTGGGATTTTTACGATGCACAATCAATTGTAACTTTAAAAGGGTGCTGGTCAATTGCTGCCAAACATCCAACCAAGTCGAAAACCAACAGTGATGGGAATGGTTTTAAGCTGGGGGGTATCCGTGCGATAACTTCATCGTGGAATAAAAGAGGCAATTTTTCAAGCTATGAAGAGTATCTTGTTGCGAATACTACGCCCCATGTACTTGAATACTGTTTTGCTTTTGGAAATCCGAGCAGGGGATTCCACCGAAATAACAATCCTTCTACTGAGATTACTTGCACCAACTGTGGTGCCTGGAACAATAAAGGGGGTGACTTTGGTGACGGAATACAGAAGGCCGGGGAAGTATTTTCCTATCCCACAATTACACCTGCAATAGCCATTGCCGCAAAACGCGACTCCATCGGGAATCTTCCTGATATTAGAACGCTAATTCCGGAAATTCATACAGATGCTTTAATTTACACCGCTCAGGATGCAATTTTAACTGTAAACAAAATTAACGATAGTTATTTAATTCGTTTTTCAACAAACCTTACAACATCATCGTTGCCCGAACTGCTGATTTTCAGCATAGATGGCAAGCTTGTTTCTTATTGTAAATATTTCGAAAATGAATTCGTCTGGAAGCCGGAAAATAACTTACGAGGCGGACAATATCTTATTGTACTTAAGCTTTCTGATAGAAGTAGTATTCTGACGAAAAAGGTTTTTTTACAATAATCAATAGTAAGCACATCTTATCCCACCCCGATATCAGCACCTGAATTGAATTCAGCCTGGTACAAAAATGGGGGTTACACCTGGTCTATCAATAGATTTTCAGTTTTGAGGGCCGTAATTCAGCCTTTTCCCTCTGCCTTCACCATCTCCCTCTGCCTTGCGGCGTTTACCCATCCCCCGGCCTAATGTATCTCTGTCGTTATCTTTCGGGCCTTTGCGGCATTTGCCTAATCCCCTGCCCGTTCCGGGGCCTTTGCCTTCAGGACCTTTTCCGTTCATTTGTGGCATAATTTTAATATTTATTGATTAATAATTGGATACCCATTTATTTACACTTTGTAACTTCGCACATAATAAGCCATGCCATTATGTTTCACTTTCTTTATCAAACCCTGTGATATTAGCGAATGAACAACCGAACCTGTGGCATGCTCATTTTTAAGCAAAGCGGCCATCGTATCCTCGCGAATGGGATGCACCGAAGCAATATTTAATATGTCTTCGTATGCATTGCCGGTAAAACCGGTATCGGTTCCTTCAAAACCTGCGAGTAGCTCAGTATTGATGTCGGCATCTTTGTATACCTGCCATGCCATTGCCAGTTTAACCTCATCTGCCGGTTGTATGCCTTTGGCAGCCGGGGGACGAATAGGCAATGACAAGAAAGCAGTACCAGGTTTAAGCGCTGCAATAAAGGCAGCAGTTTTAGCTATTTGCCAGGCAGAATCATTGTAATTGGCCACAAGCATTGTCTCGGTGTTGAATTTGCCCTTATATTCAACAGAAAAGGTTTTGATCCCATCTAAAATTCTCTTTAATTCCAATGTCCCGTGCGGACGGTTAATCTGTTTCCAGGCTTTTTCATCTGCCGAATCAATTTTTACCGAAACCCAATCGGCATACATGAGGTCATCCCTTACTTCTTCAAGATACAAAAGGGATGCATTGGTAATCACGGCTATCGGAATACCGAATTTTTTCAGCTCCTTAATTTCCGTACCGAGGTTGATATCAAGTGTTGGTTCACCATTGGCCACAAAGGTAAGATAATCCGGTCTGTGTTCTTTGTCAAGCTTATTCAGATGGTTACCAACCGAATCAACCAACACTCCGGGTTCATAAAATGATTGTCTTTCTATATTGTTCTTTAAGGTTTCACCAACCTGGCAATAAACACACCCATAAGAGCAGGATTTTCCTGATGCTATATTGTTTATTCCCAAACTCCTGCCAAGTCGTCGTGATGGTATGGGGCCAAAAGCAATCATACTTTAACATGAACTGATTCAACAACTTTATTTGAAATCATGTCAAAAACTTTCACAACCTCATTGTTGGGTTGGTTATAGATTGTACGTCCGTTATCAGATACTTCTCCTATTTCCATCACAAATGGTATCTGTCCCAGTAGTTGAGTATTAAATTCCTCTGCCAGTTTCTCACCACCGCCCTTTCCAAAGAGAAAATATTTTTCATCCGGGTGTTTAGCAGGCGTAAACCACGACATATTTTCAACAACACCTGTTATGGGCACATTCAGGTCGCGGTTGGCAAACATGGCAGCGGCTTTTCGTGCATCGGCTACTGCAACATCCTGCGGTGTGGTAACAATAATTGCTCCTGAAATATTGAGTTTTTGAATGGTTGTAAGCTGAATATCTCCTGTCCCCGGGGGAAAGTCAACAATCATAAAATCTGTTTCTCCCCATTCGGTATCCCTGAAAAACTGTGTCATTGTATTTGAGGCCAGCGGTCCTCTCCAAATCAGCGATTGCCCCGGAGATACAAAAAAACCGATAGATACCAGTTTTACCCCGAATTTTTCTACCGGGTACATCACCTCCTTTCCATTTTTTTTGCCACCTGCAGGTTTCTCATTTTGAACACCAAACATCATTGGAATAGACGGACCATATAAATCGGCATCGGCCAGCGCCGTTTTGAAACCCTGCCTTGCCAGCGTCACTGCGAGGTTGGCGGCAATGGTGGATTTTCCAACCCCTCCTTTTCCGGAGGCCACAACAATTATGTTTTTTACTTCGGGAAGAATAATTTTTTCAAATGCTGTCGGGTTCATAGATTTTTGTTTTTATGTGATTCCATATTTCAATAAAATGTTTTGCCACTTCACCATCCGGATTAAATTCCTTTATTGTGCTACCCTCTATAAGTGCATATATAATACTTTCATCATAGGGTATTTTTCCAATAATTTCAATGCTATGCTCAATAAGCTTTTGTTCAATGGTAGCGGACATCTCCTTGTTCAGATCGAATTTATTTATAATGACCTTAACAGGGGTTTGAAAACCGTTCACAAGCTCAATAAGCCTTTTGAGGTCGTGCCATCCAGAAAGGGTAGGTTCGGTGACTGCAATTACAAGATCGGCGCCTGTAACCGAAGATATAACAGGACAGCCTATACCGGGAGGACCGTCGGTGATAATATAATCTGCGCCTTTTTGCCCTGCCAGTTCTTTGGCATATTGCCTGATCCGGGAAACGAGCCGGCCTGAATTTTCTTCTGCAATACCAAGTTTACCATATACCATAGGGCCGAAGCGTGTATTGGCATGATAAATCTTATTGTTGCTGTAATTAACAACCTGAATGGCACCTGCGGGGCACGCGATCGCGCACAGTCCACATCCTTCACAGGCAAACTCATTAATTTTAAACTGGTTATCTTTAATATCAATCGCCCGATACCGGCACAGGTCTATGCATAATCCGCACGAGGTACAGTTATTCTGGTCAACTATTGCCTTTGAACCACTCGAAAAATCTTCGGTGTTATATATAGCGGGAGTTAACACGAGGTGTAAATCGGCAGCGTCAACATCACAATCTGTAAAAACAGCATTTTCGGCGAGTGAAGCCAAAGCTGATGTTACGAAAGTCTTGCCGGTACCGCCCTTACCGCTTAATATCACTATTTCAACCAACTTGTCCATTTAGTATTTTATGAATGATATCCTGAAAAACCGATTTTAGCTCGTTGCCTGACTCGGCTATAATTTTTCCGTTTGAATAAGCTGCGGCCAACTCCTTACTGAAAGGTATCTCGGCTATTAAAGGAATATTGTTCTGATGAATATAATCATACAAAGGTTTATAGTTCAATCCGGCCTTATTGATAATTATACCGTGCCTTTTACCAAGCTGTTTAACGGTTTCAACCATCAGCTTCAGGTCATGCAACCCAAAAGGTGTCGGTTCGGTAACCATAATCACATAATCGGCCTTTGAAACAGTTGCAATAACAGGACATGAGGTTCCGGGGGGTGAATCGAACAAAACAACCGACCTGTTCTCCGCGTGGTTGATTGTTTCTCTGATAACATGTGTCTGCAAGGCTTTTCCCACATTCATCCTTCCTTCAATAAACTCACCTTTTGTGAAATAATCAAAATGTGTTATTATACCTATCTCTTCTTTATGCTCAACAATTGCCCCTTCGTGACAAACATAAGTACATGCGCCACAGCCGTGGCACAAGTCTTTGGAAACCTCAATAAACTTTGCCGGAGGCAACATCACGATGGCATTAAATGCACATGCAGCCTTGCACTTACCGCAAAAAGTACACTTTTCTGCCTGAATTTCAGGAATTGACAGATGCACCGGGAAAACTGCCGTTTCTGATGCCTTAATAAAAACGTGGCAATTGGGTTCTTCCACATCACAATCTAAAAGCTGTACATTGTATTTAAGGTATTTGGTAAGTATAAGAAAAAGCCCTGTACTGACTGTGGTTTTTCCGGTACCTCCTTTACCGCTTGTAATAGCAATGTTCATTTAAAAAAAAGTATTTGCGGTTAATTCATTAATACGGTATACCGATTAAAATCTAAAGAATGATTTTCAGCCATTGAAACAACTTTCTGGTTAAGGAAGGCCACTGTGCTTTTTTCTTTCACCCCGATCATCTCTGCAATTACATTGCATTTTACCATAAGGAGAAAGAATATTTTTTTATCAGTATTACCAATCAATCCTTCGAGGTTTCCCTGGCCTTTGGAAATAATGATATCGGCCTCTTCAAATTTACTCCTGAATTCTGCAGAACAACGGTCAAGAATGGTGGAAGGGGCATCGTAACCGTTTGATATTATATGGGCAAGTTTGTCTATTCCAACCTTTTTAGCGTCAACAAGCGTGATATCGTTGAGAACATTACCCCCGCGCACAGCAAACCATAGGTTTGGGTGGTTGATGGTTTCGATAAAAAGCTTATCAAGGACAATTTCACCCGCGTTGTCACCGAGATATAAAACGGTGGATGCTTTCTTTAGTTCATCTAATAATAAAGCAGAATGGTCAATAGCCGGTTGTAAATGAGCGGCTTCCGAAAGCGCTTTAAAAACATCAAAGGGTTCGGGGGGGCCAAAATCAATGATATTACCGGCAAGCGCATATCTTAATGCCGTACGGAAAGGGTTTTCAGACCTGAAAATGATATCTCTGGTATTCTCTTCAAAACTTAACATCAGGTTGTTATAATCTTTCTTTTCTTTGGCATAAAGATCATTGGTGTTTGTAACCTTTTTTACCATTCTGTGCAAAAGGCATGCAGCCTCCGGCGCTGTGAGGTTATTGTTTTTATGTTCATCAATAAAAAGCCTGAAACGAACAATAATATCACGTGCATCATCATCATGTATGCGGTGTTTCTCCAATAATTTATTTGCCTGAAGAATAAGGCATTTGACACAATTGGTATGCATTTCTTATTAATGGTCGCAGGTATTTACACCTGATTCAAGATTATTATTCAGGAAGTCCTCCACTATTTGTCTTGCCGGATTTTCCTGTACTCCGGTAATAACTTTTATGTTCTGCCCGTTGAACAAAGAAATGGCACGTTGTCCCATACCTCCTGCGAGAATATGGGTTACTCCCAGAGAAGCAAGCCAGGCAGGCAAAACTCCAGGCTCATGGGGAGGCGGCTTAAAATATATTTCGTTTAAGATATTGTTATTCTCGGTTTCAAGAACAGCAAAATTTTCACAATGCCCGAAATGCTGGCATAGACAATTGTTGCTTACAGGAATAGCTACTTTATACTTCATTGTTGTTTTGATTTTACGTACATCATTTGTTTTTATTCTCCAGCTCTTCAAGTCTCTTTTCAATATCTTTCTGTGTCTGGTATAATGCTACTGACTGGGACTTTAACATATTAATTTCATCCTCCCTGTTTGCATCCGCAGGTAACGGAGAAGTATTTGACAAACCGGAAAAAGGCAATCCAAAAGACCGGCCTCTGCCCATTCCCCGGCCTTTACCCATCCCCTGTCCTCTGCCCATTCCGGCACGACGTCCATTACCTAAACCTCTGCCCATGCCTCCGCCAAATTCTTTTGTGTATCCCGGCGAATCATTTCCTGTACATAAGCCTAATGCTCTCCCGGTTCTGGAACCTTGTCCCATTGGTCCGGTACGGTCTCCTGATGGCATAATTATTATTTTTTAATTTGTTAATTTATTGACTTAATGATTTATTGAATCTATGATTTGTTTTATTGTTTGTCCGTGGCTGATTGTTTGAACCAGTATGTTTAACTTATCCAGAACGCCTTTGGCCTTAGGGCCAACCTCTACAGCATAGACTCTGTTTACCCCGTTGGCGGCCAAAAACTCCGACACCTGCGGCCCTACCCCACCCGCTCCGTTCTGATGGTTATTTTCCTTAAAATCAATAAGTCCGGTTTCGGTGTTGTAAAAACAAAAATAGGGACAACGTCCGAAACGGTCGTCCAACATGCCGTCGGTCTTATCTGTGGAAGCAGGTATTGCAATCTTCATATTATTATTATTTTGTTTTACTGATACAAAAATAGTAAAATAAATGAACATATGTTCACTATAAATGTTTTTTTTCACTTTTTTATCACTATCCTAAGACTCCGTAGATTATTGTAATACTTATCAGGTTGTTATAGATAATATATTAGCGCAGTTGACTTTTGTCCTGTACATCTTTGATTTATGTACTTGGATTTCGATTGTTGAATAATAATTCTATAGCCCAATCATTAATAATGTATATCCCACAATAAGCCCAACCACCAAATTTATTGCTTTGACTTTTATGAAATCTTTGCGCGATTCGGCTAAAAGGGGCAACATTCCATGTCCGTCCTGCACAATTGAATTTGCAAACAGGATGCTAAAAGGCAATTGGTTTTGAGAAAACAAGGTGACAAAAATAAGATGTGGCCCCGATTCAGGAATTATTCCAAGCAATATTGCAATAAGCATTATCAGATACCGATTGTTTTCCATGATATTGTTCAATACAAGGCTTGATTGAATGAAATGAAGGGCAATAAATGCACCCAAGGTCCATAAAAAAATCCTCAGAAGATGTTTTCTGATAATATGCTGATACAAATGCTCTTTTAAAAAGTGATCGGGTACAGTTAAGAAAACAAATAGCAGGAATGTGTTTCCGGCTAAAAATGTAATTTTCTTCCAGTTCCAGGCAGCAGGTCCTATTTGGCCATTGATAAGAAAAAAGATAAACAGCGATGTTACAATAAGCAAAGCAGCCCTTTCAAATAATATGTTCCTGAGCTGCGGCAATATTTTTTGCCTGACAAAACATTTACAATAATCCTTTTCATGAATTATAAACCCAAAAGGTATAACAGTTTTCTTTTTATGGGATGTAAAGTAATTTACAACCATACCGATAATAACGGCAATTATAAATAAAAGCGCATGCAGCAAAAGTGCTTTACCGGGAAAGAGAGCGAACATAACAAACGCTTCATCACCTGAGGTAGCAATCATTACGGTAACAAGCCCAGCCAGACCCATCATACGATGTGCATATAAAGATACAACCGTAAAGGCCCCCATACACCCCGGAACAATACCGAGAAAAGCTGCAATAATAATCTGCAGATAAGGTGATTTCTGTAATTTATCAGACCATATGTTTTTACTCTGTACATTAATATATTCAATTACAACCATCATAAACAATACAAAGGCTGTTATCATCAATGTCTGCTTAAATGTCGGCAAAATAAATTCAGGCATATGAAAAAAATCAGAAATTCAGAATGTTACCAGTCTTAACCATATTGAAATCAAATTCCCTGTAAAACTCCGATAATGCGGGTAATTCGGTGCAATGCGAAGGCAACACGTGTTGAACGTTGTTTTTCTTCAGATAGTCTATGGTCTCCGCAGTCTGCCTGTCTGCTTTCTTCAGGTGAAACCCACCCATGATACCGTAAATCCTGCTTTCACCCGTGACTGTTCTGGCGTGTTCAAGGGTATTGACAATCCCTGAATGCCCGCATCCGGTCACTACAAAAAGTCCTTGTTCAAGCATAATCGCAATGGCGCTGTCGTCCATAACAAAATCGGGAATGTCGCTATCTAAAACAAAAGATGTTGATTTTGATTCAAAATCGGTAACGCGCGGCACCTCTCCCAAAAAGTACAAACCATCAAAAATTCTTAAAGGCTCCATGGTGGCAGTTAGATCGAACTTAGCTTCGAGCAATGCTTTGGTCTCTTTCAATCCGATATACGCATGGTCTGCTTTCCTGTAACGTTTGACAAAACACCCCGGGTGACAAATCAACCTGCCCCCCGAAAGATATTCAAGACCGTTGCCATGGTCGAAATGACCGTGGCTAAGCACAATTGCTTCAAGGTTTGAGAGGTCTGCCCCCATTGTTGCCGCATTCTTAAGGAACAGACTGCTTTGACCTGTATCAAAAAGCACCTTTTTATTCTGGTGTTCAACCAGGTAAGACAAGCCATGCTCGGCTTCGGTTTTACCTCCGGCAATGTTATCAACCAGTACCGATATCTTCATAAATTATTTTTATTCAAAATTAGTTTAAATAATTTTAATATGAACAAAAGTTCATTTAATTTTGAGCCTTTAATTTTTAATAAAAATGTTACAACATATTGCGCTTACAATAAATAACCCGGAAGAAATTGAGAACTTCTACGAAGGTGTTTTGCTTTTCAATAATAAAAATAAATATTCACTCAGTGAAGAAAATTCCTTGAATATTTTTAACCTGAAAGGATCAACCGATGTTTTCTTCATGAACCATCAGAACACTGATTTTGAATTATTTGTCTGCGAAGAAAAAGAGAATAAACTATTTGCGCATGTTTGCCTTGCATATTGGAAAGCAGAAATTACTTATCATAATGCCCTTGATCGCGGCTATAAAACATATGTTAAGCAAAATGTCAGTCATAACACCTATTTTATATGGGATAAAAGTGGAAACATGTTTGAAATAAAAGATATAATATAAAATTAATAATCAATGAATTAAAAAAACTGATTTTGTGATAAATGATTAATGCAGTCCGGAACATAAAAATAAACCTGTTTCTATGAAAGCATTCACATTTAAGACCATTGGCATTATCCATTCACCATTTGACAGTAATGAAAATGTTATGTATTTAGAAAATTTGGATATTATAAATGGCACTCCGCTTCTTGATATAAAGCCCTACATACCGGACTTTGATGTGGCTGAAAATATCCGGATGGGATGGTTGGCCGGCTCAAAACATCGTTTTTCATCCCAAAAGTCTGACAAAAGGTTTGATTTCTGATAATACTATTTTATAAATGATTTCCGGAAAAGATAAATTAAGACTTAACTTGACAATTGATGCCATATTGATGATATTGTTAGTGGCCATTACAGCCCTTGGGTTCCTGATAAAGTATTCACTTATTCCCGGTTATAAACGCAACCTACTTTACAGCAGCAGCGATGAATTATATTTTCTGGGGCTCACACGGCACGGATGGGGAGATATACACCTGGTACTCGGTATCATGTTTGTTTTTTTCATCCTGCTGCATATCATCCTGCACTGGAAAATTATAACTGTTATTTTCAAAAAGATGGTCACCCGAAAAATGGCCCGTGGTGTTTTCATTTTTTTTATCCTTGCTTTTATTATGATTTTTACAGTGGGACCGTTCATTGTAAAACCCGACGTCGTGGCTTTGGAAAGGCAACATGCCCGCAAAAGGGGCATCGAAGCACCTACCCCTGCACAACAGGTGGTTCTAAAAGATACAATAGCACAGGTGGCAAAACAGGCAAACCGTGACTTAAAAACAAGGAGGATTACACAAAACCGGCAGTTGCCGGGAAAAGTGCATGCACACTCCGAACTTGAAATATTTGGCTATATGACATTGCAAGAAGCTGCCATAAAATATTCTGTTCGGGCTGAAGAGCTGACAAACGCTTTGAATATACCGTTATCATCCTCAACAGAAAAAATCGGCAGGTTAAAAAAAAGATATGGTTTTGAAATGGAATCATTTAAAGAAATAATTATACAGATACAACAAAGAAAACAAAACTGATAGATTTATATAACTTATGGAAAGATTTCGAGCGAAAATTACAGGAATAGAAGCATTTCTTCCTGAATATATTCTTACCAATGAAGAACTCAGTAAGATGGTAGACACCTCTGATGAATGGATAACCCAACGGGTAGGTATCAAAGAAAGAAGGATATTGAAGGGCGAAGGACTTGCAACATCAGACATGGGAGCAGAAGCTGTAAAGAAGCTTTTAAAAAAAACAGGTACAAATCCCGATAGTATCGAATTAATTGTTGTAGCTACCATATCACCCGACATGATGTTTCCTTCTACTGCCTGTTTAATTTCTGAAAAGGCCGGTATTAAGAATGCCTGGGGATTCGATATCAGTGCAGCCTGTTCAGGTTTTATCTTTGCATTGCAGACAGCATCTCAGTTTATCGAATCGGGAAGAAATAAAAAAGTAATCATAGTCGCAGCCGATAAAATGTCTTCCATTACCGACTATACCGATCGTTCCACATGTGTGCTCTTTGGCGATGCGGCAGTTGCCATGCTGATAGAGGTAACCACCGAAGATGTGGGAATAATAGACCATCATCTTCAGATAGACGGATCGGGTAAAGATTTTCTCTATTTAAAAGCCGGAGGGTCTTATAAACCTGCATCACATGCCACGGTTGACGCAAAAGAACATTTTTTATTCCAGGATGGACAGCCGGTATTTAAAACGGCTGTTTCAAAAATGGCTGATAACTCTTTGGAAATGATGAAGAAACACGATATTTCTAATGAGGAACTCGCATGGTTTGTCCCCCACCAGGCAAATATGAGAATAATAGAATCGGTAGGGCGCCGCATGGGACTCACCAAAGACAAGATAATGATTAACATACACAGATACGGAAACACCACAGCCGCAACCATACCTTTGTGCCTGTGGGAAAAAGAAAACGAACTGAAAAAAGGTGACAAACTAATACTTTCCGCATTTGGCGGTGGTTTTACCTGGGGGGTCATTTATCTGAAATGGGCATATAATTAATAATATTATGATAAAATGATACAGGAGCTAAAGCGAATCTTTGGACCAAAATGTACTGCTGTTAAAGTCAATAGTGAGGTGAATGAATTCATTAACCTGCCAACAAAAAAAATGAAGTTTTGTGAGGCAGTGTTCCATTCTTTTAACATCCCAGTAAGGATTAACACAGACAACCTGGGTTGCCCGGGTGCCAGAAGGTGTATGGGTTTTGACAAGGATGAAAACACACTTGCCAGTACCATAGCCAAAAACAACGGTATTCCTATTAAGTATATTTACAAAGTGCTTGCACAAATCCCGGTATTGAATAATATTACCCATATAAATCTCGGAATTACAGAGTTAACGGAGAAAGATTCACATCCCGACCTTTATATTATGTATTTAAAACCCGAACAGATAACCGGGATAATGCACAGTCAGGCAAAATTTGAAGTCATGCCCATGCTGCCACCCTACTCGTTATTATCAGTTTGCGGAAATGTTTTTTCACGTTGTTACAGCGGCAATACCATTAGTATTTCATTTGGATGTCCCGAATCCCGTATTCATGGTGGTATTGGGCCCGGTGAAGTTGTATTCGGAATTCCATTTAAATTTACACGGCAACTGATAAGTTTATACAACTAAACAATTTATCTTAGCTCACTTTTTTAATTGTATTAAATAAAATGATCTGGGCATGCCCTCACGCTAATAAATTACTTAGTCCCCGTGATTGATAATAGTTTGCCCGGAAAAAAAGAATTATATTATTAACCCATGAAATACATCTTTAAACCAAAGATTATCAGTCTCGTACAACATGATCTATTAGGAAGGAAACAATTAACCACGGATATTTTCGCAGGAATTGTAGTTGGAATTGTTGCATTGCCCCTTGCCATTGCTTTTGCAGTAGCATCGGGTGTTTCACCAGATAAAGGTTTGGTTACGGCAATAATTGCAGGCTTCATCATTTCTCTTATCGGGGGAAGCCGTGTTCAGATAGGAGGCCCCACGGGGGCTTTTGTAATTATTGTATATACCATTGTACAAAAATATGGCATAGACGGATTGATTATTTCTACCGTTTTGGCAGGCATTATATTAATAATCTTTGGTCTGCTGAAGCTCGGCACCCTGCTGAAATTCATACCGCACCCGCTGGTCATTGGTTTTACCAGTGGAATTGCCCTTGTAATTTTTTCTATCCAGATAAAAGATGCCTTAGGCCTCACCGCTGCCATACCTTCCGAATTTATTGAAAAATGGGGTTTTTACTTCCACAACATCGGCAATATTAACCTGACGTCGGTAATAATCTGTCTGATAACCATTTTTATTACGCTGTTTTCTAAAAAGTTAACTTCAAAGATCCCCGGTTCTTTCCTGGCCATTATTCTGGTATCTGCCGGAGTGTATCTTACAGGCACAGATGTTGCAACCATCGGTTCTGTTTTTGGTGAAATTCCATCGGGTTTTAAAATCACTCTTCCGCATATTCAATTCGAAACCATAGTGCAATATATGAGCCCGGCCCTTACCATAGCCTTGCTTGGAGGTATTGAATCATTACTTTCGGCAGTTGTTTCAGACGGAATGATTGGCAGCACCCATCGTTCAAATACAGAATTAATTGCCCAGGGCATTGCCAACATTGTTACACCATTTTTTGGTGGTATCCCTGCTACAGGAGCCATTGCACGAACTGCCACCAATGTAAAAAACGGCGGACGAACACCCATTGCAGGTATAGTTCATGCAATTACCCTTTTGCTTATCATGTTGTTTTTTGGGAAATATGCCAAACTAATTCCCATGGCCTGCCTTGCCGGTATTCTTATTGTGGTTGCCTACAATATGAGCGAATGGAAATCATTTGTTTCTATACTGCGTGGTTCTAAGTTCGACATTATTGTGCTGCTTACCACCTTCTTTCTTACCGTACTGGTTGACCTGACTGTTGCCATAGAAATAGGTGTGGTACTCTCTTCACTGTTGTTTATGAAACGCATGGCTGATGCAGGCAAATATTCTATTGCCGAACCCGATATTGACCTTACAGAAAACTATTCAGATATACCGAAACAAGTTGGCATTTTCGAGGTCAGCGGCCCTTTCTTTTTCGGTTCTGCCAAGGAGTATAGTGAACTCATGAAATCAATAGGGCATAAATCAAAAGTTCTGATCATTCGTATGAGACATGTGCCTTTTATTGATTCCACAGGAATTCATAACCTGAGGGAAGCCATTAAAAATATTCAGGCCAGCGGCACCAAGGTCATGTTGTCGGGAGTTAAAGACAATGTAAGACAAGACCTTGAAAAAGAGCGAATTGTCTTTCAAATTGGCAAAGCCAATGTTTTTGAGAAATTCAGTGACGCTATTGAGGTGGCAAAACAAATAATCGGGCAAAAAGCTGATAATACACCTGCATAGCTTTCGCAATATGCAGCATGATGTTTTAGGAATGAGTTGAGTAATGACGGGGATTAACAGTTTCACGGTTAAAAATTTGTTTTTACGGAAAAATCCCATTAAAAATACACATAAATTGTTATTGAACATATGGTATTTTGTTTCTACTTTTAACCCCGCATGAACAACAATAATAAAAATACCATTATTCGTACTGTTGCGGTCTTGCTTATTCTGCTTACCGTAGTTATCGTTATTAATAAAAGCATTAATATACATGTACACACAAATGCAGCCGGCTCTGTGTTTGTCCATGCACACCCATATGATAAAACAAATGATTCGGAGCCTTCAAAATCTCATCGCCACACAGGCAACCAACTTTTTTATATTCAACATGCCGATATTCTATATATGGCTATTTTTCTTTTGTTTATCATTGCTTTTATTTATTCTGTAAGAAATTTTTATATTCATTCCTCACCATTTCATAACCCCTTCATTTTACATCTTCAGAATGGCAGGGCACCTCCTGCAATTTAGTTGGTTAATTTTCTCTTATTCAGAAAATAGTTTTCACAGATATTATTCGAACTATTATTCTCATATTTAATACTTTAAATATATAATCAACAAATCATTTTATGAAAAATTTTCATTTTATCATCACCATATTACTATCTTCATATACACTCACAAGTTTTTCTCAAAAAACAATAACAGATGCCAATATTTTCGGGCATGTTGTATGCTGCGGCAAGCACCTTCCTTTTGCAACTGTAGGTTTAAAAGGTACAACTATTGGAACAGTTACCGACGAAACAGGTCATTATCAGCTTGTAAACCTTCCAACCGGTAAACAAACCGTTTTTGTGAGCATTCTGGGCTATAAGCCAAAAGAGCAAATTGTATTTTTGGAAGCAGGTAAAACCATTGAAACTAAATTTGAGCTTGAACAGGACGTACTAAACATAGATGAAGTAATTGTTTCAGCCGACCGTTCAGAACAAAAAAGGACCGAAGCCCCTGTAATTGTCAATACCATTTCTCCGAAACTGTTTAACTCAACCCAATCGGTTACTTTGGGTGAAGGTTTAAACTTCTCGCCCGGTCTGCGTCTTGAAAACAACTGTCAGAATTGTGGATTTTCACAGGTTCGTATGAATGGTATGGAAGGGCCTTACTCTCAGATACTGATTAACAGCCGTCCCATATTTAGTGGTTTGGCCGGGGTGTACGGACTTGAACTGATACCTTCAAATATGATAGAAAAGGTTGAAATTATTCGTGGCGGTGGTTCAGCGCTTTTCGGCAGCAATGCAATAGCCGGAACTATCAACATAATCCTTAAAGACCCGAAAATCAATTCTTATGAAGGCGGGGCCACTTATGCGTTAACAGGCATTGGCGTTGATGGTTCAGGAGGATGGGTACCTGATTATTCTGTTAATTTCAATACCTCAATAGTTTCGGATGACCATAAATCGGGAATCTCGTTATATGGCTTTTCCCGCGAACGTGAAATGTTTGATGCCAATGATGATGGTTTTGCAGAAATAGCGCCGCTCCAAAACCTCACTTTCGGGGCAAGGCTATTTCACAGGTTCGGTTACCGCGATAAGCTTTCGGTTGATTTTTTTACCATAAATGAAGAAAGAAACGGTGGCAATTTGCAGGAGTATCCCCTTCACGAAAGAGATGTTGCCGAAGCTGTGGAACATAACATGAAAGTGGCAGGAATAACATATGAAAGGTATTTCAGGCAATATAACCTCTTAACAATATATGCCTCGGGACAGTTCCTGAAACGCGATTCGTATTATGGCGCCGGAAAATCACTCATTGGTTATGGCAATTCTAAAGATAACTCATATAACACAGGGATGCATTATAAAACCCGGTATAACTTTTCATCTTTTATCGTTGGAATTGAACATACAGGAGATTTTCTGCTTGACAAAAAATTAGGTTATCGCGACCTTGAAAATGCAGTAATTAACTTCAGCGATTCGACTATTCATTATACCCACACAAATAATACGGTAGTTTCAGACCAGTCACTGATCACATCAGGTGCTTTTGTCCAGTACGATATCAGCCTTAACAGATTTAAGTTTGCAGCCGGTGCCAGGTTTGACCGCTATAAAGTCAACAACCTGGCAGATGAAGGGGTACTCGCGTCGGGGAATGTGCTCAGTCCCCGTTTAAGTTTTATGTATAATATTTTACCACAATTACAGGCACGCCTATGTTACTCGCAGGGTTACCGTGCCCCCCAGATATTCGATGAAGACCTGCATATATTAACATCACGCTCGCGCCAGGTTGTCCATAAAAATACCACAGACCTTAAACAGGAAAAAAGCCAAAGTGTTATGGCATCTTTTGATTTTAATAAACTTATTGGCACTGTATTCACGGGTTTCCTTCTCGAAGGTTTTTACACCAGGCTTGTTAACGCATTTATTGATTCTGCAAACTTCAGTGATGGCATTTACACCAAATACCGGATAAATGCAAAAGATGGCGCTTTAGTGCAAGGTATCAATATAGAGCTAAAACTAAAACCTGCTAAAGATTTTACCCTTACTTCAGGTTTTACCATTCAGAAAAGTACTTATGAAAATCTGCAGGAAGAATTTCCTGTGAAAAGGTTTTACCGAACACCCAACAATTACGGTTACATTGTAATTGACTGTGACTTAAATAAAAATTTATGCCTTTCGACCACGGGCACATACACCGGAACTATGTTAGTACCCTATTTCGGTACCGCAAATCCTCACGGGGAACTCAGAAAATCGGACAGCTTTTTTGATTTGGGGGCAAAACTCAGTTACAGTATTAAACTGAATGGAACTTCGGTTGAATTTACAGGTGGAGTTAAAAACATTTTTAATTCGTACCAGAATGATTTTGATATAAGTGAAAACCGCGACCCTGCCTATATTTACGGTCCGGTGTCACCCCGTACTATATACTTTGGTGTAAAAGTCGGCAACATGTTAAATTATAAGAGTGTGGTGATCAGGCAAAATGAAGAAATTCCTGTGAAACAACAGGGACGCCGTCACAGAATGAGAAACAGAAATTCATT
>JAWOHT010000120.1:0-24651 GCA_046485045.1 Bacteroidales bacterium
AATTACAATGTATACGCAATTGACTTACCCGGTTTTGGCAAATCTAAAGCAGAAAGAACAAATTATAATATTGAAGAATATGCCAATGATGTAACAGCATTTATTGACACAATGGACCTAAAAAATGTGGTAATCATTGGACATTCAATGGCTGGCGAAATAATGTTGCAAACAGCGTTAACCAACAATCCCAAAATAGTTGGAATTGTAGGCGTTGATAATTTCAAATTTATTGATGTTTCATTTACTCCAGAGCAGATGAAACAAATGACAGACTTTTTTCAAATGCTGCAAAACGATTTTAAAAATTCTGCACCTGCATATGCTGATTTGATGCTTTTTCACCCAACAACTTCAAAGGAAGTGAAAGACAGAGTGAAAACTGATTTTGCAAATTGCGATTCCGTTATTGGCTATGGAACATTTATGAACCAAATGCAATATGCTTATACCGATGCACAAAGACTGGAACAGCTTAATTATAAGTTATACTTAATAAACAGTGACGGTTTTCCAACAAACGAAACCGGACTTAAGAATCATTGTAAAAGTAGTTTTCAAGTTCAAACTATCTATGCAACAGGACATTATCCAATGATAGAAAAACCGACTGAATTTAATTTGATTTTGGAAAAGGTATTGACAAGTATGAAATAAACTGCTGCTAACAATCGGTCATAAAACATTGGTGATTAAGTGGTTGAGCAAGCGTATTCACTCGCTGGCAAAGTTCATATCGGTTGATAGGTTCGCAGCTCCGAACTCCCAACGTTTTCATCCCACCGACCGATTAGCAGCAAGTAAACCGAGCTACTGACATAGGGCTGACACAAAATAGTTTAATTTCGCAGAGAAATTATTAAATTAAACCGATTATGAAAACTTATAAAAATTGTCAAAGTTGCGGAATGCCATTGTCTAAAGACCCTGAAAATGGAGGAACTGAAAAAGACGGCACAAAAAGTATTATGTATTGCAGTTATTGCTACAAAGACGGAGCATTCACACAACCTGATTTTTCAGCAGATGACATGAAAAAGTTTTGTAAAGGGAAAATGAAAGAAATGGGATTCCCTGGATTTTTGGCTGGATTTTTTACAATGGGTATTCCGAAACTTGAAAGATGGAAAAATAATTGATTATGGATTTACTTGACCAATTAAAGACCAATAAGGGAACTGTTTCTTCAGCACTTGGAAAAGAATTAGCAGAGAAAGTTTTAAAAGGTGATAAGTCATTATTAGAACAAGCGATAGATTATGTTTCATATGACTTGGATAATCAAAATTCAAAAGGTATTAGAGCAGGTGCAGCAAAGATTTTAGAGAAAGTTGCAGAGAAACAACCAGATTTAATAGCATACCAATTGGATAAACTAAAACCTGCATTGACAGTAAAAGAACCACAGACAAGGTGGATGTTAATGCAAGTTTTCGGATATTGTGCAAAACTGAACCCCAAAGATTCAGAATCCATCATTGATTATGCTAAACAATACCTGACTGAAAACGCAGGAGTTTGTTTATCTGGAGCAGTACATTTATACCTCGGACGGATTGGTTCAACATCTGATAAAACCGCAAACAAAGTTTTACCGATTCTTGATGATGCTCTTAAAACGGCAGGTGAAAATGAGATTGACTGGATTTTAGAAGGGTTTTTAAACATAATCGACAAAGTGGATTCTGACTCTCAGCAATTGATAATGAGAAACGCTGAATTACAACTTGATTCGAAAAAGAAAAGTACACAGAATAGAGCGAAAAAGATATTGAAAAAATTAACGCAACATAACACGCGGTCATAAAACATTGGGGGCGAGGTGTTTATTCGAATTATAGAGCTGGATTAAGAACGATTTGATATGAAAACACAGAATATTATAGTATGGGTTTTGATTCTAATAACTATTGACCAAGCTATTAAGATTTTAATACATGATTTATACGGAGATATTCATTTTGAGATTATTCCATCTCTATTTGAGTTTAAACCAACATTTAATGTAAAGCATAGTTGGATAAATACACTATTGAATAAAAATTTCGGGGTAAATGTCGGTTTGATACCACATGTTATTTTATACATACTGATTGGGATTTTTATCCCGATGTTTTTTTCCTATTTTCGTAATATTATACCTGCCGGCAAAAAACTGATTGATATATCGATTGTATTTATGATGTCTGCGGTATTATGTGCGTTGATTGGTAATATAATATGGAAAAACGGAACACTTGACTATATTTATCTTAAACCTTTGTTCGTTTTTGATTTAAAAGATTTGTACAGTGATTTAGGGATTATTACATTTCTAATTTATGCCTTTAAGAATAGAGGGCAATTTGAGAAATTAACGAAAGAGATGAAAATAAGAGACGTTTACATAGATACAAAAAATAGATTGAGAGAAATAAATACTAAATAACTGCCAGCATCTAACACGCGGTCATAAAACATAGGTTACGAGGTGTTTAAGTGAGCTTCTGTTCGCTCGTCAAGGTTCGTTGTACCCTGATAGTAAAATGGCTCCGAAATCCCCAAGGTTTCATACCGCAAAACGTGTGTGCAACATAAAAAGAAACCAGAAACCATAAAGTAAAAATCATGATAAATCAATTAGTAAAAGAGCAATTTAATAAACAAGCAGAGAAATTTGCAAATTGGTCTATTGGGAAAAATGTTGAGTATTTAAATGGATACTTTGATTTTTGCGATATAAAATCTTCTGACAAATTATTAGATATAGCTTGTGGACCAGGTGAATTCACAATATTTATTGCTAAGAGGATTAAACAAGCCCGGGGGATTGATATCTCTGATAAGGAGATTGAAATTGCTAACAATTTGATTCAAGAATTTCGACTTGAAAATATAGGATTTGACTGCGATGATGTTGAAAATCTTCCTTATAAGGATAATACATTTTCAGTAGTTGTTTGTAAATCAGCTTTTCATCATTTTACAAGACCTGACAAAGTGTTTAAAGAAATGATTAGATGCTGTGAGAAAGGAGGATTGATTAGTATTCAAGATATAAGGTCATATGAAGATAATTATGTCAATGACTATTTTGAGACTTTTGATAAATTAATTGATTTAAGTCATAATAAAACATTGAGTGAAAGGGATTTTACAAATTTGTATATTAACAACGGAATCAAGATTAGTGGTGATTTTAAACTCGAAGTTGACTTAAAGGTAAATGAATATATTGACCATGCAGTGCAGGATGAATCAAACATACATAAAATTCAGGATTTATTAGAAAAAGGTAAACATGATTCAAAATTGCGGAATTACCTATTTTTAAGAGACGACGAATTATATTTTAGAAGAACAGCATATTTAATAAAAGGCAATAAATGAAATATTACGTTGCACAATAACGTGTATAAAAACATTGGATGTAAATTGGTTACATTAAATTTTCTACCCCGCGTCAACTTTTATCTCGATGGACAGTGACGAAATGTGAATTTACCCTAACTTGATTCGGGAGACTCACCCTTTAGAAACATTGCGATCGCGGATCTCGTAAACAATGAGATTACAATGCATACTTGTAGTTTGCGCGTTTAAAAGTTTATTTGTATTTTTCGACTTTTTCAAGAACTCACAACAATTAGCAACATTAAAGCTGTTGAAAATTCTTTGAAATATTTAAAATTTGATTAGTAATAAAATAGCAGGTAAATTAAATAAATATGAAAACTGGAAATCTGATTTTTTTAATTATTTTTTTTTCGATAATAAATTTTATTAAAGCACAAACCCAAACTCAGATCGGCCTTTATCGGACTTTTGAGCGATCGTTAGAAAACAACAATGTATATTCTAATAAGTTTAGTGACGTGCAGCTTACCTGCACCTATATTTCACCTTCGGGTGATACTACTGATTTTTACGGTTTTTTTGACGGTAATGGTAATGGCGGAGGAGATAAGCAAACAGGCAACATTTGGAAAATTCGTTTCACCCCCAATGAAGTTGGTGAATGGAATTATAAATGGTCGTGGAGCGATACTACAACAGGGGGGGAAGGTTCGTTTATATGTGATTCGGCCAATGCAGGAAAAGGAATATTACGGGCATATAAAGAAAATCCAAGATGGCTGGCCTACAATGGCACCGATCCGGTATGGCTTAAATCATATTACGAAT
Source organism: Bacteroidales bacterium (assembly GCA_046485045.1). Classification (GTDB taxonomy): domain Bacteria; phylum Bacteroidota; class Bacteroidia; order Bacteroidales; family UBA10428; genus JAFGPL01. The sequence goes on from JAWOHT010000120.1 coordinate 4,165, forward strand.
CAGGGCATGGTTCTATTGCACAACCTTTGGACTGGATTTCGCAAAACATCTATCAGCCCATGATCGACAGGGGCTATAACCATTTTCAGGTCAACTGGTTATTATCGCTTTGTTGCTTTGAACAATATTATCATGACGGCCCTGCCATGACAACCAATAACCTTTTGCTGTATGAATCAGGAAAAGCTTCAAGTACAATGAACTTAAACGTTTGGCAACTTATGGAACAACACGTTTCATGGCTGAACGACAAAAACATTGGATTGCACATGTTTCTGGGTTTTGATGGCAGCAAGAACAGGTCCTCGGCATGGGATAACCTTAACGCCAATGAAAAAGATTTTTATGTAAAATATGTAGTGGCACGCCTGGCCCCTTATGCAAACATAGCCGGTTGGAGCTTCGTTTGGGAAGTGCCTGGCGACAGGGAATCCCATGAACTGGGATGGGCCCGTCTGGTGAAGAAATATGATGTTTTTGACCATCTCAGGACTTACCAGGACGAACATCCGGGACAAAATGAATACAGTCGCCCGGAATACAATTTTGCAGCAATAGAAAACCACTATATGTTTTCACAGGACAGAACTACAGACCGTCTTTACTGGAAAGAACCCTGGACCCATCACGAAGCATGTCTGGCCGGTTATGTAACAGGGAAGCCTGTTTACATGATCGAAGGAAATGCCCTTTGGAGAAGGTTTTGGCAAAGCAGGACAAAGGCTACTTTGGACGACCTCCGGCAATCAGCATGGGCATGCGTCACCGCAGGTGCTTCTTTTAACTGGTGCGGCCATTTAGGAGAAAATGAATTGAAGGCCTTTGGCCCGGAAGGCCTGCCCTTTTTTGGCGATATCAATTCCTACGCCAAATCTGCAAATGAAATAGATATCCTGACCCATGTAATGAACAACAAGTTAGAATTTTATAAGATGGGTCCTGCCGACTCTCTCTTGTCCAATACCAGCCAGCGCGATGTTTGGTGTTTGACCGAGCCAGGCAGGCAATACCTCGTTTTTTCATGCGATGGCAAACCCTTTAACCTGAAATTGAAAGCCGGCCAGTATAACAGCAATCAGTGGATTAATGCAATTACAGGGGCTGATACCATAGTTCCTGCTTTTACAGCAGCAGATAATGAGCAAATTTTATTTACACCCCCGAATACTGAAACAGACTGGGTTTTATTAATAAGAAAAGAACAGAATATAATAAAAGAAGCCAATATTCTTTCAGCAGAATCAGATGAATCAGGCTTGTTGGTAAAAGTTAGTTGCAGTAAAGAAATGAACATTCCTGCCAACTATCTCTATGGGTTTACCATCACTGATAAGGATAGTAAAAAAAGTATTGCGATTTCGAGCGTAGCCGTAGATTCAAGTAATAAAAATATTATTAATATTGAATTGAGTGATAATATTATTAAGAATAATGAAATCCTCCTTACTTATACAGGAACGTTGGCATCAACTGATAGCGCTATTCTGGCTCCCAGAACAAATTTACCGGTAAAAAACAATTCGAAAGCGGAAGTAATTGTTAACATAATTAATACTTTTAATAAGCTCAATTATTCGGTTTATCCCAATCCATGTTCAGAATACATTGATATAAATGGCGCTTTTAATATTGATATGATTCGAATTTTTGATATTACCGGCAAACTGGTTTTTGAAAAAGATAATATTACGCAAACCAGCATAAAAATTTCAACAGGGAATTTTCAGCCGGGCATGTATTTGATTTACTTAACATCAGAAAACATAAATTCTGCTGCAAAGTTTACTAAGCAATAAAGTATCAAAATTTTAATAATATAGAAATTATTTACTGTTATTCTGATTGGTTAATACTCATTAATCGCTTTAAAATCATCATAGGCTTTCTGGGCGGTTGTTTTACCGGTTAGTATATCAATCAATATCTCATAAAAAGTGGTTTGAGTGATATTTTGCTTTTCACCAAAAATGTATTTGGTATAGGCAGAGAAGTTTATATTACTTTTATAGGTGCGTTCCAGGTATTCATTAATATTTTCAGTCTCATCAATCCGATCACTTGTTGAATCGGTGCTTCCCTTTAATCCTGTAGGTGTCTGGGTATATTGTATCCATTTATCTGCATATTTTGGCTGACAAACATAAAGCAGGAAGTCAACAGCTCTATCACGATGGGGTGAATTATTCATAACAGCAAAGGAAGGTATATAGCCTCCAAGGTACGAATCGGTCGGATAAAATACAGGAAGTTCTGCTGCCGCGATATTTTTCATATTAATACTGTCAAGTGAACGAAAATGACTATACATCCATGATCCTCCAAGATAAAAAACACAACTGTCTTTTAGCATATAGTCGCGTGTATTAAACCACTGATTTTTATCGTAAGAAGATATTAACGGGTTATATTTACTTAATTCTTCGAATGCCTGAAGGGTTTTAAGCAGTGCAATATTTTTAATTTCTTCTTCGCTTTTTTGAGGTGTGCCATTTTTCTCATTATTTACAGCCGAATTAAAAAGTTGCTGAAAGAGGTATTGTCCAGTAGTCCTCCAGTCATATGATTCGTATAAGGCAGCATAACTGGTATTGTGTTCCTTATTGTACGAATAAATTTCTTTTACATAATTCAGAAAATCTTCATAAGTCATACCGTGGGCTTTAATATTTAACCCCATTTTATCAGCAAGCTGCTTATTGTACCACAACAAAACATAATATCCTTCTATCATTGGCCCAATAAACTGCCCTCCGGTTAAATTTTTATATGTTGAGTCTTCAAAGATTTCTGGCTTATGAGATTCTATAAACTTTTTATACTCTGAGAAGTCAACAAGATACTCTCTGCCCCAGTTAATGTCTGACAGGTTTTCAGATACCAGCTGGAAAATATTGTCATCCATCCATACAATATCCCAGGCATAGGTATTGTAAAGAATCATTTCGTATATATACCAGGCTGTTTCGAATTTAGTCTTCTTACCTAAAATCTCGTTACTGAATTTCAAATTTATATATACTTCAGGATTATCTTTTTGATAATCCTGAATCCATTCCCTAATAAAATCTTCACGTTTATCTTCATTGTACCAGTGCCCCATAAAATTGAGTGTATCGGTAAATGAATCCGCAGGATTAGTCGCTTCATATAAATCACCAGAATGGCTATTCACTGAATTCGGGTATAAAGTTTCTTTTTTTTCTCCTTCATTTGCTGTGAGGCCAAGAAAAGAAAATACCGAAACCATAAGAATAATGTGAGTAATCAGAGTTCTTTTCATAATAGAGAGTTTAAAATACAGTTACTTGTTTTCTTTGCATTAAATTAATGGTTTTTTTTTTAAAAACCAAGAGTTATTTAGAGATTGTTAGTGTTTTTCAATCTCCGAAAATCCTTCTTTGTTATATGTCTAATGTTCTTTATAATGTAAAACTGTATTTAAATCTCATAAATCCCAGGTGAAAACTCTTTCTATCTGTCACAAATTTTCCACTGAAAAGCTGATAGTAGATTGATAAATCAAGATTTTGTGCAAAAGAGTAAGTAAACGACGGACCTGCATAAAAACCCTTTAGCCGGGGAAAATACATTGCAGCAATATTAAGGTTTAGCAAAGGACTTACCGGATACCCGGCCTGGGCGAAGAAACTGAGTTCGGTGAAAGAGAGGTTTTTAACACTTAGCGGACCTGAATAAAACTTGAGAAAATCAGTAATGTTTGATCCTTTCGGCAGCTGGCTGTAAAGGGCTTCAATCTGAAGAAAAAGTGAGTTACCGAAAGAATAATCGAACCCTGTCGACACAAAAAAGAGCCCCGATGTATCTGAAAAATTTTTATATGGATGAAAATAACTCATTTCACCCCTGAAAGCCACATTTTTAATGTTCCCCGACCAGCCAAGCCCCATCATTACATCTTCGCTGTTTAAGACTCCGGATAGTACCTGTATGTCATACCCGAATTTGTTTATACGGTATAAACCTGCGACAGTTAAGTTGCCTGCGCTGTCGGCTTTGGCTGCCAGTTCTGCAACCGATGTCATTCCCGGGTAATACTGTAGCCTTACAGCATCGCTGCCGGGTCGTTCTTCATAATCAAAATCAAAAAACGAATAAGTGTTAAAAATATCGTTCGGGTTCCATACGAATGTTTGTCCCCAGTTTATTCGCTGTCGTCCTATAGTTACATCAAATTTTCCTTTAGAATAAAGAACATAAGCCCTGTCTATCATATTATTGAAGACATATGATTTGCCGCTGAATAAATTCACCGATAAATCTGCTACTCCTTTGTCTTTTTCAATGCTTTTAAGATAATCTCCTGTAAGATCAGACTTAATCTGGTCGCCATACATAAACCTGTTACGCAACTCTAATTTTACAGAAAATGACTGGTTTGGAAACCAGTGAAAATTTAACCGGTTATGAAGCAGGTAATCTGTAATCCAGTAATCTTTAAGTGTATCAATAACAATTGCCGAATTCATACTTGTAACATAACCATTCAGCGTCCAGTGTTTTGGCTTTTCATTCCCCCGGGAAGAAACCGAAAAACCCGATAGCAGGGTAAGAAAAATAATTAACTGCTTCATGGTTGATGTCAGCTTTTTTTTCTTTCATCGCTTATTACTTTGCCATCTTCGATGGTTATTACCCGTCTGGCCTTTTTCATAACCCTGGTATCGTGGGTTGAGAAAATAAAGGTGATTTTTTCTTCCAGGTTTAACTTTTCCATGATATCAAGCAGGTTTTCGGTGCTTTTAGAATCGAGGTTGGCAGTGGGTTCATCGGCAAGAATGAATTTGGGTTTTGAAGCCAGCGCCCTGGCAACAGCAACCCTTTGCTGCTGACCGCCTGATAATCTGGCAGGCCTGCTGTCGAGCCTGTCGCCAAGCCCCACCTGTTCCAGCAATTCAAGCGTGCGGGCTTGCCTGATTTTTGCAGGCACATTTTGCATCTGCATAATGAATTCCACATTTTCTCTTGCTGTAAGTACCGGGATCAGGTTATAAGATTGAAAAACAAACCCGATGTTGTGCAGCCTGAAATCAATCAGTTTTGAACCTTTCAATGTACCAATATTCATTCCTCCTAAATAAATCTCGCCGGTGGTCGGCTGATCAAGTCCCCCAAGCATGTTGAGCAAAGTGGTTTTACCCGAACCCGAGGGGCCTACAATGGCCGTGAATTCGCCTTCTTCAATTGTAAGCGAAATTCCGTTTACGGCATGTACTTTCACTTCCGAATCGTTGTATATTTTAACAACATTTTTAATATCTACTACATTCATATTCTTATAGTTTAATGAGGTCCAGATTATTCAGTGCGCAAAGCTTCTGCGGGGTTAAGTTTCAATGCTTTCCGGGCAGGCCATAATGAAGACAAAATGCCGGTAATTATTACCAATAGTATTACGCCTAAATAGTTACCAAATGAAATGCTTGGATAAATAACTGACGAATAGCCAATGGCTTCAAGGCCTTCTGCCCACATGCTCAGATTGATACCGGTTTTGGCGAGTGAAGAGAGCACTATCCCGCTGAATAGCATCCCCGCGATGGCTCCGGTAATGGTAAGGAATACCGATTCAAGCATGATCATCAAAAACACTTTGAGTTTATTCATTCCAATTGCCATCAGCATTCCGAGCTCTTTAACCCTTTCAAGTACTGCCATCAGCATGGTGTTTATAATACCAAAGGATAGCGCCAGCAGGAATATGCCCACGTATATAAGGTCAAAGAACTTCATATAGTCGCTGTACAATGCAAGGTCGGGGGATAGCTCTTTCCACGACATGATATCATGCTTTGGAAATTTCTCAGCGAGGTTTCCGGCAATTGATACCCCCAAATCTTTATTTTCTGTCAAGAGGGCGATTTCGTGGTAATCGTTTCCAGCCATGCCGGTTTCTGCCTTTAATTTATCTGACCTTACAAAAGCTGTTATTCCGTCAAAGGCAGTATTATTCGTTTTATATACTCCTTTAACCCTGTATGTGAGATATACCAGTTCACCATTCATGTTTTGCGCTGTAACGGTAATTTTAGCCCTTAGCCTGTAAAATGAGAAACAGGGGACAAGCATATCACCAAATTCTTTATAGTCGTCCGGAGTAAGTATTGAATTGAGTGCAACCCTGAAATCTTTCTCAGACCGGTACCTGGTACCCTCAAGAGACTGAAGATTCTTCAGAGTTTCTTCACCAAGCTCAATAATTTGTGGTTTTTGCAGCTTGTCCGGGGTAATTTCATAATTTAACAACTTTAAGTTTTCTGCGGCCATACTGCCGATAACAATTGAAGGCAAAACAGCATCATCATCAAAATACCCGCCTTCTATAAGGTTTTCATGAATTTTAGAGACCAGTTTTTCGCTTTCGGGGTCTACGCCTTTAAGAATTAATCCCGAAGAGGCCCAGTCGGTTTGCGCGAGGGCAAATATCTTAACCCGTGGTGAAAAAGCCACGATTCCGGTTGTATTTTCAAGTGAGTCAACCAAAGTCTGATAATCGGGAATTACATACTTCATTTCTTCATTCAGTAGAAATTCGGGGTGGTGTATTTGTATATGAGATACTTCATTGTTCAATGCATCACTAACCCTTTGGTTGATCCATCCCTGCATTATGCCGATAAGCATTACAGCCCCGAAGATGCCGATCGTTACGGCGAAAATCACCACCAGGCTGCGTACTTTGCTGCGCCATATATTTTTCCAAGCAATTGACCAGATCATAACAATAGTTTTTAAAACGTTGATATCAGGCCCTGAGGGCTTCTGTTTCTTTTAGGGTAAAAACTTTTCTTAAAGGATAAAGACAGGAAAGGATGACCATGAAAGCAACAATCAATCCCTGCCAAAAAACATACATGTCAACCCATTCGAGTGGCATAATGGCTTCAAAACCCATGTCTTCCATAATTCTTGCCAGATCACCGGTAAACCGTATCGGATATTCATGCCCGAGATACAGCAACGGCAAACTCAGCACGATACCTGAGACTACACCAATAAGGCCCATAAACATCATTTCAAAAATGGTAATTACAGCAAGTTTGTATTTTTTCATCCCAATGGATATAAGTATGCCAAACTCGCGTTTCCTTTCATGGACCATCATTAAAACGGTTCCAAAAATTCCGAAAAAGACAATAAAATAAAGAAGCCCGAGAATTAGTTTTCCCGACTGGTTATCGCTTTGTATCTGTTGCAAGAGCACTTTATTGAATTCCTTCCAGGTTTTAACAGTTTTATGGTTATCTCCGACGATTGTCAGAATTTTATCTTTGGTTTTCAGCATGTTTTTGTCGGAGTTATCGTACAAATTGATGGCAATAGTTGTAACCCTTCCTTCAAGGTTATATAATTCACGGGCTTTATTAATATCCATATAAATCATTTTGTTGTCGAGGTCGGGGGCAGGTATCTTAATAATGCCCCTTACAGGGTAAAGCCCGGCAGCAGTAGCCCCCTGATATCCTTGTCCCATCAGAATAATTGTATCGCCAGGGTTTAATTTAAGAAATTTTGCCAGGCGGTCAGACACCAGTACACCATCGTCACCAGTCTTAAGCGGGTTATTTTTAAAGAATGATGGTTCAAGAATACCAGGCAGGTATTTTTCTGCCTCTGCATTAGAAATTTTAAGGCCTGCCCTAAGCCCATCGGCCGATATATAAGAACTATTCTTCAATACCGATAGTTTCTTGAACAGTTTTTCCGGCAGCCCGTTTTCTTTTAGTTTTTCAATGGCTGCCGGGGTAATCCTGTACTGCACCAACCTGCCGTTGGGATTGCTCAGGTTTCTTTCCCTTTCCGGGTCAACTCCAACAACAACTACTCCTTTCGTCTGGTTACCTGTTGAGGCGAGTGCAAACGTTTCGAGTCGTGGTACAACCGCTTTAACCTCAGGCATATCTTCTAACTGGCCGATTAGCCCGTTATTGTATTCAAACGAGTTATCTATTGTCATATCATCCTGATAATCTTTATGCTGAATCTGCAGAAAACCCATATAAGATTCAATTGAAAGCTTTATCATATGCCCATAGGTACCAAGTTGAAATGAGCGCATGAGTATTACAAAAAACACTGCAAATAAAATAGAGGAGGCCGTAATTATTGTTCGTCTCCGGTTACGCCACAAATTTCGCCAGGCTATTTTTAATAAGTTCATAATATCAATTTTTACAATTACAGATAATCCAATCTTATTTAACCTGTTTCATATTCTGCTGTGAAAAAAAGTTTTCCTGAATTGGGATGTTGAATTTTACCTCTTCCAGAGTAACTACCGTCTTATGGTCTTTTTTATCTGCCGGGACCAATTCAAACCGGGTAGGTATTACCCTCCCGTTCATATTTCTGATTTCACTTCCTGTTTCGGTTTTCACGAGGTAATTATCTTCATCGTAGTATTCGGCTTTAAGTTGCAGGTCATCATCTTTTGTAATCCACAAAATAAGTTTTCCCCAAACAACCCCGGCATCATCTTTGGGTATTAGCTGAACGACAAAGCAATCTTTACCCGATATTGTTTCGCTGCCCCTTAGTGTGTGGTTATAGTCTACAATTATCGATGACTCGTTCAGCAGGTCGTCATTGGTAAAATCAGACCCCATCCAGCCCTGTGAAAGCATAGACGGGGGAAGCTTTATCATGCGGTTAATGACAGGGTTCCAGTTCCACATCTCGTTGCCGTGTTTCAAAAATGCCTGCCCTTTCTCTTTGGCAGGGGAAGTTATGATGGCAAGTGAGTATATTGTTCCTTTTGTCCAGCTTTTGAAAGAGATGGTTCTTTCCCATGCAGGCCTGATAATCTGCATGTTCATTATGCTAAAACTGGATTCTTCACCACGCATTTTGGCATCTGCCTTCTTAACAATTTCTCTTGCATCCTGTGCATTAATACTAATACTTAGTAATATAGATGCGATTAAATATAAACATGTTTTTTTCATGATACCGTTTTTTTAGTAATGCAAAATCTGTGTATAAGTTCTTTTTTAATGTCTTCAATAGGGAAGAATTCAGGTTTAAGGATATAATCTAACGTAATTCCGTCAAGTAAAGCGCCGAAAATAATGGCATCCATCAGGGGGTTTACTGAACCTGAATTTTTAAAATATCCCAGCATTAAATTCATCATCGGTTCATACAATTCTTCAATTCTTTTTTCAACGAGTTTAAAAACCGATGGTTGCAATGAAATAGCCATATAAAGCCTCCAGAAACCCCTGTTGTTTTTAACTATTGTAAATATCTCATTTATAAAAAACTCCATTTCGTAAGGTTCAAGAACACCATCTTTGTTCGGATCGAAAATTTCCAATACCTCATCAATCCCTTTGTTCAGAATGGTTTCAAGTAAGTACTCCTTACTCTCAAAATAGTTATAAAGCAGGCCTTTCGAAATACCTGCTTTTTTTGCGATCTGACTAATGGTGGTGCTTTCATAGCCATACAAGGCAAAAAGTTCGAGCGCTGTATTCATGATCAGCATGCGCTTTTCGTTTCTTATCTCCTTATATTGTTCTTCAGTCCTTGGTGACATACCTGAATAATTTATATTTAAAACTGCCATTCAGTCATTATTTAGCTTATTAAAAAATGGTTTTTGCCATTGTTTTTTGATTGAACGTTTGGTCAAAGATAAAATATTTTACCCCTTTTGTCAAGTTTTTTTTCATTTTTTTGTAGAGAAAATGATATTTCTTAAATCTGCAGGTTAATTTCATTTTACAATAATTCTGCAATTAAATTAATCCCTGTAACTTTTCTTAACTTCGTTCGTCATAGCTATGAATTGTTTTACGGATGACCTTAACCGAATATAATAGAAGTGTTGATGATTATGCAGACAGGCTTTACCGGTTTGTTTTAAAAACACTGCATGGCGAAGACGACGCCAAGGATATTGTACAAGAATCCTTCGCCCGCCTCTGGTCTAAGCTTGAAGAAGTGTCGCCAGAAAAGGCAAAATCGTATCTTTTTACCACTGCCTATCACATTATGGTAGATATGTTCAGAAAAGAAAAACGAAAAACCGGTTATCAGGATAATTTTTCGGATGAATTTGCGCATTCAGGCAGCTATTCCGATTTATCTGAAATATTGCACAAGGCTTTAAAAAAGCTTCCTGAGATTCAGCGATCGGTTATTCTTTTGCGCGATTACGAGGGGTATTCGTACGATGAAATCGCGAAGATTACCAATCTGAACGAGTCTCAGGTAAAAGTTTATATTTTTCGTGGACGGTTGTTCCTGAAAAAGTATATTGGGAGCATAGAAACAGTAGTATAAGAAATATAGCCATGACAATTAACAGAAATAATTACGAGGTTTTTATCATTGATTATTATGATGGAAAACTCAACCCGGTCGAATCGGCCGAGCTTCTGTTCTTTTTGTCACAAAATCCTGATCTTGAAGATGAGTTCAATACGTTTGAAAATATTCAGGCCGAACCGGTTTTAAACCGCTTTGACGAGGTTTTTCATCTGTATAAACATTTTTCGGATTTCAAAGAGATTACCGACCACAATTTTGAAGAGTTGTGCATAGCAGCTACAGAGGGTGAACTGGATGAAACTTCAACAAAGAAACTTTACAGATACCTGCAAGAAAAACCAGAAAAGAAAAAAGAGTTAGATCTATATCACAAAGTAATTCTTGCTCCGGATTTGTCGCTTACATTTCCCCAAAAAAAGCAACTTAAGCATAAAAAAACTACCATCATAAGTATTGCCCGGCCATTGTTTTACCTGGCTGCTGCGGCTGCGATTTTCCTGATATTGATTTTGACCGTATTATTTGACAAGCCTGAGGGCCCTCAAATAATTTCTGATGCCCGGCCGGTAAAAGAACCCGGTAGAGTTGACATAATAGTACCAGATGACGATAATTCAGTGTACACAACAGAAAACCTGATAAGTAACAAAACAAAAAAAGCATTAATTGTTTCCGGAGAAAAAAATACACCTAATCTTGCGGATTTTGAAGAAGAAACAACAGATATCAATCCCTCAAATGCCGACTACCCTGTTTTACTGCCTATTGAAATAAAAAAAATAGACTATATAGCAGTCGCTTCACCCATAATACCCGTAATTAGGGCTGTTCCATCAGATCGAAAACCGAGATCAAGTGTTATTGGAGATATTGGTATAAGAGATTTTATTGCCGAAAAAGTAATGGAAAAAGACAATTTTGATCTCTGGGCACTTGCTGAAGCTGGTGTGAAAGGAATAAATTATCTTACTGAATCTGATGTGAAAATTGCAAGAAAATTGAACAATGCAGGAAAAATGACCGATATTGCTATTGATTCTGAATCATTTGGCATATCGGCACCACTGAAAAAATAGTCGGCTGTAACTTTTTACCTGCTCTTGCGTCTTACAGTCAAAATCATAAAAACTATTTAAATAACATAACTATGAAAAAACTGGTAATTTTTATTTTGCTCTTGTGGATTATTCAAATCTTTATGTTTGCCCAGGAAAATGATACTGCTGATTTTAGTGAACCCGAAAAAGAGGTTGCCATTGAAATTGTTGAAGATAATGAAGACGGCATAAGCATAGAGATGGAAGAGGTGGTTAAAGAAGAGAAAAAAGACACCACACGTATTACAATCCGCGATAAAAACATCGAAATAATTGAAAAAGAAAATGGCACTTCGGTTGAAATACGAGATGCTATTAAAAATGATGATGATGATGATAAGAGGTCACAAAAAGCAAAGAAGTTTAAAGGTCACTGGACCGGTCTCGAACTAGGGATAAATAATTTTTTAGATTCAGACTTTTCTATGTCAAGATCGGCAGAAAACAACTGGATGGACCTTAATACAGGCCGTTCCTGGAATGTAAACCTTAATTTTCACCAGACCAGCCTTGGTATAATCGGCAACCGTTTCGGACTGGTTACCGGGCTGGGTATAGAAATGAACAATTATCATTTCGATGGTGATAACTCAATAAGTGAAGTAAACGGGATTATTGTATCGAACGATCTCTCTGCACTCTCACTGAATAAATCAAAACTAACCACTACATTCCTTAATGTGCCATTGTTGCTGGAATTACAGCTTGGCCCTGAAAAAAGGAGCAAGCGGTTCTTCATTGCAGGCGGTGTTATCGGCGGATTGAAACTTGGATCGCATACCAAAATCGTATACCGCGAAGAGGGCTCTAAAAGAAAAGAAAAAGACAGGGACGATTTTAATATTAATTCACTAAGGTATGGGTTTACCGTTCGTGCGGGTTTTCACCAGGCAAAATTATATGCTGTGTATTATCCTGCCACATTCTTTGAAAAAGGCAAGGGTCCTGAATTATATCCCTTTAACGTAGGTATTTCCCTGGGATTTTGATAATAATCATCCTAAAACAATTAAAGGCGCAAAAGGGAGTGATACAAGCCCGCTTTGCGCCTTTCTGTTTTATCAGGTTTTAGTTTCAACCATTCCACAAAGGTGAAGGATAAGTTCCATCCAAAGCAGATTCCTTTAACCTTTCCATCACCATCGGTTTATCTTCCTGGTAAGTTACACCAAACCATTTGGCATTGCAATCAAGCACCCTGACCGTTCCCGAATTGCTTTTAATAATTTCATCAATCACGATCGGTATATAAAACTCAGCTTTAGGGTTGTGGAGATTGTCTTTTAAAAAATCTCTGAAAGAATTTTCCGCAAAATCGAAAAATGTAGGCGTAAAGCCCCAGAAATTCATAGAAATAATTGATTCACCTGACAAATAAACATCATTATTTTCAGGATCTTTATAAAAAATCCCTTTATCATTTTTACCTATCCGGGTACGTTCGGTAATTTTAAGAAGGCAATCGTTATTGTCTTTTTCACATACCCCCCTTGAAACAAACCCGTATTCAGAAATGGTATTTTTTAGTTTGTAACCAACCATACAATAATGGTTGGCAGCATTTTCGGAAGCATCAGATAAAAATGCTGCAACCGAATGATATGCCTCCAGTCCGTAAAAATCATCGGCATTTATCACTACAAAAGGCTCTTTGATTTTTGATTTTGCCATTAAAACGGCATGACAGGTGCCCCAGGGTTTTTGCCTTTCCCCGGGGCATTTCATACCATCGGGCAGGTTATCAAGTTCCTGAAATACATAATCTACCTCTATTTGGCCGGATAATTTTTTGATAAACACTTCTTTAAAATCTTTTTCGATATCTTTTCTGATAACAAAGACCACTTTGCCAAAACCCGAGCGTTTTGCATCAAAAACAGAGTAATCAATAATTCTCTCGCCAGTTGGCCCGAGTTGGTCTATTTGTTTTAAGCTACCGTAACGGCTGCCCATACCGGCAGCAAGTATCAAAAGTGTTGGTTTCATGTTAGAAAAATACTTATATGAGTTTTATTCACCCGGAAATTTGAAAAATGAATCGTCAACAGGAACATCAACCTCAACGCTTTCAAGGGCGATTGTCTGTACCACCTGTCCCTGCACCTTTATGTCCATTTTAAAGGCCATCATTATACCGTCTTTGATATCCTGATAATCGCTTAAATAGGTATCCATTTCCTGTCCGCCAGCAATGCTCCGAATTAAAACCGGCATCATGTATTCGGTATCAAGATAATAGATATTGGTTAAATCGGCAGCATCGTTGTTCTTGTTCAATGTAACCTTCAGTTTATAGCATTCGTTGCCATCAATATTTTCTTTGCCTTCAAGCACAACTTCATGACCTTTTTTTGCATAATCTATAAACTGGTCTTCAAATTCAGATTGTGAAATAATTGTATTGGCCATTTCACCTTCAAGCTTTTGAGGTTCACTGTTTCCGGTCATAGGATTAATAGCCCATGCTGTTTTACCGTCATATGCCTGTACCATTTTATTCCCCTGAAAATCTATTTCAGTTTTGGAAAGATTAGGCGCTTTTTTATAAATTGTAACAGCGAGTTCACCCATAGGTGTAGGCATCTTACCCATCAGTTTCATCGATTTAACAGCCTTAAGTTTCTCAATTCCGCCCATGCTTTCATGGTATCTGGCCAGAATTTCGTCAACGCTCTGTGTGTAGGCAAAAGCTGTAAACAGCGTCATGTAAACAATTGTAGATAGTAACTTTTTCATTGAATTAATATTTAAGATTTGGTTTGATTAATGCGATGAAATTACATCTTTTTGTTCAAAAGCGTATCTACATCAGAAAATAAATCAATATCATAACCCGGAAGGTTTATTCCCGATGATGATAAATTTTGTTCCGTAAGGTTCCAGTTCAAGTTTCATACTGATCATTCCTTTATCTGATGCCATAGGCATGAGTTTTTCAATTTCACCGGTCATAGCATTCCATTCCTGAACAGTTCCCTCACCAGATAAGGTGATAGCAGATTGAACAGTCTCCGGGCTTTCGTTAAAGAAAAAATAGAGGTCGGCATCCCGCCATTGGCGGTGAACATATTTCACGGCGGGGTTTGGTTTACTGAATTTCACATCGGGTTCGGGCAAAGACTCCAGGACAAGCGTGGTTAAGCTGTCTGAAGGCTCTGTCACTGCCCAGCTTATATCAGCAGGTGCGGCATTGAGAAATGTTTTTCCCACCAGGAGAGACGGCTCCCGGCCAAGAAACACCACTTTTCCTCCGGCAAGGGCAAATGTTTTTAGTCTGTCAAGGGCAGTTTTAGAAATGGCGATTGCTGAAGGAACAAGAACAACTTGATAGCGCTGTCCGCTTAAATTTTTCAATGCCGATTTTTCAATATTCAGTGCCCTGGTCACGGTATATTCATCAATAAAATCAAAATCATGTTGTTGTTCCAGCAGTTGCTGCATAAGCTTAAGCACATGATTATTAGATTCTTCATGATCAAGCCAGAGACCCATGCCGGGATGGTAGATTGCTATTTGGGCTGCCGGGCGGCCTTGCGAAAGAAGAAAACAGGCACGGTGTATATAGCTGGCAACAGATGAAAACTCCTCTGCTGCAGTCCATCCGCTAAAGCCGAGCTGACCCTTCGCAGAAGCAGGAATAAACATCACCTCAACCATATTAATACCCCTGACGAGCTGATGGTCTAAAACCCATTTGGCCTGCTGCACATCGGGTTGAACATGGTATGCGGCAAAACTTTCTGTAAAAGCGCGCGGCCTGCCGAAAATGTGCGCTGCCGATGAGGCATATTTTGGAAAATCGGCAACCTTATCAGGCCAAATCTGGTTCCAGATGGCATCGACCCCCGGCATATGCACCTCGCGCATGCATCTGAAAAAATCTCCTTCGCCATGAACCAGCCGCATCATTTTGTCCTCACTGTTCAGGTGAACGAGGTACTCCATATTATGGGCAGCACACCAGTCGGCCTGTTGTTTGAAAAAATAAGCTCCAAAAAGGCCCGACCATACATCCCAGTAATCGGCCTTCATTCGTTTTTGTTCATCGGTTAAAACAGGGGCGAAAAAAGATGCCACATAGGGCTCAATATCATAGCCTTTTTGTTCTTTAAATATTTCGAAAATTCTGTTTGTCCAGGGTATTCCCCTGATACTGTAATCGGGTTCATCGCCCCTGAACCCGAGGACAGTTTTTCCGAACTCATCACCTACATATTTTTTATACTCTTCATGGGTGAATTCAAGAAATTTTTTAGTAGCTGCCGGATCAAGATAGTCGAGAAGCGAATTACTCGGATCTTTTCCCCGTGTTGGGTTATTAACTGCCCTGGTGGGTGAACTGCGAAAGTCGTGTTTTACAAGAATAACTTCCCATTTTCCTTCCGGCGCTTTCCAGTCAAGCATGTCGGAGCTGATATCAAGAATCTGATTTGTGCTGTCTGAAATATTTATTGCAACGGCGCTGTGGTAATCAGCGTTTAACCTTCGAACAAGAGTATCGCCTACAGATAATTGAAACTTTTCATCCACAACAAGGGCTTTCATCCTTAGTTCGGGAGCATCAGTGGTGAATTTACCACCTGCAAAACCGCTGGGGTATTTTCCTTCATCCACAATCCATACGCGCATATCACGCTCTTTTGCCAGTTCAACAGTGCGTTTTACCAACTTAAACCACTCTTCAGACAGGTAAGGATGTCCCATTTCGTAGCCCGATTCAAGACTTACAATATGCACCCCTCTCTCTTTAAAAGCATCAAGGTCACGTGCAATTACCTCTTCGGTAATCTCCCCGTCCCATCCCCAGTAAAAAGAGATGCTGTATTCCACGGGGGGAGTTTTAAATTGTGAGGCAATATCATTTACACTGTTGTTATTTAATTTCTGCCATGGTCTTTCAACGCATGATATCGTGCCAAGCATTATAAGAAGTGCAAACAATTTAAAAACCAGTCTGTTGTTCTTCATAATTATTGTATTTTCTTTTCGGCTGATAATTCCAACCCGAAAATTAATTATTCGTTTCCATTTCAAAATTTATTACAAATTATAATTTTTTCAGTTCAGCGGTTTTAACTTTTGAATCGGGAACCGCTTCACATCTGTTCGTGTTAAAATTGTAGACATTTTTCAGTACAAATGTCGGAACATCTTTCTTTTTAGTGGTTTTAACATTATTAAAATCAGCATTTTTTACATTATCAAGGATAAATGCCGGTCTGGGGTCATCTTCCATATAACGGATTTCCACATTATTTAGTTCAATACCATCAACATGGCGGATAAAAAACCCATAAGCCGGTATTTTACCGAAATACATCGGATCGGGATATCCGTCTTCCAGTTCGGGAACTTCTATCTCTGAATATTCTTTAGGTGCCCCACCCTTTGCAAGAATAAGTATATTGCTGATTTTCACGTCTTCAACAGGATAACCGGGAATTCCAAGTATCAGCGATGCATCTTCGGGATTTGCGTTATTAACTACCACATTGCTGATGGAGATACGTTTCATTGATCCTATCTCCATTCCTTCGGGGGCACGCATACGACTGCCGAGACGAAGGAAAAACGGGGCATTGGTAATGTCGTTCATCGTAATATTCGATATGGCAATATCCTCAAGAATCCCACCGTCAACGGTTTCGAGTGCAAATCCCCTGCAATGGTCAAAGGTGCAGTTGGTAATGGTAATGTTTTTAAACCCGCCGTTTGATTCGGTTCCGAATTTAATACGCCCGGTGACAGGGCCGCCATCGGGAGCTTTTTTCTGGGTTTTTTTATAAGTGCCGTTAAGAAAAGAACCTTCGTTGTATCCGGTCACCAGGCAATTGGTGATCATTACATTCTCTGTGACACGTGCATACCCCAGCGCATATGAACTTTTCAGAACAATGGCATCGTCGTTGGGCGAATTGATCATGCAGTTGGAGATGGTAACATTTTTGCAGCAGTCAATATTTATTGCATCGCGGTTGGTATCAATACGCAGGTTATCAATGGTAAAATTGTCAACACCTGTAGGAAGAATGGCAAAATGGCCACAGGTAAGCATGGTAATATCCCTTATGGTGACGTTGCGGCAGTTTTTCAGGGCGATGGCTTTGTTACCTTCTCCTTCTTTTTCGGTATCCCAGCGGCGAAGACCTTTTCCGTAAATCATTCCCGGACCCGAGATGGTAATATTTTCCAATCCTTCTCCCCAGATAAGGCTATTATGCCAGTGGCTGTGACCGTGATCCTGGTACATATTCCACTCGTTGGGCTCGGCAACATCATACACTCCTCCATGTTCGGCAGGATTGGCAGCAAGAATCACCGCACCATGATCGAGGTAAAGGCCGATATTGCTTTTCAGCCTGATTGAAAAACAGAGGTATGTACCGGCAGGAAAATGGATGGTGCCTCCACCGTATTTGGCAGCAGAATCTATGGCGTTGTTTATGGCCGGAGAATCCACAGTTTTGCCGTCGCCTGCCGCACCATATTCTCTTACATTGTAATCAACAGCCTCAACTGAATAAACTGGTAAAGCAAAAACAAAAATCAAAACCAGGTATTGTAGAAATTTCTTTTTCATTCATTTATCTTTTTGTTGTGTGTTTTTGTAAATAATCGCATCGCCTTCTTCCACTGTAAGATGAAGGCCGGTAACATCCAATCCTTCAACATTTTCAATAATAAACCCTTTTTGAGCAAATATGTTGCAATCTTTAAAACTCACGTTTTGAATAGGACTGTCCTTTAATCCGTGCATATCGCCCACCGTATTTACAGTGCCGTTTACATTCATGATGGTAATATTGCGTACAACCGGCAGCGGATCGGAGGGGGGCATTACCGGCGGCACCATGCGCCATTCCATATTGAATTCGAAAGCCTTTCGGGTATTATTAAGAACAATATCCCGAAAGGTAATGTTTTCAACTACCCCACCGCGACTGGGCTGTGATTTGAAACGTATCGGCGCCCAGTTATCGGCTTCCATAACGCAATCACGGATCATAACATTTCTGATACCCCCCGACATTTCGCTTCCCATGGCCACTCCCCCGTGGCCATAACGGAACCGGCATTTTTCAATAAGTATCTCTTCTGTCGGGCGGTTAACCCTTCGTCCATCCTCATCTTTGCCCGATTTTATCGAGATACAATCATCGTTAACATCTATGTCGCACCCGGAAATCCTTATGCGTTTCCCGGAATCAATATCTATACCGTCAGAACTAATAATATGATGTTCGGCCGTGATGCAAAGGTTTTCAACAACCACATCTGTTGAATAAAGAATAAAAAGCCCCCAGCATGCCTGGTTTTTAAGCGATATTCCCGAAACCAGCACATCAGAGCAATTCTGAACGGCGATAAGGCGTGGCCGGCCAACTTTTAAGTCGTTGTTGTAACGCGGATAGCGCTCCATCCATTTTTCACCCGATCCGTCAATGGTACCTTCACCTGTAATCTTAAGCCCTGTCATGTCGAAAGCGTTCACGAGGGCCGAAGTCCAGTCGCACTCCACACCTTCCCAGCGTGTAAATACCTGGGGATAGTCGTCAGGGTTTACTGTGCCTTTCAGTATCCCGTTTTTTTCAACATGCAGGTTTACACCCTGTTTCAGAAACAGAGCACCGCTAAGAAATATTCCCCCAGGCACAATAACAGTGCCTCCGCCATTTTTTTCACACAAATCAATTACTGATTGAATGGCGTTGGTATTCAAAGTCTGTCCGTCGTTAACGGCCCCGTAATCAGTAATTAAATAACGTTCCCCGGATTTCGCCAACTGAAGCGTACAGAAACAAAGGAGAAATATCATGTACGATATAATACCGGCTTTGATTTTAACCATTATTTTTTATTTATTTCAGTAAACAAAATACTTTAGAATCGCTGTGAAGTTCGTCAATTTTGGTTAAAATTATAATACAATAATAATGCCCTGAACCATGTTGAACAAAATATCGCTCTTTTTTGAATCAGTCCGAAGAAAAAGATGGTTATGAAACTCACGAACAAAAATAGATTCGTGTATTCATTGCTTTATTAATTCAGATAGAATGGTTTCAATTTTTTTATTGCCAAGTCAGGAATAATTGAATAAAAACTATATTTGTAGGGTTACCTAAAATGATTCAATATTCCCGACCAAAAAACGCACCATGTCAGATAAAAAAAATGTAACCTCAGGAGCCACCGCTTCCTCCTTTAACAATATCGGGGGAAAACTCAGCATCGTTGAAAAAGTGGGTTACGGGCTCGGTGATACCGCTTCAAATATTCTTTACCAGGCATGGAATTTCTTCCTGATGATCTTCTATACCGATGTTTTTGGCATTGATGCCAGGATAGCTGCATTTATGTTTCTTATTACCAGGCTTTGGGATATGATTACCGACCCGATTATGGGCATGATTGCAGACCGTACCAATACCCGCTGGGGGAAATTCAGGCCTTACCTTCTGTGGATGGCTGTACCGTTTGGTGTACTGGCTTTTGCCATGTTTATTACGCCCGACTGGGGACAAAACATGAAGATTGTATATGCATACGCCAGCTATATTTTGGCTACGATGGCTTATACTGCTATAAATATTCCCTACTCCTCGATGATGGCGGTTATTACCCCGAATCCAAAAGAACGTACAACCCTTTCACAATACCGGTTTTTCTTTGCATTTATCGGTCAGTTGTTAATTACCACTTTCACACTTCCTTTGGCTAAGTTTTTCGGAAATAATCCTGCACATTCAGGTTACAATGAAACATTAGGTTATAGCCAGGTATTGGGATACCAGACCACCATGGGTGTATTTGGCGCCATAGCCATTGTTCTGCTGGTAATTACATTTCTTACCACCCGCGAACGTGTGCAACCGCCTAAAGAGCAAAAAACTTCATTCCTTGATGACCTTAAGAATGTTTCAAAAAACTTTCCCTGGTTAATAATTTTCATTGCCTGTGTTTTCTGGCTTATTCATAACATGATACGTAACGGGATGGTGGCCTACTATTTTGATTATGTAAACGGAGAGGGAAGCAAAGTGCTCTGGACATTTTCAATCGGTGTTTTTAACCTGGATTTTAACCAGACCACCAC
>JAWOHT010000147.1:0-15471 GCA_046485045.1 Bacteroidales bacterium
TTGAAAAAGACATTAAAAAAGAAACAAGAGTGAACGAGATGGGGATTACAATCCTCAGATTTGATGACCGTGAAGTGCTTGATGATATTGATAATGTATTGAAAGTGATTGAGGGATATATTGATGAATATGAAAATTCACACCCCTAACCCCTCTCAAGAGGGGAACTGGTATTGCCCTGGATTGAAAACAAGGCAAGATTTGAAAAGTATGGTAAATAATATATTTAAATTTCAGGACATAGAAACTGAAACATCCACAAATTATACTACTTACATTAAACCAAATCATTGCCCCTCAGCTCCCCTCTTGAGAGGGGCTATCCACCGGCCACTTTCTCCCCTCTTGAGAGGGGATGGGGGTGTGTAAATAAAGATTTTATGAAGAAGAAATATTCACACCCCTAACCCCTCTCAAGAGGGGAAATTGAGACATTCTGATTAAATTTTCGGATTATATGAGATGCCGTTAAGATGTCACCGATGAAATTCAAAAATATTGCATAGAAAATCCCTGCAAAAGCTTTAGCTTTTATAGGGCTTAATTCTGCTTACTGAAGGTAAAAATTTAATCCCTGGTGTCCGATTCCCCTCTTGAGAGAGCCTGTCCCGTTTTAACGGGAGGTTAGGGGTGTGTAATTAACAATTTTATAAAACAAAAATTCAATTCATTCCATTCAATCCCCTCCTGAAATCCCTGGTCCTCAACCTGCGCAACAAATCTACAAAATCAGGCATTGTGCTGTTGTATTCATCCCGCCAAAAACAAAGGCGCCAGAAAATCATTTCTCCGGCACCTTTCAGTCTTTGTTTTATATCAAATCAGGTTTATCTCTTTACCCGTGCATTCCCTTTCCAGATGCTCCAAACCTGGTCTTCATCTGCAGGCTGTGCATAATCGGTAAGGAAAGTGGTGGCCAGCGCCCCGCTTGCCCAGCCGAACTGGATCCACTTTTCTGCGTCCCAGCCTTTAAGAACTGCATACAACATTCCACCTACAAAACCATCTCCGCCGCCGATACGGTCAAGCACCGTAATCTCGCGCGGTTCAACCACATGCCAGTTATTGCCTTCGAGCATAATGGCGCCCCAAAGGTGGCTGTTGGTGCTAATTACCTGGCGCAACGTGGTAGCGAATACCGATGCATTGGGATACGCCTTTTTCACCCTTCCTATCATCTCTTTAAAACTTTCAATTTTCGACGCGAGGTCTTTGCCTCCTTCTTCAGGGCCTTCGATACCAAGGCAGAGTTGAAAATCCTCTTCATTTCCAACCAGTATATCAGAAACACCGGCTATTTCTTTGAAAATGCCGTGCAACTCCTTTTCACGGTTTTTCCAGAAGGTGGCACGATAGTTCAGGTCAAAGGATATTCGTGTGCCATGTTTTTTTGCTGCCCTGGCAAGTTCAAGGCAGAAATTACCTGTGTCGGGAGACAGGGCTGCAATAAGTCCCGAAAGGTGAACGATCTGAACACCTTCTTTACCGAATATCCTTTCAAGATCAAAGTCCTTAACATTTAAAGTCCTTCCAACCTCACCGGCCCGGTCGTTCTGAACACGCGGTCCACGACTGCCATAACCGCTGTCGGCAATATTGAACTGGTGACGGTAACCCCATGGCCCCCCCTGCTCTACCTCTGTTCCTTCGTAAGCGATGTGCCTTCCTGCCAGATTATCTTTAATGAACCTTGCAATAGGACTGTCTTTCACAAATGTGGTAAGCACTTTCACAGGAAGACCCAGGTATGATGAAATACTTGCAACATTGGTCTCGGCGCTGGTAGCCTGCATTGTAAAGGTATCGCTGCTGTGCACAGGTTGCCCGTTGGCCGGGGTAATACGTACGCCCATACTGGTAGGCACAATTAACGAGCAGGTAAAATCTTTCTTTAGTTCAATTTTCATAATGTTATGTTTTTATTATTAAATAGATTTATAAACAGTGATTTTCGATGTCTGGCAAAGTTAAAAAATAAATAAATCGTAATTTGAATAAAAATGACACATCACATTTCAAGCTTTTAAAAAAAAAAAATTATAATATTGAACTTGAAATGCTCTTTTGATTAAAACTGTTTTTTAAGGGAGTAACCTGAAAATCCTTAAAAGAGTAAGGGGTGCACGCCAAAAAACCTTAAGAGTAGGCAAAACTAAAACTAACTTACCATGAAAAAATTAATCTTTCTTTCCATTTTGCTTGTGGGGATGACTTCATTTTGTCTCAATGCCCAGTTGTTTGTAGGAGGCAATATCGGACTGAACACTTCAGGGGGAAAAACTGATAATGACGGTGAAGTTGACAAAGGCACTAAGACCCTTGGGGTAGACATTAACCCGATGTTTGGTTATTATCTGAATGAAAATATGGCGGCAGGGTTTAAACTCATCCTTTCGATGGACAGGACCGTTACCCCTCCTTATTTTGAAGATGGTGACGAGACAATCTATACTGTATCTTCATTTGGCCTTGCGCCTTTCCTTCGCTATCATTTTATCAGATTTGGCAAGTTTTCGGTATTCGGACAGGGGCAGTTAAGCGTGGTGTTTGGTTCGGGAAAAACAAAAATCGGGGATAACACCAATGAAGACCCAAAGGTTACGTCAATTGGTATTAGTGTATTTCCCGGTTTATCGTTTGATATCAGCGATAATTTTTCACTCGAAACCAGCCTTAATGCATTTGGTTTAGGATACAGTATCAGCCAAACAAATAATGAAAATACAAATATTAAAACAACAAACAGTTCAGGATATTTAGGACTGAACCTTGATAACATTAAAACACTTGGTTCAATAACCGTGGGTGCGATTTACCGGTTCTGAAAACGGCCCTCAATTTCAAACACATTAGAAAAATCAACCTGTTTTACCCTGAATCTCCTAAGGGACAGGTTGATTTTTCTGCTTTCTCCCTTTAGGGCATGGGGTGAAAAAAGCAGAAAAATCATTAAATAAGTTATGGTTCATTAACCTGTGGTATTATTCTTTTATATTTTTTTATATCAATTCTGTATTTTTCAATGCGCAGCCCCAGTATTCTGGAAGTAATACCCAGTTTTTCCGCTGATTTGGTAATGTTCCCCCTGTTGTTTGTAAGTGTGTCAATAATAAGCTGCTTTTCGACTCTTTCAAGAATTTGTTCCAGATTACCCTTAAGTTCAGTATTCGAAGATTTTGCTGTTTGTAAAGTCGGGGGAAGGTTATTTGAACGGATAGCACCATCTTTGCTAAGAATTGCAGCCCGTTCAATGCAGTTTTCAAGTTCCCTGATATTGCCTGGCCAATGATATATCATCAGCATATCCAATGCCGATGATGAAATCCTTTTTATCTGGGTATTATTTTGAATATTACATTTCTCAATAAAATGATCAACGAGCAGTGGTATATCACTTATGCGCTCTCTCAATGGAGGGATATAAAGCGGGAAAACATTAATCCTGTAGTAAAGGTCTTCCCTAAAAGTCCCGTTTCTAATCAATTCTTCAAGGTTTCTGTTGGTAGCCGCAATTATCCTGACATCAGTTTTAATGGTTTTTGTTCCTCCCAGCCTCTCGAATTCCCGCTCCTGAATGACCCTCAATAATTTCACCTGCACATTAAGGGGCAAATCCCCAATCTCATCTAAAAAAATAGTGCCTTTGTCAGCCAATTCAAATCTTCCCTTATGCATACTTTCTGCACCAGTAAAAGCCCCCTTCTCATATCCGAAAAGTTCGCTCTCAATAAGGCTCTCTGGCAAAGCAGAGCAATTAACCTTAATTAAACCTCCTTTAGCCCTTCTGCTGTTTTTATGTATTGCAGCTGCAATCAACTCCTTTCCGACACCACTTTCACCTCTGATCAGCACCGTGGCATTTGTTGCAGAAACACTTTCAATAAGATCGAATAGCTCACGGATTTTTGAAGAATTTCCAACAAGATTTGGCGGTTTGAACCCTTCTTTCAGGGCATTCTTCAACTTTTCATTCTGAAATTTCAACCGCTCTATTTCTTCAATCCTGTCTTGTCTTGCCTTCACCGATTGTGCTATCATTGAGCCTATCACATTCAATAATCTCAAAGTTTCATTAGCATTGACTTTTTCATCAAATATTGTAATAATGCTTAAGGTTCCGAGAATTTCGCTGTCAACTTTAATAGGTACACAAATAAAGGAGTAGTCCCGGTTATCCTTTGTTTTACGCCTCATACCGGTTTTATTCAAAAACCTCATGTCACTGCTTATCTTATCAATATATACTGAATCACCAGTTTTAACAACCTCACCGGTAATACCTTCACCTATCAGATATTTTCCTTTTTCCAAAGCTTCGTTGCTTAAACCATAACCTGCCTCCAATAATATTTTTGAGTTTTCACGGTTTAAAATCGACAAAAGCGATCGTTCCGCATTGAGATATTTGGCAATCAGTTCCATAATCGGAGTCAGTACTTCCCTGATAAACCTGCTGTTATTTATCATACGGCTTATTTCAAACAGCAGGGGAAGTTCTGTGTCCCCATAGCATACTTTATCAAAACGTTCGCAATATTTTAATTTCATTATTAAATGCTCTTTTTTTTAACAAAAATAGTATTTTATATATTACCTTTTAATTTGAACCCCCTTTTTTTAATTACGAAATCTGTTTTTTCTACATTTTTGTAGGTTAATACCCCAATAATAGCATACATTATATCATAATAATTATGTTATTTACTATAAACCACCTAAATAGAAGTTTAATCATACAAAAATGTAGGATTTGGAAAACAAATTACATTAATGTTGGATAATTCTTATACCATTATAATAACCTATTAAAATTATCGCTGGTTAATTGTCTATATTACTGTAAAATACAAAATTATTTGCCCGGAATTGGAAATAAGTACCGCTGCTTTGGCATAATTAGTGGAATTGCGTATTCAGCAATTAACAGAAAAATTTTAAAATTATGAGAAAAGTAGCAATTTATGGTAAAGGAGGTATCGGAAAATCCACAACCACGCAGAACACGGTAGCCGGGCTTGCCGAGATGGGGAAAAAAGTGATGGTTGTGGGCTGCGATCCCAAAGCCGATTCAACAAGGCTATTACTTGGGGGATTGGCACAAAAAACAGTTCTTGATACCCTTCGCGAAGAGGGCGAAGATTTAGAGCTGGATGATGTAATGAAAATTGGGTTTAGGAGCATCAATTGTGTGGAATCGGGCGGTCCCGAGCCCGGGGTTGGTTGTGCCGGCAGGGGTATCATTACATCAATCAACCTGTTAGAACAGCTTGGGGCATACGATTCCGAAAAAGAGCTTGATTATGTGTTCTATGATGTTCTTGGTGATGTTGTTTGTGGTGGTTTTGCCATGCCTATACGTGATGGTAAAGCTGAAGAGATTTACATTGTATGCTCGGGCGAAATGATGGCGATGTATGCAGCAAACAATATATGCAAAGGTATTGTGAAGTTTGCCGAAGGAGGCAATGTGCGTTTGGGAGGCTTAATCTGTAACAGCCGTAATGTTGATAATGAAATGGCAATGATCGAGGAATTTGCCAAAAGGTTAGGGACCCAGATGATACATTTTGTGCCCAGGGACAATATGGTGCAGAAAGCTGAGATCAACAGGAAAACTGTGATTGATTTTGACTCTTCTCACCCTCAGGCTAATGAATACAGGAGCCTGGCGAGAAAAATAGATGGAAACAAGATATTTGTTATTCCTAAGCCTTTATATATCAATGAACTTGAAGAGTTACTATTAACATTTGGAGTATTAAACTAAAAAGAAAGGAGTACATGGCATGCTATTAATCAGAGCGATTGTAAGGCCCGAAAAATCTACAGTAGTAATGAAAGCGCTTTTTGAAGCCGGTTTTCCTGCGGTTACCAAGGTTGCCGTCTTTGGAAGGGGCAAGCAGCGGGGGCTAAAGGTTGGTAATGTTACCTACGATGAATTGCCAAAAGAGCTACTGCTTATTGGTATTAATGACAGAGACAAGGAGTTTGTTATCACTACAATAATAGATGCGGCAAGGTCAGGTGAAAAAGGCCAGTTTGGCGATGGTAAAATTTTCGTTACGCCAATCCTTGAAACATATACTATCTCAAATGGAACGAAACAGGTTTAAATAGAGAATATTATGAAACACATTCTGGCAATAATACGAATTACAAAAATGAATGAAACCAAGCTGGCCCTTGAAGAAGCCGGGCTGCCATCTTTCACTGCCCTGGGTGTATTGGGACGTGGCATGGGACGCGGTCTTGGCCCCAACTACCAGAAAATAATTGATAATCCGGCAAATAAAGAGATGCTCTCACAACTCGGCCCCGAACCCCGGTTAAAGTCGAAAAGAATGATCATGCTGATCGTTCCCGATGACAAGAAAGATATTGCTGTAGAAACCATCATCAAAACGAATCAATCAGGAAATAGCGGTGATGGAAAAATCTTTGTGGTTGATACATTAGACTCGATCCGCATTCGCAATGGTGAGAGAGGAGACTTAACATTAGACTAAAAGGAGGTGATTATGAATTCAAAAGTTACTATTGACCCCGTAAGGTGGAAACATGAGGTATTGAAAAAATACCCTTCAAAAATTGCAAAAAAAAGAGATAAGTCAATTGTAATCCATGAGGGTACTGAAATTAAACCAATACAGGCAAATGTGCGCACAATTCCCGGCATAATTACCCAGAGAGGATGCACCTATGCCGGATGTAAAGGTGTGGTACTTGGCCCCACCCGTGATATCGTGAATATAACACATGGACCTATCGGTTGCGGTTATTATTCCTGGCTTACCCGGAGAAACCAGACCAAACCGGCAACAGAAAATGACCCAAACTTTATGACGTATTGTTTTTCAACAGACATGCAGGATTCCAATATTGTATTTGGCGGAGAAACCAAATTAAAACAATCAATACGTGAAGCTTACGAGATTTTCAAACCTGAGAATATTGCCATTTTTTCAACCTGTCCGGTAGGATTAATAGGTGATGATGTGCATGCCGTTGCCCGCGAAATGAAAGAAGAACTGGGAATTAATGTTTTCGCTTTCAGTTGTGAAGGGTATAAAGGTGTAAGCCAGAGTGCAGGGCACCATATCGCCAACAACGGAATTTTTAAACATGTAATCGGGCTTGATGATACCAATAAAGGTGGTAAATACCGCGTAAACCTGCTCGGAGAATATAATATAGGAGGAGATGCATTTGAAATAGAACGCATTTTCGAAAAAGCAGGGTTAACACTTGTGTCAACTTTCAGCGGCAACTCTACCGTTAAAGATTTTGAGAATGCCCATACTGCAGATCTGAACATGGTGATGTGCCACCGCTCTATAAACTATGTGGCTGAAATGATGGAGAAAAAATTCGGGATACCATGGATTAAGGTAAACTTTATCGGGGCCCAGGCTACTGCAAAATCATTAATAAAAATAGCAGAATATTTCGATGACTCAGCACTTCTTGAACAGGTAAATGCTATTATCAATGAAGAAATGAAGGCAGTAGAGTTGGCACAGGAAGAATTCAGGGCCAGGACCGAAGGCAAAGTAGCCATGTTATTTGTGGGAGGTTCGAGGGCCCATCATTACCAGGAGCTCTTTAACGAACTAGGAATGAAAACCCTGTCTGCAGGTTATGAGTTCGGCCACCGCGATGATTACGAAGGAAGACGGGTAATACCTTCTATTCAGATAGATGCCGACAGCAGAAATATTGAAGAGCTGCATGTTGCACCAGACGAAGATAGGTTCAATCCCAGAAAAACTTCTGAAGAATTAGAATCAATCAGGAAGCTCGGAGTTAAGGTAAGTGATTATGAAGGAATGATGGCCGATATGGAGAGCGGCACCCTTGTTATTGACGACATAAGCCATTACGAAATGGAGAAGCTCATTGAAATATACAAACCCGATATTTTTTGCGCCGGCATTAAAGAAAAATATGCTGTCCAGAAAATGGGCATTCCTCTCAAACAGCTTCACAGCTATGATTATGGCGGGCCATATGCCGGATTTACCGGAGCTATAAATTTTTATAAAGATATAGATATGATGGTGAACACAAATATATGGAAGTTAATAAAGTCACCGTGGGAGCTCGACCCGGTAGTGGAAGCCGAATATGCATACTAATTTATTTTAAAATTTGAAAAAATGTTACTACGACACACAACAGATAAAATAGCAGAAAGACAGGCTTTAACCGTGAACCCTGCAAAGACCTGTCAACCGGTGGGGGCAATGTATGCGGCGCTGGGAATACACGGATGCCTGCCGCACAGTCATGGTTCGCAAGGTTGCTGTGCCTATCACAGAAGCTCTTTAACAAGGCATTACAAAGAGCCTGTTATGGCAGCCTCAAGTTCGTTTACAGAGGGTTCATCGGTATTTGGCGGACAGTCAAACCTTCTTCAGGCTATAAACACTATTTTCACAGTGTACAATCCCGATATTATTGCTGTTCATACCACCTGTCTCTCAGAAACCATTGGCGATGATGTGAAGCAGATTGTGAGCAAAGCCAAAGAAGAGGGCCTGATACCAGATGGAAAATTTGTGATTTACTGCAGCACCCCGAGCTATGTCGGCTCACATATTACAGGTTATTCAAATATGGTATCGGCAATGGTCACTCATTTCTCAACCCGTACTACTGTCCGAACCAATCAGATAAACATCATTTGCGGATGGTCAGAACCTTCAGATATGCGTGAAATTAAAAGAATGGCTTCACTTATGGGGGTAAATATCATTCTGTTTCCCGACACATCAGATGTGCTTGATGCACCCATGACAGGCAGGCATGAGTTTTATCCGTCAGGCGGCATTACCATCCCAAAACTAATGAGTACCGGCGACAGCAAACACACCATAGGGTTAGGCCCTTTGTGTACCGAAGACGCCTGTATAAAACTTGATAACAAATGCAAAGTGAAATTTGATCTGCTTCAGATGCCCATCGGGATAGAAGCTACCGACAGGTTCCTGACCGCGCTAAGCCGCGCCGCCGGGGTGAAAATCCCCGAGTCGGTTAACGCTGAGAGGGGCAGACTGGTTGATGTAATTTCGGATATGCACAAATACCTGTACCGGAAAAGGGTGGCCGTTTACGGAGACCCCGACACATTGGTGCCACTGGTTGAATTTTTGACAGCCATGGATATGAGACCTGTATATATCATTAGCGGAACACCGGGAAAACGGTTTGAATCGGATATTAAAAACATTGTGGATGAAAAAATCCCCGAAGCAAAAGTAAAGAACGGTGAAAGGGCCGACATGTTTTTGATGCATCAATGGATTAAGCAGGAACCTGTAGATCTGATAATCGGCAACACCTATGGCAAGTATATTGCGCGTGATGAAAACATACCCTTTGTAAGAATGGGATTTCCAATATACGACAGGATCGGGCACAGTTATTTTCCGGTTGTTGGCTATATGGGAGGGCTCAGGTTGGTTGAGCAAATCTTAAATGCAATACTCGATAAATATGATGCAGAAGTTCCCGAAGAAAAATTCGAACTCGTAATGTAAACAAACAATTGATGGCTATGTATCCGATTTTATCAGAACGCGAAAAACAGGTTAAACTGAAGTCAGGAAAAGGTTTTGAAATTGAATGTTCAAAACCCAGCCTGGCTGGTTCGGTAAGCCAAAGAGCTTGCGTATTCTGCGGCTCAAGGGTTGTTTTATACCCGGTTACCGATGCCCTGCACCTGATACATGGCCCGATTGGGTGTGCGGCTTATACCTGGGATATCCGGGGAGCGCTATCCTCAGAAGGAGAACTTCACAGGATGAGTTTCAGTACCGACTTGCGCGAAAAGCATATCATATTCGGCGGTGAAAATCAATTGTATCATTCGCTCAGAAATTTAATTGATTACTATAAACCCAAAGCAGCCTTTGTTTACGCAACCTGCATCGTAGGTGTGATAGGAGATGATATGCAAGCTGTATGTAATAAAGTCGGTAATGAAAAAGGCATCCCGGTAATACCTGTTCAATCTGAAGGGTTCCAGGGTTCAAAGAAAGACGGATACCGGATTGCATGTGAAGCCCTGGCCAAACTCGTAGGAACAAAAACAGATAAAATCACAGGCGATTATTCAATCAATATTCTTGGCGACTTTAACCTTGCTGGTGAATTGTGGCTGCTGAAAGACTATTATCATGAAATGGGCATTGAAATAGTCGCTACAATTACCGGCGATGGCAGGGTAAATGACATTTGCAACGCCCATAAGGCAAAGTTAAATGTTGTTCAGTGCTCAGGCTCGATGATGCATCTGGCAAAATACATGAAAGAGAAATACCAGATACCTTTTATGAAAGTATCGTATTTCGGTATTGAAGATATGTCGGATGCACTTTATGAGGTGGCTCAGTTTTTTAATAAACCCGGCCTCATAGAAAGCGCCAGAAATCTGGTAGGCAGGGAATTAAAGGATTTGTTGCCAATACTGCAAACATACAAAGCCAAACTCGAAGGCAAAAAGGCAGCCATTTTTGTTGGCGGGGCATTTAAAGCAATATCGCTGGTGAAAGCCCTGCGCTTAATTGGTATTAAAACCGTAATAGCCGGATCTCAAACCGGTAATAAAGACGACTACGAAATGCTGGCCAGGCTCTGTGACGATGAAACCATTATTATTGATGATACAAATCCGAGCGAATTATCTGAGCTGATACAGTTAAAAAGAACCGACCTTTTAATAGGCGGCGTGAAAGAACGTCCCATAGCTCACAAACTTGGTATTGGTTTTTGCGATCATAACCATGAACGAAAAGAGGCGCTTGCCGGATACACCGGTATGATAAATTTCGCAAGTGAGGTATATGCCTCAGTGATGTCCCCGGTCTGGAAATTTGTGCATTAGAAATTAACCATTTCAGAGATATGAAAAACGAAGCAATATTCAATAACCACCCTGAAAACAAACCGGAAGCACTGCATTACGGGGCTGCCATGGAAAATGCATGTAAATTATGTAGTCCTCTTGGCGCCTGTATGGTTTTCAAAGGAATTGAGAATTGTGTGCCATTGATTCACGGCGGACAGGGATGCGCTACATACATACGCCGATATCTTATCTCTCATTTCAGGGAACCGGTTGATATTGCCTCTTCAAACTTCAGTGAAGAATCAACAATTTTCGGAGGAAGCAAAATATTTAACCTAAGCATAGACAATATTCAAAAAGTATATCATCCGGAAATAATCGGAATTTGTTCAACATGCCTGAGCGAGACCATTGGTGAGAATATACCAATGCTTATAAATAACTATAGACGCATTTCACAATCACAAAATACAATTTTGGTAAGTGCATCTACCCCCAGTTATGCCGGCACACATGCAGAAGGTTTTCACGAAGCAGTTTTTGCTGTGGTGAAAGCACTTGCTGACAATAACGCTGAGTTTCATGGTATAAACCTGTTTCCGGGAATGTTATCTCCGGCAGACCTCAGACATCTTAAAGAGATTCTATGTGATTTTAAACTAAACAGCATAATGCTCCCCGATTACAGCGAAACTTTTGATAACCCTGTCTGGAAAACTTATAAAAGAATTCCCGAAGGGGGCACTCCGGTCAACAACATCAGGAAAACCGGGTCATCAGGAGCATCAATTGAATTTGGTACCATGCTTAACAAAGGATGGGGCCTGACAAAAACCAACAAAAGTGTTGTGCAGTCTGCCGGGGAATATCTTGAAAAATATTTTCATGTTCCCAATGTACAAATACCAATTCCAATCGGAATTTCATTAACTGATGCTTTTTTTAATCAATTGAAGCAAATATCATCCGGGGAAATTCCCGGGAAATATTCAAAATCAAGAGGAAGATTAATCGATTCTTATATTGACGCTCACAAAATTGTATTCGAAAAACGTGCCATAGTTTATGGTGAAGAAGACCTTGTAGTTTCTATGGTTGCATTTCTAAGTGAGGTTGGCATTAGAACCGTTCTTGCTTCCTCAGGCGCTGATGGATATAACTTAAAAACTGAAATTGAGAAAGTTACCGATAACACCTCCGGTTTAACCATTTCAGGGAATACCGGCTTTGAGCACATAAGAAAAGCGGCCGGTGAACTTAAGCCCGATATTATTATCGGAAACAGCCGGGGTTATTATATAAGCCGTGAACTGGATATCCCGTTTGTACGCATCGGATTCCCGATACACGACAGAATCGGCTCACAACGGATTATGCATATAGGATACCAGGGGACACAACAATTGTTCGATCGCATTGCAAATGCATTACTTGAGCATAAACAAGACAAATCGCCTGTAGGATATAAATACATGTAAAACAGTAAAATCCTGAAATTATGTTTGAACTTACAAAACATCCGTGCTTTAATGAAAATGCCAGACATACCTATAGCAGAATCCATTTGCCTGTTGCCCCGTCATGTAACATTCAATGCAACTACTGCAACAGAAAATATGATTGCGTAAATGAAAGCAGGCCGGGGGTTACAAGTGCAGTCCTTAAACCTTTCCAGGCGCTTGAATATATTAAACAGGTTAATGACAAACTTACAAACCTCTCAGTTATAGGTATTGCAGGGCCCGGAGATGCATTTGCCAATCCCGACGAGACACTTGAAACATTAAGCCTTGTGAGAAAAGAATTTCCTGATATGCTGCTTTGTGTTTCTACTAACGGACTAAACATAGCCCCTTATATAAATGACCTGGTAAAGTTAAAGGTGTCTCATATCACCCTTACAATTAATAGTTTTGATCTTGACGAACTGCAAAAAATATACGCCTGGGTAAGATTCCGGAAGCGGGTATACAGAGGAATTGAAGGCGCCTATATAATGATTGAAGAACAAACCAAATCACTTACCCTGCTCAAAAAGGCTGATATCCTTGTAAAAGTAAATACCATTTTTATACCCGGGATCAATGGACACTCTATAGTTGAAACAGCCAAAAAGCTTGGTGTACTTGGTGCCGATACCATGAATTGTATGCCGCTTATACCGGCGAAAGGTACCCCGTTTGAAAAACTGGCTGAACCGGAACATGAGACAATCAAAAAAATCAGAAAAGATATTTCAGGTTTTATTAAGCCCATGAACCATTGTGCACGATGCCGGGCAGATGCAGCAGGGCTCCTGGGCCAGGACAAAGAAGAAACAAAATGTATATTGCAAAAACTGTCGTCTATGAAAAGAATAACCGACATTAAAAAAGATAAAGTTGCTGTAGCTACTCACGAAAACCTTTTAGTAAACAGGCACCTGGGAGAAGCTGAAAACCTTTCTGTTTTCGGATACGAAGACGGAAGCTTTATATACCTTGAAAGCAGGAAAACTCCTGCATCAGGCGGGGGCGACCAGAGATGGTTTGATCTTGCCGGTATTCTCTCAGACTGCCATACAATATTGGTTAGCGGCGCAGGACCAAAACCTGCAAAGATACTGGAGAAGCATGGTATAAATATTATCCAGATGACAGGATTAATCCAAAGCGGCCTCGAAGCTGCCTTTGAAGGTAAGCCGCTAAAGGCGGTAAGCAAATCTGAAATATCCAGATGTGGAATATCCTGCACAGGAAATGCCAATGGATGTAGTTAGTGGCTCTAAGAAAATGACTTAGAAACACAAGTCAGGAATATGCCGCTTCAGGAATTAAAAAATTTTATACGTGAACAGTTATAAACTTAAATATATTCAAAAATGAAAAAACCAGATTATCACATTTTAGTCTGCAACTCATTCAGGGTTGCCGGCGATGCACAGGGAGCATGTAACCGTAAGGGTGCAGGCAGTTTACTGCAATACATTACAGAAGGCTCATCTGACAGAGGACTGAATGTAACCGTATCTGCCACAGGGTGTTTAAATGTTTGCGAAAAAGGACCGGTTGTAGTGGTACATCCGTTGAATTTATGGTATGGCAACGTTAATAACGAAGAGGCAATTGATAAGATTCTTGATTCAATAGAAAACAATACTGTTGTAGCAGAGCTCTTAATATCCGGGTGAAATGGAATTAATATTTATCCTTTTAATATTTATAACTGCCTGGCTTTATTCTTCAATCGGGCATGGAGGAGCCAGCGGTTATCTTGCCCTGATGGCACTTTTTGGGGTGGGAACCATGTATATGAGAGCCAGTGCATTATTATTAAATTTGTTCGTGGCAGGAATATCTTTCGCAGCCTACTATCGGGCTGGTTATTTTCGCTTTAGATTATTGCTTCCTTTTATAATCGGCTCAATGCCCACAGCATATTTAGGGGCAATGATAAAAATCGATCCCCATATATATAAGATAATACTGGGAATTTGCCTGCTCATCGCCATCGGCCGGATATTATACAAGCACTGGAAACCCGAAAACAGCAATTATACCTTAAAAAAACCGCATTTTCTCACCGCAGTTCTGATTGGTATAATCCTTGGATTTTTAGCAGGTATGATAGGCATTGGCGGAGGGATTATATTAAGCCCGCTTTTAATACTGTTTAAATGGGCGACAATCAAAGAATCATCGGCTGTTTCATCTGGTTTCATCTGGTTAAACTCCCTCACCGGGCTACTTGGAACTATAAACACGGGGATTACAATTCCACCCGAAATACTTCTTTGGATATTAACTGCACTTACAGGAGGATGGATAGGGTCATACATTGGGAGTATAAAATTTTCAAATAAAAAGCTTGGCTATATTTTATCGGTTGTATTGGTACTGGCCAGCATTAAACTCATGTTTGCTTAACTAAAGAAATATGTATTTGATAGATACTACATTAAGAGATGGAGAGCAGGCTCCGGGTGTATCCTTCACCCTTGATGAAAAGCTTAAAATAGCAGACATGCTCGATAAGATGGGCATAGAAGAGGTTGAAGCCGGAACCCCTGCAATGGGTAGTCGCGAGATAAACGATATAAGGGTTTTGGTAAAAAACAGGTTTAGTTTTAGTTTAGGTAGCTGGTGCCGGTCAAAACTCAGCGACGTTGAAGCTGCTGTAAAGGCCGGTACCCAGGGTATTAACATTTCTTTCCCGGTATCTGGCCTCCATCAGCAAATGCTGGGTAAAAACGGGGGTTGGGTGCTTGCCCAACTCCCTGTATTCATTAAATCGGCAAAAAAATATTTTGATTTTGTATCAATAGGGGCACAAGATGCCTCCCGTGCTGACCCTGATTTTCTTAACGAATTTATCTATACCGCGTTAAGCTATGGCACTCACAGAATAAGAATTGCCGATACGGTGGGAAAACTCGACCCAATTTCGGTTATAAAATTGTTTGAAAGGCTTTCAAAAAAATTTCGCGGTGCATGTTTTGAATTCCACGGGCACAACGATCTGGGCATGGCCACTGCCAATACGGTAACAGCATTAAAATCGGGTGCAACATGTGCCAGTGCAACAATTAATGGTATTGGAGAAAGGGCCGGAAATGCAGCTCTTGAAGAAATTATAGTCGCTTT
>JAWOHT010000173.1:0-7508 GCA_046485045.1 Bacteroidales bacterium
GAAAAAGAATGGGTAAAGCTCTCCTTGTTTTCGTTGGTCTTATTGCAGGATTAGTGCTTAGCACATTATCCAATTGGTTATATGACTTATTGCGACCGAGCTTGTTTTCACCTGTGGTGAATGAATACGAGGCACAGGTTCAAGTTGAAACCACGTTAAAAAATACAGCAACCAAACCGGCCACACTCACTGTTATTCAGGAATTAATGAATAAAGATGAGAAAATAGTCTCCAAAGTATCGGGTAAAGAGACTGTCCCTGCCGGCTCTGTAAAAGCTTATACCCAGGCATTAAAAATCAGCCACCCCGCTTTATGGTCGGTTGATAATCCATACTTGTATCAGCTAAGAACCACGGTGCTCTCGGGCAAACAGGTGATTGATAAGAATATAACAGACATAGGTGTCAGAACCCTCGTTTTTGATGCAAACAAAGGCTTTTTTCTTAACGGAAAATCTATTAAAATAAAAGGGGTTTGTCTGCATCACGATGCCGGTTGCCTGGGCTCGGCTGTTCCAGAGGAAGTATGGAAGAGGAGACTCGCCACATTGAAATCGCTTGGCTGCAATGCCATAAGAACAAGCCATAATCCGCAGGCGCCGGTGCTTTATAAGCTTTGCGATGAAATGGGATTCCTGGTGTTGAATGAGGCTTTTGATGAATGGGAATTTCCGAAAAAGAAATGGATTGAAGGCTGGAATGTCGGCACTCCGGGATTTGAAGGACACTCAGAATTTTTCAATGAATGGGGAGAAACAGACCTTCGCGACATGGTTCTGCGTGACCGCAACCATCCATCGGTATTCATGTGGAGCATCGGAAACGAGGTGGATTATCCCAACGACCCATACTCGCATCCAATCTTAAGTCAGGAAGGTATTGCACAGCAGCATGCAAAAGGATACCTGCCCGATCAGCCGAATGCAGAACGTCTTGGCGGAATAGCCAAAAAACTGGCAGCAGTTGTAAGACATTATGACCTGTCACGACCTGTAACCGCAGGACTTGCAGGGCCTGTCATGTCAAACGAAACCGAATATCCCGGTGCACTCGATGTGGTGGGTTATAATTATACCGAAAGCAGATATGCCATGGATCATGCAAAATACCCTGAAAGAATACTTTACGGAAGCGAAAATGGACATTCAATAGAGGCCTGGAAAGCAGTTCGGGATAATGAATATATCTTCGGACAATTTCTGTGGACAGGCCTTGATTATCTTGGGGAGTCGCATCGCTGGCCCTCCCGCGGCTTTACATCAGGACTTATTGATCTGGCCGGTTATAAAAAACCACGCGCCTATTTCAGGGAAAGTTTATGGGCTGACAAACCAATGATATACATCGGCACTTACAATAATAGAAGAAACGAGCGCTCTCCTTCAATAGATGCGCTACCCCTTTGGAATTACAATACCAACGATACCATCAGGGTAGTTTGTTACACCAATTGTGAAAAAGCACAACTGGCGCTGAACGGAAAAAAGTTTGATGACTTAAAGTTATACAATGACGAGACCGGTGTTATAACCTGGGATGTTCCATACCAACCCGGAAAATTAGAAATAACCGGGTACAAAGGAGATGAAACAGTTGCTTCCTTTTCCATAGAAACCAGCAAAAGACCTTATGCGATTGCAGCCAGACTGATAGAAAAAACAATTGATCATCGAAAAGGATTGGCTCATATTGATCTGCAAATTACCGATGAAGATAGCAAACATGTGCTGCTTGCAGATGATGAAATTACCTGCCAGACAGAAGGGCCGGTTAAACTGCTGGGACTCGAAGCAGGCAATCCGTCAGATATGGGCGACTATACCGATAACAGGCAAAGGGTTTACCACGGTCGCATGGTGGCATATATTCAGGCAACGGGAGAAAAGGGGTTAGCTAAAGTAACATTCAGTTCTCCCTGGCTTAAAGGTGCTGAAGTTGAAATTGAAATTGAATAACGGGTAAATTATTTGCTTGTTATTGCAACAGAGGCATCTGATAATCCGGCAGATTTTGCCGATATTATAATGCTACCCTTCTCACCGTTAACAGACCGGACAAAAACCAGTGCAAGTCCGTTAAAAACTTTGCGGCTGAGTGATGGAAATGGTGTCAGGTCTGTCGGATCACCATTATCTGTCGCAACAATCTCCCCGGGCCCTTCAACACTAAATTCTATCAGGTTATCAGAATCCGGAACGATTCTGCCTTTATCATCAACTACCTTTACTGTAATAAAAGCCATATCTTTCCCATCGGCATCTACTATAGTGCGATCTGCAATTAACATAATATTTGAAGGTTTTCCGGTTGTTTCTATCATTTCTTCAGCCCACTTAATACCATTTTTGTATGCAATCGCTTTTACTTCGCCCGGCTCATACCTTACACTGTCCCAGCGCAATCGGTATTCATGCTCTCCCTTTTTCTTCCTGCCCAGCGATTTTCCGTTAAGGAACACCTCTGCCTCATCGCCCGAGGTGAAGATATGCACAGGTGTTATCTCCCCGATGCGTTCAGGCCAGTTCCAGTGTGGCAGCATATGCACCATCGGCAGATCAGGCCTCCAGTGAGACTGATATAAATAAAACCGGTCTTTTTTAAACCCGGCGAGGTCAATAATTCCGGTATAAGAACTTCGTGCCGAATAATAGGGAGTGGGTTCTCCCAGGTAATCCCATCCGTTCCAGACAAATTCACCGGCCACAAATGGATGCCGTTCGATTGAACCAAATACTTTCTCTGCCGATGAACCAAAATCTACGGCATAGATTTCGTATGAACTCACGTGGGCTATTGTGGAGTTGCCGCCCCTACCATCCCCGATTGACGAGCTGTTGTCTGGGGTCACGGGAAAAAGATAGATGCCCCGGCTACTGGCAGCAGAAGCCGATTCACTCGTCAGGACAACTTTATCAGGAAATTTCTCATGAAAAGGGAGATATTGCGGCGGGGTACGTATACGCTCTGTACCTTCAAATTCAGGAGACTGCCTTATTCCTTCGCCCTGGTAGTTCAGACTTATAACATCCATCTCTTTGGGCAATACCATATCGGGTTTGGCAAAATTCATGGCAGCTGTTGTTGGCCTGGTTGTATCTTCATCTTTAACAATCAGGTGCAGTTTTTTCGCGATTGCAGCGCCGTCATCTCCTGTATATTGTTCTCCAACTTCATTGCCAAAGCTCCAGATTATTACCGACGGATGGTTGCGGTCGCGCCGAATCATGGCGCGTAAATCCTGTTCGTACCAGTCGGGGAAAATAAGGTGAAAATCATGGGGTGTTTTTTTGCGTTCCCATGAATCGAATACTTCGTCCATTACCAGAAACCCCATGCGGTCGGTGAGTTCCAGCAGCTCAGGTGCAGGTGGATTATGTGCCATGCGAATGGCATTGCAACCCATTTCTTGCAATATCTCAAGCTGCCGTTCGGCTGCACGTGTATTAAATGCCGCGCCCAGGGCGCCCAGATCATGGTGCTGGTTTACCCCTTTGACAGGTATTCTCTCACCATTTACAAATATTCCTTTATCCGGATCAAATTTAAGGGAGCGGATACCGAATTGTGTTTCGTAAGTATCAACCACTTTACCTTCGAGATACAGGCTGGTAACTGCCATATACAGATGGGGTGTTTGGGTTGGTGGCGGTCCCCATAATTCAGGATTTTTAAACAGAACAGAACCTGCCACTGTTGAGCTCTCTTCGGCTATAATCGTGGTTTTCAATGGTGAAAAAACAGCAATTGCTTTGCCTGCTTTTTCCTGTTTCTTACCGAGTGCATATACACGGGTAATTATCTCGACATTGACTGTCTCTTTAGAATCATTGTTAATGTTTACTTCCAGGTTCACTGTTGCTGATTTTGCAGACACATTGCCGGTGGTAATAAAAGTTCCCCATTGAGCAACATGCACCGGATGGGTCTTTATGAGCCATACATTGCGGTAGATTCCGCCACCCGGATACCACCGTGCCGAATGATTAGGGTTGTCCAGCCGGATGGATAGCTGGTTTTCACCTCCCGGAATTAAATAGGGTGTAAGGTCAAGCTGCCACGAATTGTATCCATATGGCCAGCCACCTGCCAGGTGACCATTTATCCAGACCATCGCGTATGACATTGCTCCATCTATCTCAAGGAAAACAGATTTACCTTTATCAGATAAAGGGAAATCAATTTTTTTACGGTACCATGCCACACCGTGAATCGGCAGTCTGCCCATCCCCCCACTGACTTCGGCATCCCAGCCTTCATAAAAAGGGCCTTTGATAGCCCAGTCGTGCGGCAAATCAACTACTTCCCATGTATTGTCATTAAAATCGTGTTGAACAAACGAAAAATCGCAGCCGGGGTTGCCTTCAGGCCTGATGTACCTTTTTGCCGGGTCTTTGATAAAATCATTGCCTGATGGTAATATCCAGGGTTTAAGTACCTTTTGAGTCATTTGCACAGCAACCGCTTCGGTAGGCTTCGCATCTGCAACCCTGTTCTCATGCATGTCGTCCACTTCGGGGCGGTCATCGTATATTAAATGATCGGCCTTTGAAAGCGAATCATATTTAAAGAAGCGCCAGCCGTTGTTGAGTGAAATCCGTTCTCTGTCCACCGAATTGTAACCGGATAATTGAACCTGTGAGAGTGCGGGAAAACAAGCAAAAACTATCAGCAGGCCAAATGAATTTATTGATTTGGCAATGCTGAAGCTAAACGCATTACATGAATAGATTATTCTCATAATTACCTCCAAAGCATTTTTCTGTGTTAATATCAGATACACAAAATAAAGAATTTTTAACGGAACCATTGCATTTTATATCATTATCTGAACCGGACAGTTGGTTTTTACTTTCTTTGCCTTTCTATTTATTCTTATATTTGACAGGTGATTATCCGGCCCCGGCCGGGGCCGCACATTCTTTTACCATGCTATTTTTTATACACATGTAATCCAATACATTGAAAACCAAAAAGAACATCATAAAAAGCGAATATTTAAAGAAGAATTTCCTGCATTCTTAAACACCTTTGAAATAGAATACAAAGAAGAATATCTGTTTAACTGGATAGATTGAGAATAACAGAAAAAGAAACCCTGAATCGCATGGATTTTAATGAACTGCATAAAAAATACCAGGAATTATTAATTGAAAATAACAACCTGAAAGAAGAAATAAAGAGATTAAAAGCCTGTCCCGACGATGCGGTGCCTGACAAAGTTGAAAATATAGTTTATCCGGTAAACCATGAACAAAATAACACGGTTGCTGAAAATTTTTTAGCTGGTTCAGCATTCATCACCAAAAGATCGGATTCTGCCGAGAAGATCAGGCTCTTCATGTCGCTTTTTAGGGGTCGCGATGATGTTTATGCGAAAAGGTGGGAGAACAAAAAGAAAGGAACTGCCGGATACTCACCGGTGTGTGCCAATGAATGGAAACCCGACAGCTGCCGCAAACCACAAATAAAATGCACCGATTGTAACCATAAAAGTTACCTGCCATTTACCGATAAGGTAGCAGAAAACCACCTGAGAGGGCGTGACAATCTCATAGCAGGAATCTATCCCTTGTGTAACGATGAAACTTGCTGGTTTTTATCTATTGATTTTGATGATGACGGATGGCAAAGAGATATCAGCACAATCAGGGATGTCTGTTCAGAATTTAAAATTCCCCTTTCGGTTGAACGGTCACGATCGGGCAACGGGGCTCATGCATGGTTTTTCTTTAAAGAGCCTGTAGCGGCCACATTTGCCCGTAAATTTGGAAGCGCCCTGCTGACTTATGCAATGAATCAGCGACATGAACTAAGTTTCAGTTCCTATGACAGATTATTTCCTAACCAAAATACCATGCCTAAAGGAGGTTTTGGCAATTTAATCGCATTGCCTTTGCAAAAAGCGGCACGGAAAAATGGTAACAGCGTTTTTATTGATGAAGAATTTAATCCACTTCAAGATCAGTGGGCTTATTTGTCTTCTTTACGAAAAATTTCCGAAGCCGATATGGAAACATGGGTCGCTGCATTATGCCGGGGC
Organism: Bacteroidales bacterium; assembly: GCA_046485045.1. Classification (GTDB taxonomy): domain Bacteria; phylum Bacteroidota; class Bacteroidia; order Bacteroidales; family UBA10428; genus JAFGPL01. Next base: position 6,041 of record JAWOHT010000173.1, read on the forward strand.
AACGAACTGGGACAGCTGAAAGAAGTCGAAGAAGAAGATACTAAACCCTGGGAAACCACCCCGAAAGTGGAGTTACAAAGAAATGATTTTCCTGAAAAAATGGAAGTTATAGAAGCAAACATGCTCTTTATCCCAAAGGCCGGACTGACGCAACGGGCGATGAACCATCTGAAGCGTCTGGCTGCTTTTAAAAACCCGGAATTCTACAGGGCACAGGCTATGCGCCTCTCAACTTACGATAAACCGCGTATTATTTCCTGTGCTGATGAAACTGCAGAATATCTCTGTCTTCCAAGGGGATGCGAAGCAGACCTGACTATTGTTTTTGAAGAATTGAATATAGAAGTCAACCGGACAGATAAAACCAATCAGGGCAAGAAAATTCATGTGGAATTTACCGGAAATCTGAGGAAAGAACAGTCACTTGCTGTGGATAAAATCCTGGAACACGACACAGGCGTGCTTTGTGGTACAACTGCCTTTGGTAAAACAGTAGCAGCAATAAAATTGATTGCCGAAAAAAAAGTGAACACATTGATTATGGTTGATAAAATCAATCTCGTATCGCAATGGAAGGAAAGGCTTGAAGAATTTCTGCTATTTAGGGAGGCAAGTCGGGATGGTGGCAAACCAGATGAAAGGAATAAAAAGAAAAAAAGAAGCATCATCGGTCAAATAGGAGGAGGAAAAAATACCTTAACCGGCACTATTGATATTGCCATAATGCAATCACTAAACAGGGCAGGAAAAGTAAAAGATTTTGTAAAAAATTATGGTATGGTTATCGTTGATGAATGCCATCATGTTTCTGCGTTTAGCTTTGAAACAATACTAAAACAGGTAAGTTCAAGGTATGTCTATGGGCTGACCGCTACACCTGTGAGAAAAGATGGCCACCATCCCATCATTTTTATGCAGTGCGGACCTATCCGCTACAGGGACGATGCATTAAAGCAAGCGAAGAACAGACCGTTCGAACATTTTAATGTACCCAGATTTACTTCGTTCAGACCCTCTTTTGATAAGAGGGATATTCCAATATATGAATTGTATAACGGAATTGCCACAAATAAACTACGAAACCAGCTTATTACTGACGATGTGGTACAATGTCATAAAAAAGGCAGAAATTGCATTGTATTGACCGAGCGAACAGCCCATGTTAAACTAATAGCAGAAGAACTTGAAAAAAGAATCCCTGATGTAATTACTGCGACTGGAGGCATGGGCGTTAAAAAAACCAGGGAAACCATGATACAGATAGCCAATATGCCCCCAAAAAGGCCATTGACATTGATTGCTACCGGAAGGTATATTGGAGAAGGATTTGACGAGCCACGCCTCGATACTTTGTTTTTAGCCATGCCCATATCATGGAAAGGCACTTTGCAGCAATATGCCGGAAGGCTTCACAGGCTCTATAAAGGAAAAAAAGAAGTGCTGATATATGACTATGTGGATATTCATG
>JAWOHT010000230.1:0-5349 GCA_046485045.1 Bacteroidales bacterium
TGTTTACTGTCTTTATCTTCAATATCAACGGGTACAGTGAAATAAAAGACAGAACCCGTGTCAATTTCTGATTCAACCCATATTTCGCCACCCATCAGTTCAACAATTTTCTTACAAATTGCAAGGCCGATGCCTGCACCTCTGTATAGTCGATCATTGTTGCTTTCTATTTTGTAAAAAGGATTAAAGATTTTGTCAAAATCTTCCTTGTCAATTCCAATACCGGTATCAGAGACAAAAAACCTGATCTGTTTTTCAATTAAATCAAAACCAAACTGAACTTGTCCCTTTTCTGAAAATTTAACTGCATTATTCAGCAGATTTGTGATTATCTGACGAATTCTTTGCATATCGCTGTTAAGATAAATTTTGTCAGAAAGATTGTCTGAAGTCTTATATTTAATATCAAGTTGTTTTTTATTATTTTTTCTGAAAATCTCTTCAATTTCTCTCAAAAGATCATTAATATCAATACTTTGAAAAGAAAGAGAAATCTGGTCTGCTTCAAGTAAAGAAATATCAATGATATCATCCATCAGTTCAAGCAAAGAGTCAATATTATCGTTTATGATATTTACAAATTTTCTTCTTTCCTGGTTACTGAAATTATTATCGTTCAGGAGTTTGGAAAAACCACCAGCAGCATTTAACGGTGTGCGGATCTCATGACTGATATTGTTTAAAAATGATGTTTTCAACCGGTCTGACTCCTCTGCTTTATTTTTAGCAACCAACAATTCTTTAGTTCGTTCTTCTACAAGGTTTTCCAGGTAATTCCTGTATTTTTCAAGTTCGGTATTCTGTTTCGTTATTTCGAGCTGTTTCTCCCTGAGTATTGAATTCTTGCGGGCTAATTGAAATGTACGGTCTTTAATAACCGCTTCCAAAGCCCTCTTTTCCTGCTGAAGAATAAATTCACGCCTTTTAATATAGATGACAAGTAAAACTGCTGCCAAAGTAAAAAGAAGAACATAGAACCACCATTGTTTCCAGACGGGAACCTTGATCGTTATTTCTACCACCACAGGTGATTCGTTTTCAACTCCATCTCCTGAGGATGCATTGAGAAAAAACGTATATTTACCATGATTTAAATGGTTGTAGACAACCTTTGTTGAATTTGTTTTTTCAGGATGCTTGTCAAATCCTTCAAGATAATATTGATATGTTACCAATAAAGGTTCTTTCAGGTATACTCCCATATATTCAATTTCTATGCTGTATTTACCGGCTGGCAGTATAATTTTTTGAGCATAATCAACAGCTTTGTCGTTTACCTTTACTGATGTGATATTTAAAGCCGGCGGGAGAGATTGTTCCATATCGCTGGCCGGGTTATATAACCAAAGGCCCCTGTCAGAGCCAAACAAAATATTGCCTGAATTCTCCCTAAACACAGCATTTAAATTAAACAAGCAGCCACTGCCAATACCGGCATAATTCTGAAGCGTCTTTATTAATAAATCGGTGCTCCGTATTCTGCTTAAACCGCCACGATGGCCTATCCATATAAATTGATTACTTCCATAAACAATTGAATAACAATAATCTGATAAAAGACCTGTACTTGAATTAAGATTTATTACGGTATCTGGTGAAATTCTGAAAACACCGGCTCCGTTGGTGGCAACCCAGATAGTGGAATCGTTTTCATTTACTACAGAATTAATTGAAATGATATCCTTTTCAGATTCAAGTTTGGTTTTTTCGATACGGCCATTTTTTATCCGGGCAAGTATATTGCTCTGTGCTGAAATCCACAGGTCGTTCCTGGCATCAAGATATAAATGGTTTATACTGTTATGTGGCAAACCGCCCCTGACAATCGAATACCATACCTGGCTATCGGCAGAAAGATTGATATTGCATATCCCTTTTTTGGTGCCAATCCAAACCTGGTCGTCTTTGCCTGTAATGGCGGTTATGGAGTTTTCAAGTAAACCATTGCCGATTCTATATGAGCGTACTTTGCTATCATCCTTTCCAAGTCGAAATATCCCGTTTTTACCTGTTCCAATCCAGAGTTCATGGTCGTCAGAAGAATACAATGAAGTAACCCCATCTTCAGGCAGACCCGCCGAGGTTGAAAAGAAGGTTATAATCTGCCCACTCAGCTTATCAGTTTTCAACAAGCCTTTTTTCGTTCCCAGCCACCTGTATTTATTATCTGCAACTACCGATTCAACAGAAGAACCATAACGAATTTCATCAAATGTAATATTATGAAGGGTTTTCTCCACCAATTGGGTGAGACCTGTTCCGTAATTACCGCTCCAGATGTTTCCTTCCCTGTCTTCGTAAACAGTTTTTACATTGTCGGTTAAAAAGCCTGTTGATTTATTATAATAGTCAGGTTGAAAACTCCGGTTAGCTTCCTGTTTCGATAATTTAATCAGTCCGCTTCCAAAGGTACACACCCAAAGGTTTGATTTACTGTCTTCATAAATATCCTGTAGGCCTGTGATATTAAGTTCATCAGCGATTTGTGCAATATTATATCGCCCGTTGTTTATTCTCAGGTAGTAAATACCCTGGTTTTCTGTAGCAACATAATAACCAGTACCATTATTAATACTGATGATAGCAGGTATTTTATCATCCGGTATTTCATTTATCCTGCCAATAACCTTTACATTTGATGATTCATCAATAACACAATGAAATAATCCATTATATGAACCCACCAAAATTTCACTGTTATTGATAAATTTTAATGAATACACAATATCACAGTCTTTTACCTTATTTACTTTGGTGTCGGGAAGTATCCTGTCAATTTTAAAAATTCCGTTGTTAAAGGTTCCTGCCCAAACAGTGCCATCAGGGTTTATTTCAATATCTGAAATACCAGACAGGTTCTGCCTGGTAATAAAATGGGAGAATTCTTTACCGTTATAATTGGTTATTTCTCCATTCATATGTCCAAACCAGATATCGTTGCCGTTTTTCCACGAACAGGTGATAAAATTATCGGCCAGTGAATCACTGGTTCTGAAGGATTTAAATTCTATACCATTATATCTTGTTAATCCGTTACCTGTACCAATCCAAAGGTAACCATCATCATCCTGAATGATGGAATATACATATGGCTGTGCCAATCCTGATGAGAATTCCCTATAATCGTATTGTTGCGGATATATATCGCATAAAAAAACAGGTAAAACCGTAGTTAAAAATCCAAGCAGGACTATTAAACCATTACTATATTTACCTAAATATTTGTTCATTAGCTTCAAAGCCCTTTCATCATAATTTTTGGTGTATAAACAGGCGCACCTCCTAAGGGAATAACAAAAAATGGAAGGGATAAGCTATATTGGTTTCTTACCACCACCACTACATTGTTATTATGAATTTTGATTTTTTGATTTTTAACAAATTGGATTTCAATCGTAGTATTCCTTTCTTCAATGAGAACTGGAAATTTATTACTTAACCAAAAATCATCACCTGAGACATCACACAAAACTCCGTTTTTTGCAATAGAAATAATTTTAATAATACCATCATTGTCCCAATCAAAATTAGAAACTTCAATTGATATAGTTTTATCGTCAACATACGGATATATTTGTGAAACCTGGTTTTGGTCATCCGGAAGCCGGAAAGAATATTTGTAGGTAAAAACATTACCACCTTCAATAGCAAGGTTCTCATTAGGTAAGGCGCTTAAAAAGTACCGGTAAAGGTTTCCATCATCACCCGATTCACCTTTGGCAACAATCTTAAATACATGTGCATCGAATTTTTCGACATATTCACCTTCAGATGGATTCAATGGCCCGAATGTGTAATAGCATTTATTATATTGCAAATCGTTACCGAAAGTTTTTGATGAAAATAGTATTCCGCTTCTGTAATTACCTGTCGGACTATGCGCCTGGGCATCTTTATCAGACCAGCATCCAAGGCCTCCATAAAGGGAAAAACTGACGGTGGTATTGAAATCTCCATTGGCTTCATCATGATCGCCACCGGTATCAGGATCGTAAACGCGAATATAAACCGGATTGGTATGGGAAGAGGGTATCATAAAAAAGAAAATCTGGCAGAAATCATCATCACCCCACGATGTTTCCGAGTCTGCGCCAAAAGTAACAAGAAATGGAATATTCTCATCGGGTGCCGGCGCAGATTGCGGATAAATAATTATTGATAAATAAAGCAATCCAACCAATATTATTAAAAATCTATGCATAAAATATCTTAGTGTTCATTATCAATAAAAATAAATTCCACCCTGCTGGTTTTGTCAGTGTTTGTTTCTGTGGTTGTATCCGGGTAAGGTCTTATGTCGCCGTATCCTTTGCAGGACAATATGTCTGGTGTTATGCCATTATCTATAAAAAACAGATGCAGGTTGGTAGCCCAGGATTCCGAATTTATTAAATTTTCATCGGAAGATTCATGATAATAGATGTGTACGGCAATTTCGAGCTTAAGGTTAGAATTATTCTTTAAAAGACGGATAATCGGTAACAGTTTCTCCCGGGATGAAGCGTCAATCACATTATTATCCATATACAGGTAAGAACCTGCTATACCATACAAAATATTAAATATTTCACGTTTTTGATATTCCGTAATATCATTGGTAAGTAATACAACTGTTTTTAAAGGCTCTAAAGTCTTTGTAGCATTGTCGTGCATGGTTTCAGAAACATCAGACACCTTATTTGCGGTGTTGATATCAATGTATCCGATATATGTGTACAACCCTTCAAGATCACTGAGTTCAGTTGCGGTGTGAGCAGCCAGTTCCTGGTAATCTTCATATATCCTGATACTCCTCCATGCACAGGCCTTATCATAATTACCCGTGCTATTTTTTTCACCTGTAAGACCTAATTTTACGATATACTCACCTTTCTGTGTAAAAGTATAATTTGCTATGGGGCCTCTTATCCTGAACCCTGAGCCAAAATCCCACAGGTATTCGGTGATCTTGAAGCCAGGTAAATTAGTCTTTAGTCCGTCAAACCTCAGTTCTTTATTTACAACCCCTGCCTGATGTGCATTGATATAAACCTGCTCCGCATCTTTTAGTTCAAACCTGTAATCCGTTTGATTAATAACAGAATCGTCTGTAATACTGTCTGTGATATATAATTTTACTTCATAGCTGCCAGGACCCGGGAAACAGTGTTTTACAGTCACTCCCTGCTTTTTGATGCCATTGCTAAAGTCCCAGATGTATACAACCGGAATGGTATCGTTTGTAATCTGAAATGCATCGTAAAAGGAGAAACAATATTTGTTCTCAGTCATTGAATCACATTCCTGAAACTGCATCTCACTGGCCTTAAAGTGGTAGATATCATCAGTTTTTCTTCTGTCAGATGAAAA
>JAWOHT010000110.1:0-4466 GCA_046485045.1 Bacteroidales bacterium
AACTACTTGACCATTGCCTTTTTGAATTGCAGCAATTACAGCAGCAGCATCAAGATTGCCACTAACAACATGATAAGTTAAAATTTTTGCCAGTGTGGCCTTATTTTCAGACTTTAGCAAACTTGCAACAGTTCCTTCAGGAAGCTTTTCGAAAGCTTTGTTAGTTGGAGCAAATACTGTAAATGGACCTGTACTTTTCAACGTTGCTACTAAATCGGCAGCCTGCACAGCAGATACTAATGTTGTATGATCAGGTGAACTGATTGCAATATCCACTATATCTTTTTGTTGACCGAATGCACTGAAAGATATTACCAGAGCGAGGAGAATTAGATTTAATTTTTTCATTTTTTTCATTTTAAGATTTGTAAAGTAATCAATTAGTTATCAAACAAGCTGGATTACACATTGTTCAATTATTTATCGAAAAAGTTAAACAAATATTTACTGTTCATTATTTTTAATGAAGGGTCATGTTGGCTTCGGCCTGCGAATAGGCAGCGCCTGTATTAGCCGCTGGTCGCCCAAAAACTTGCACCCGGGGTAAATCCAGGGGCTGGTCTGTAAAACAAAGCGGCTTAAATATTTAAAATATTTTATCTTTGGGATAATTATCGTGAACTTTGGAAGGGGTAAAGGATGGACAAGATTGCCTTCCAAAAAGAAATTAGTGCACCTTCTTGAATTGCGGATTTAATAAATAATGGGTTAGCTGCAATTTTTTTATATGAGAATTATTGTAATTGTTTTATTAGTTTGTACCATAATTTCATGCAATGATAAAGGCGAAGAAATTGAGCCACAAGTCATTGCTGATTTCATCATGCAAATTGACGAAATAAATTATCACCGTGTACATTTTCTCAACAAATCGGAAAATGCAATAGTTTATTTTTGGGATTTTGGCAACGGTGATAGCTCAAATCTCGAAAATCCAAGTTACACATATGCCAGTGCGGGTTATTATGATGTGACCTTGACAGCGTACGGGGCTAGCGGTAGTGAGGATTCAATGACGCAAACTTTAATCCTCTGTGATATTACAAGCCCCCTGAACCTGGGCCATTAAAAAATAGAGTCGAAAAGCCCTTAAATCATTCCTCCGTTAAGCAGAATTTTGCTTCGCTGAGCCCAAAAGCAAAGGGCAAGCGCAGGGTTCTCAGTCCTGCGAAGAAGGACCGCCTGTATTAGCCCCGTGTCGCCTAAGAAACTTGCACCCGGGGCTAATTAAGTTTTCGCTCAATAACTATGCTGGCTATAAACCATATCATCAAAGAGATTAAATAAATGGATATGCCGTAAAGGGTGGTTATCATTGAGACTTTTATGCCTCCATATAGCATACCAGGTGAAATATCAACGGCATGTTCTATTACTGAAAATGCTTCATAAAAGCCAATTAATTGACCAAAGATGCCAGTGATCATGGCAAATAACCCAATAGATTTGCCGTATCCTATCCTCCGCAACACTATTTCGGGCGATAATTGCCTGAAATGAAACACAGCAAGGAGATGATAAAGATACCATGCGATCATTATAACAAACAGTATTGTCAGGATGCTCATAAACAGGGTTCCGCCCATAAAAAATAAACTTTTCATAACAGGTTTTTTTTGGTTAATAATATGGCTAAGTTAGCAGGCTTAATGCAATTCATCAAGGTTGAATCCGCTTCTTAAAGGGCTGTTTGCCGACGCTGATTGCATATATTGTTGCTTTTTGCGAAATTTGAAAAAAATCAGGAACAAATGAAGGGTAAATCATCTTATCTCTACGGCCACATAGCCTATTGTTGTATAGTTGTTCTGGTGCTGACTTTAGTCTTTGGGCGGTCGTGGGGCAATAATACTGCTGCATTTTTTTTTGTTGCCATGCTCCTGCCTATTGTATTGGGGACTTCCTATTTTTTCAACTACGTGCTCGTGCCAAAGTACTTGCTGAAAAAGAAGATTTTAAAATTCACACTATACACCCTTTATAGTACTATTGTTTCATTATATCTTGAAATGATCGTATTGATGCTTTCGTTTATCTACCTCGGGAATTTTAATTACAATAACCTGTGTCCTAATGCGTCGGATACCATTTTATTGGCTGTTATATTATATCTGCTGGTATTTATTGGGGCGGTTTTATTAATGCTACGTCAAATGAAAGAAAATCGGCTGGTAATTCAACAATTGTTAGCCGAAAAAAATAAAATGGAAGATTCTTTCCTGGAGATTATGTCTAAAAGAAAAATGGCCAGAATACCATACCATGATATAGTATATATTGAGAGCTTTTCGGATTGCATTCGAATTAATACCATGAAAGAGCAAATTATCAGTAAAGAGAAAATAAGTAATTTGGCGTACAGGTTGCCCGATTTCTTTTTAAGAATTCACCGTTCATTTATCATTAATAAAGAAAAAATAAAGCGTATCTCGTATGATGAAGTTATGGTGGAAGATGTGAATTTAAATATTGGGCGGATTTACAGAAAAGTGGTTAAAGACGCTTTGAAAATTGATTAAGAAGGCCAGATCTGGCTTATTTATTAATATGAAGGCCATGAAAGGAAAAAAATCAAAACAAATGCAACGTACCATTGATGCATACATTGATATTGATGCGCCCCCTGAAAAAGTTTGGGAAGTTCTTGTAGACTTCAATTCATGGGGATCGTGGAATACATTTATTCCATTGGTTGAAGGAAATCTTATAGTGGGTGAACGCATGCGCATAAAAGTTGTTTCGCCGGGGTTGAAACCTATGGTTTTCAAACCAGAAGTTTACGAAGTAATACCGCACAAAAAGATTCTCTGGGGTGGAAGTTTTCTTAAGATTTTCTATCGTGGCGATCATGCTTTTCTGCTTGAACCTGGCCCAGATGAAAAAACCCGGTTTCGGCAAATTGAGAGATTCATGGGGCCTATGGTTTTATTGATGGGTGGTATGATAGAGAAAACCGAAGTTGGTTATCATCAAATGAATCGTGCATTGAAGGAAAGAGTTGAGAAGAATAAAATGAAACAATAGTGTTTTTAAAAAGCAGTGCTAAATGAGAACCATCGGAATCCTTTTATTTGATGATGTGGAATTGCTCGATTTTGCCGGGCCGTATGAGGTTTTTTCGGTGGCCAATGAGCTTAATGATTTTGGGCTTTTCAATGTTCTCACCATTTCAGAGACCGGGCAGACCATTAGGTCGGTGCATGGCATGAAGGTTTTTCCCGATTATGCAATAAGCAACTGCCCTGCCATTGATATTTTGCTGATACCCGGAGGGGACGGAACCAAAAAGGTGATCAATAATGCCTTGTTGATGGATTGGATTCTGGCCACTTGCGAAAAATTGGAAATTACCTTCTCGGTCTGTTCGGGTGCCAGGGTGCTTGCCAGGCTTGGGCTACTCGATAACTCGGAGTTTGCAACCCACCACCTGGTCATTGACGATGTGCTCAGCATTGCCAGTGGCGCACGCATCAACACGGAAAAACGTTTTGTTGATAATGGCCGGATTATGACTGCTGCTGGTATCAGCGCCGGGATTGACCTGGCCCTTTATATTTTGGAGAAACTTTATGGCAGGCCGGTGAAGGAAATGACCATGGGCTATATGGAGTATAACAACCGGGAATGATCCTGTAATTTTTAACGTTACACAAATTCTCTCGGCTTTATAACCCGCTGCGCGATTTTTTGTTTCGCAGAGCCAAACCCCAAACGCCAGGTTTACCCTCCTGCGAAGCGGAAACGCCCTTTCATAGGCCCGGGTCGCCCGGCGAAGCAAAGCACCTGTGGCTGGTACTGGATTCCTTGAACCTGTAAATCATGTAACTTTTATCCTGATTAATATAACAATTTTCAACTTATTATCGTCCAAATTTACATTTAAGTATTAATTTGGTATGACTATTTAATGGAGGAATCATATGAATAATCTTTTCAGGGGTTTGATTTCAGGATATGGTGCATGGAAACTTGGTGGAGGATGTTTTGGTACTGTCATAGTTTTTATCGTCATCTGGTTGTTGCTGGGTATGTGCAGTTAAAATTTCGGCATTTAGCATTTTATCTGTGAAATAGACAACATTCTGATTTTTTTCTGTAATGCTTTCCAACACCAGTGCTCCTAACTTTACTTTGTTGTGATAATGTAATTACAGCATTAAATATTGAATATTATGAACTTAAGTCAGAGTAAGAACAACGAAGCTTTTAAAATTACCGGGAATTGGGATGCAAAATCAAAACTGCTTCAAGGTAGATTTTCGCAACTTACCGATGCAGACCTGAAATTCGAAACTGGTAAAGAAGATGAACTGCTGGGCAGGGTCGAACGAAGGCTAAACAAAAAGCGCGAAGAAGTGATTACCATGATAAAGAATGTACAGTCGGAGAGAATTTAATTTTCCCCTATTGATCAAATACGAAAAGATCAAAATTGCATAAATGATAAAGAGGCTGTCTCCAAAGGA
>JAWOHT010000239.1:0-2896 GCA_046485045.1 Bacteroidales bacterium
TGCAGCCTGAATATCTTTTTGGTGGTTATCGTAGCTTGTCAGGCCCTGGCTCTCATGGCTGCCACTGTATTGAAAAGTCAATACGTTAATGCCAGCCTCGGAAAGCAATTTCCCGATCCCAAGCACATCGGTTCTTCCACCTGGAAAACCACTCAGCAGAACCACCGTTGGAAATTTTCCCGTTCCGGGTGCAAGGTGAAAATTTCCCTTTAGTTGTAATCCCTCGCGTTCAATGATAATGTCTTCTCTTACTGCCAACTGTCCTAACGCAGCGAATTCAAACAATACCAAAAGCAAGGCCACCATTAATAACCGAAAAGCTTTGATCATGATTTTTCCTCCTTTTATTTTAATTTGGCATTCATCTCCCAGCCGGGGGGTAATAAACCATTTCGCATTTTGTAAGGTTATTATTCAATCGTTTTTAAACAATACAATCAAACCTCTGCTGATTGCTGCCGGGACACAGGAAGTGTGACTTTCATTTTCAAAAATTACTGTTTTTAGTTTTAGATTCGGGTAATTTCTTGACAACAGCAGGTTTTCCATTTTTATCACATTTTCCATAGTTGCCTTTTCAAGACTTCCAGAGCTCATAAAGACCAATGCATTTAGATCATTATGTGAATTTGCATATTCACTTTCATAATCATATGTTACCCCCGCGCCATAACCGATACTGGGGCTTGCGATCAGGTACCTGTCAAAGGTTTCAGGGGCATGAAAAAGGGTATAAAGCCCAAAGAGGCCCCCATATGACTGACCGCAGAGTGTCTTGTCCTCCATATCAGCCTTATAATGGGTATTGATATAAGGGAACAATTCATACCTTAAAAATTTCAGGAAAAGCTCAGCTCCCCCTGTCTGAATTTCTGCATCAGGAAATCCCATTGTTACCAGTGTTTCTTTCAGCCAGGATTCTGCATTGCTGTTTTTGGATGGGGTTAAGTCCCTTGTTCTGCCAACAGCCCAATGCAACATGGAGTTGGATTCATCACTCCCATAAGCAATCCCTACCAGGATCACCTCAGGCATTAATGTACCGGGCTTTGAAAAAACATCTGCGATTGCTTTATAAATCGGAAAAGAACGGTATGCATCCGTAATGATAATCACAGGATAGGAGTGATTGCTGCCGGCATAATCTCGGGGCAGTGAAATTAACAGCTCATAATCCTGCCCTACAATATCCGAATGAATTATCCTCAGCTCGGTTCGTTCAAGGGTAACACCCTTTTTAGTTTTTAATTCATGGTCATTTTGCCCCATGATGTTATTAAACAAAAAAAGCAAAATGAACATCAAAAGGAAATGTTTTTGGCCTATTACTTTCATGACTTATTAATAAAGTTTAATAGTCCCAAGTTATGTCCAGAATCTTTCAAATTTATCCTAAGGAGATAGCGGAACCATGCACTGAACTGCAAAAGCATACCATTCTTTCTCCTGCTTTTGATACACCGCAAGACAAACGCCATTGATAGCCGGCACTTCGGTTCCATCCGGCATCATAAGTCCGGTCAGAACAAATGAAGCTTCCTCAACGGCAATGTTGTCTGTGACAAATTGAATTACCTGGGGCGTTATTTTCATTTGTGTACCCTTCATCGGACCGGCAAATGCCTCTATTAAACCTTCTTCAATTTCTTTACGGCCCCGATGTGTAATTCCATTCGCATAGGTATGCGAGCCATCCAAAGCATAAATCGCGGCATATGCTAGCGCATCACCGGCATTGTAAGCATTCTCAAGCTGCCTGACCCTTTCGATTATTTCTGATTTGTCAGGTTGCTGCGAAAAACAGTAATCAGGGAAGCATACGATTAACCCGAAGAATACGACCCCTGTCATGGCAAGAATTTTGTTTATTTTCATTTGCTTGATTTTTTTGAGAACCGAATTAAAATGGGAACCAGTTATTCAGCTGAAGCCAGCATTGTGAAGTGTGAGAGGAATGCCTTGTAACCCGATTTTGCATTTAAACCGGATACTTTTTATTGCTTCCTCCCGGGTGCTGTAAAAACCCAGTCAGCAATCTGCGCAGCCAGAACCCTGCGGGTATTTGGAAAATGGTGAACATCCTGAAAGGAGATCATTTGCAGGTTTTTGGCATTTTCCTTTTTCAGGGCCCTGTACAAGGGCAACATAAAATGCTCTACAGTTACCTGTTCGTCATCCCATGCGCAAATAAGCAATATATCTTTTTTGGCAAGTGCGGCTGCATTTTTTTCCCTTATGTCAAATAAGGGATTCATGTTTTCAACTCCTGCTGCTGCCATTTCTTTTGGTAAGGCTCCTTTTTCCCACCTGGTATCTCCACTGGCAATGCTGGTATCCATCATTTCGTCAACAATTAACCTCATCTCAGGAATTCGGTTATACAATCTTAAGAATTCACCAAAATCGTTTCCCACAATGGAAAAGACAGAAGTTATTTCGGGATGATTCACGGAATAGGCCTGGGCCATGCCTCCGCCATGGCACCATCCGCCAAGATAAATAAGGCTGGTGTCAATTTGGAACCTGCTGATAATCTCTGAATGATGGATAAAGTCCATTGCAGCCTGAATATCTTTTTGGTGATTATCGTAGCTTGCCAGGCCCTGGCTCTCATAGGTACCACTGTATTGAAAAGTCAATACGTTAATGCCAGCCCCGGCAAGCAATCTCCCGATCCCAAGTACATCGGTTCTTCCGCCGGGATAACCACCAAGCAGAACCACCGTTGGAAATTTTCCCGTTCCGGGTGCAAGATGAAAATTTCCCTTGAGTTGTACTCCCTCGCGTTCAATGATAATGTCTTCTCTTACTGCCAACTGTCCTAACGCAGCGAATTCAAACAATACCAAAAGCATGGCAACGATTAATAACCGAAATGTTTTGATCATAATTTTTC
>JAWOHT010000005.1:0-10037 GCA_046485045.1 Bacteroidales bacterium
GTGAATTTTGTTAATATGATGATACTAACAAAATTGAGAAGTATGCAACGGAAGAAATTTGTTTTAATAGCTCTTGCCATTCTACCATTGACTTCTTTTGCGAAACTAACTTCCAAAATCATGACAAGAACAAATAAAGGTTTTAAAGTCAATTCAGGTGAAGCAAGGTATGGTACACACTATAAAATGAAGGGTGTTACTTTAAATGTTTTGGATATTAAAATATCATCTAAAGATACAGACGGTGACCTGGCTGTTTTTGAACAAAATGGCTTCACCCCAGAAGGAGGACCTCCCTTACATATTCATCTCTATCAGGATGAGTTTTTTTATATAATTGAAGGTGAGTATCTTTTTCAGGTTGATGAGGAAAAATATCAGATGAAGGCAGGTGATACTATTTTTCTGCCAAGAAACGTGAAGCATGCTTTTGTACAATTATCAGAAAAGGGCAAAGTGATTGTTTCATACATGCCAGCCGGAAAGATGGAAGGATTTTTTAAAACTACTGACGCATGGACTTCTCCCCCAACATCAGAAGAAATAGAAAAAGCATTTGAAGACCATGACATGAAAGTTGTTGGGCCACCATTGAAAGCGGAGTATGAAATTTAATATTTAAAGCACGAACGCACAACGCGTAATAATCAACTTGAAAGCCAAATTCTAATAATGAAAGATATTATTGTATTGCATGAAACCGAGAGCTTGAGTGAGCAAAAGGAATTGAAACAAAATGGATATTCCATTTTTTATTATGCAACGGGAGATAAAGAAAAGGAACTGATTGTATTTCTTCATCCGGCATTCGCTGACCACCGATGCTTTGATAAACAGATAGAATATTTTGCAAAAGAATTTCGTGTTGTAACCATTGATATGCTTGGACACGGATTATCCAAAGTTGAAAAATCAAAGGATAAAATTGACCATACTATTCATCATATTGACACTATTTTAAAAAATGAAGGATATAGCAAAGCGCATTTTGTGGGAGTATCCATGGGAACGTTGATTGCTCAATATTATTCTTTGCACTATCCTGATAAGGTTCAGTCAATGACAATTTTAGGCGGATATGATATAAATGCAAACAATAAGGAGATTTCAAAGGCACAGCGCTCAGAAAATATCAAATGGATCTTCAAAGCTCTGTTCTCAATGGATTCTTTCAGACAATATGTATCATCAGTTTCTGTATCCAACCCAGTTGAACAAGCTCGTTTTTATGAGATGGCAAGCCTATTCACCAGAAAATCATTTGTTTGTATGTCAGGACTTGGGAATATTCTAAAACAGAGAGATAATATTACAAGAAACTATCCTTTATTGATACTTAGCGGCGATAAGGATATTGAACTGGCGAAGAGAATGAGTAAAAAGTGGCATGACAGTGAACCGACCAGTAAATTTCAAATGATTGAAAATGCCGGACATTGTGCCAATATGGATGATCCAGATAAATTTAATAGAATTGTGATGAATTTTATTAAACAGGATAAATAAAAACTATGCCCGACACGCGGTTATAAATCATTGGGATTGAAGGCACTGGCTTTTCCAGATCTGGTCTTCCAAATGGAAGACATACCTGTGATGTGACAAAGAGATTCAGCCTGGCTTAATATTCTGATTTACATGAAAAAAGTTATTCGGATCATATTTTTTCTTGACTGATTTCAAACGGTCATAATTTTTCCCATAGGCTGCTTTAACTTTATCTTCTCCTTCTTTCATCATGAAGTTCACATAGGTTCCCTTCGATACATAGGGGATCGTAGCGTCATAGTACTGCCTGGCCCAATGGGTAATTTTTTCCTTATTTTCAGGGTCCGGATCGATGCCAACAATAAGTTTTACCCATCGGGTATCGCGGTTAACCCAGGCAGTATCCTCTGCCGGTATATCATGTACCTTCCCGTCGATGGGATATAAATGCATGGTTGAAAGTATCGATGGCAGATTGGAGCAGAACCGTATGTCAGTTTCAATGGCTTCATCACTCAGTTCTGTAACGTAATGTGCTTTCCAGTACCATTGCATACCGGGTGGATAAAATGCATCAAACATGCTGTTAAGTACCGGGACTGTCATTTCTCCTGTCATTTCAAAGATCGGAGCTTCAAATGATCTTACAGGTTCGAATATCTCCTTCACTTTGTTATCAGGACCGGAGTAGCACCAGAAGATGGCACATACTTTCGTTGAATGCAGGTGTTCAGGGAATGGCTCCGACGGAGGGATATTCATCAGCGCAAAAAAGCCATACAGATCATTGTTGGCATCCTTGAGAAAGCTATCATAGAATTTCAACATTCTTTTAGCCTTCTCAAACGGCCAGAACATAGGGCCGGCGTAAACAGTATGGATGGGAATCAGTGAGAATGTGAAGGATAATACCACTCCGAAATTACCGCCACCTCCTTTTAAGGCCCAGAATAGATCGGAATTTGATTCTGAGTTGCATACTACTATTTCGCCTGAGGCCAGGGCTACCCTTGCTTCAATAAGGTGATCAATGGTTAATCCTGCTTTCCTGCTCAAATATCCAAGTCCTCCGCCAAGCGTGAGCCCGCCAATCCCTGTGGTGCTGACAATACCAACAGGCAATGCCAGTCCATACTCATTGGTGGCATTATCGACATCTCCAAGGGTGCACCCTGCTTCTATATGGGCCATTTCATTTTCAGAATCGACCCGAACTGTATTCATTTCCGAGAGATCAATGACCAGGCCGTCATCGCACATGGACAATCCTGCGCCATTATGTCCTCCGCTTCTTATCGAGATTTCCAGATTATTTTTTCCGGCAAACATTATTCCCTCAACAACATCTTGCTCGGAACTGCATTTTAAAATGGCAGCCGGGTGTTTATCTATCATACGGTTATGAACACTTCTGGCTTTATCGTAGGAGCTATCTTCAGGGGTAATCAGCTGTCCGGTGATGTTTTGACTTAATAATTCAAATGTCATATCTCAAGATTTTATTGTTACATCACTTTTGATTGATTTGCAGTATGCAGCCAAAGCATAAAATGGGTGATTATACGGCTACATGAGAAGGCAGGATTCCGTATTTTACCTGAAAGCATTTAGCAAAATAGGATGGGTTGTTCATCCCGATATCCAGGGCAATTTCAGTGATGTTCTTTTTTTTCTGTTTGATTAAATACAGGGCTTTACTTAATTTCAAATCCTTTATAAATCCAATTGGAGATGAACCTGTCAGATTTCTTATTTTTCGATACAGGTGTGGCCGGCTTACTCCTATTTCCCGGCTGAGTCTCTCCACGCTGAAACCTTCATCTGAGAAATGTCCTTCTACTACGGTGAATAAATTGTCAAGAAAACTCTGCTCCGCTTCACTAATAACTTTGAGATTATTTTTTTCAATCTCCTGATCACAAAAAACACTTAGCTTACGAACCAGAACGGAAGACATTATTTCTCCATCCTCGGCAATTCTGCACAGATGATTGCTCTGCTCCACTGCCAGTTCAAATATCCTGTTTTCATGCTCGGTAACGGGTTGGCCAACACTTATCCCCATTCTGAATTTAATGTCCCAGCCATTTCCGGAAGCATCAATATTCCTATAGAATTCTTCCTTAATAGCAACAGCACACCGGACCGCGCTTTCCGGCGTATAAAAGGTGGCTATCAGAGTATCATTATTAAGTTGTTGCAGAATCCTGCCCTGAAACCGGTGGATACAGTCTACGGCAACTAATTGTGGTTTCTTGGGAAATTTTAATTGATCGAAATCTATGGTTTTATTCAGGATTGTAAGCGAAATAGTATCAAGGGTGAGGATGAATCTATAGCCGGAATCTGTCTGGCTTGAGTTTTTCATGACAATACCATGATCGAGGGCCTGATCGTATGCCATAAATGCAGAATACATACCCCCATCTACCTCAATAATATTGCATACATCCACATCATTTGCTTCACGGTGAGTAGCGACACATGATTCTTTATCCGGTCCTTCCATGAGACAAAATACAACTCCGTCAACTTCGTTCACCCAGAACTGGTGATACTTCACATTGTATTTTTCCTGTACAGCAAGATCTTTCATGTGGGCTTTTTTAGCCTCTTCTATTGTCACTCCCGGAGCAATGTGATAATCCATAAATAGTGGCATGGCGATAGCTTAAATTGTACATATACTTATGGATTAACAATTCCTAATGTATGCTTGTTCATCAGGCAGATGGGGGCCATGCTGATTCAGCGGATCTAATTTCCCTGTTTCTGTTGCTGTGCCTGTAATTCAGCCACTCTCTTTTCAAGGTGTTTGCCAAGGTCCTTCATCCCTTCTTCCGGACTAAAGCTAACCAGTTGAATATCCTCCAGGACTCTCCCGGTATGTCCGGGTTTCATATAAAAAGCTTCACCTTCACTGAATGTATCATTACTGCCATCTTCATATTCAATAAGAATGGACCCTTTCACAACGTAACCCCAATGAGGTACCTGGCAATGATCATTTTTCAGTCCCTTCAATAATGGTTTAAAGTCAGTTCCCTTGGGTAAGTTGTTTACATCAACTGTCAAACCACCCCAGCCATGAATCATAGGTAATACCTGATCTTTCGGGAAATCATCAAGATTTACGTTGACAACTTCCGGAACTTCGCCAGTATTCAGCACAACTTTGTCTTCTTGTGCAAATAATGGACTTCCTGCGATAACAATAATCGCTACTAATAAGATAAGTTTTAGATTTTTCATAACTAACTAATTTAAATTTAACATACCAGTGACAGGAATTCTTGTCGTAAATTACAATCCAAAAGTAGTGTATTGGCCTCCCTCAATTCCACCTCGAATTAATCATAAAACAACTCTTTTGATACATCAACACGTCACAACTGAAGCTGTTTTGGGACACAAGGCTCTTTGCTTTACCGGTAGACAGGCCGGTTCCAGACTGCCATATTCCAGGCCGGAATAATGGGCTCCGCCGTTATAAAGCCTCACTTAGAGGATCAATACCAGCCGGCTGGCGGAGAGTAATCCTCAGGTTTTAGTAAGACAGGGCTTTTAGAATTCTTGTCTCAATTACGCAAACATTTCCCTGACAAAAGCATGCAGGTTCTCCTCTGTCTTGATTGCCATTTCGGGGCTATGCAGGTGCATATGTATTTCTGCAATATAGATATCTTCCTCGTCCCTGGTAATATTAAATTTAAGGCTGTCGTCAGATACAACCCAGGGCATCTCAAGGATGCGTATTTTGAGCATGTTCTGAATTTTCTCAGGAGGATAGTCTGATGATATTCTGAGCGTGAGAAGCTGCTCGACCCAATTTCCGGTATCGGCTGGTTTTACAATTTTCTGACTGGTAAGAAGACTGTACGGGATTTTAACCATTTCACCTTCGCAGGTAACAATTCCCATTGAGCGGTAATCGAGTTTTTTTATGGTTCCCGAAACTTCTGCAGTACTGATTTGTTGTCCGGCTTCGAAGGCATTTTCAGCCTTCAGTATAATTCCTGAAATGAAATCGCGTAGAAAATACCATCCAAAAAGACCGACCATCAGAATAATCAGACTTCCGGTCAGAACAGGATAAGCTACCTTCCCGATAAATAACTGTTCGAAAGCCCAAAATGCAAAGGAAAACCAGAGGAGCATCTGTATCACCGGAAAAACCTTAAGGAATATTTTCCTGATTTTCCGTTTTCCCGTGATGACACAAAAATATGTGGAGACAAAGCGCAATACAAGATAGAGCGCGATGCCAACTGCAAACACTTCAATATATATCATAACAGTTCAAGGCTTTTAAGTTTTTTTACGAGTGGAATTTCCAACGCCGGGTTCAAAGAATACACTTCAGGAAACTTCTCTGTAAGAATTCCCTTTTGCATGAGGATGCGCACGGTTTTTTCAGTACTTACAACATCGTTTTGAAGGATCTCGGAAAGGCTTTTTATTGAGAACCGGCGGTGAAGGATAAATTGCAGGATGTAAAAAATTTCATCCTGAGGAAGGTCTTCGTTAAAAATGATTTCTTTCCCGAAAGGCTTTTCCATATAAAGTGTATTGCCCGATATTTTACGAATTCCTGCAAGCCAGAGATTGATGGTATAACCGGGGTTTCCGCCCGACAGATTAAAGAATCGGTTGAACAGCCGCACATATTCCCAGCTCGAAAGTGCCTTTTCGTGCTGTTTATCCATTATAAAGTTCATCCCGCCTGCCTGATGTCTCAGCATTATGAGGTCTTTCAGCTCGTGTGAATCAAACGGTTGGCAGAATACAAGGTCAAGTGCCCAGGTGTTTATGGAGGTTAATTGATTGATGATTTTCAGTGCATATTGATTTACATTAATGATAAACAGCACTTTGTGCCCATATTGCTGCATCAGCAGAATGATTTTTTCAACTACCTGAGTACCGAAAGGTTTCCTTTCCCACCAAAGCTCCAGATCGTTGATTACTATGACACTTTTAACCGGAAGCAATTCCATACTGTATGGCAAATTATCCTGTCCATCAAGGGCTTTTAGCAGGGTTTGCTCAAAAAGGCCGACATCAGCTATACTTTCGCGGGGAGCCCTGACGTTGAAAATGTTTTGTTTTTCGAAGTGAAGGTTTGCCAGATACTTGCTAAGACTCGATTTACCGGAGCTTCGTTCGCCGCTGATTATAAGCAATCCGGAAGTTCCGGTCAAAAAGTGCTGTATTGCCTTGCTCCCCTTTTCAATCTCATCTTCCATCCCAACCCAAAAATCATCACCAATGGTTGAGCTGCCCGAAAATACATTGGAATAGTAAAATGGCAATTTCAGCATAAGCGCTTTGTCGGGTGATATTTTTTCAAGCATCAGGGTAAAAGGCTCCACGGGGAAAAGGGCTGCTTTCGCACGCGATTGTTCCATGCGATTGGCCCATAATAAACCTTTGCTTTGCCTGTAAAGCAGATTCACCAATAGGTTACTTATCTTTTCGTTGACTGATTTTTTAATCTGTTCTAAACTGCTGTATAACCGGCGCTTACCAGTCGTCCTTATTTTTTCGTTCAGGCTTCCTGATGTTTTAATAATGACCGCGGCAGTCAAAGGTTCAAATGCATTTTTTAATCCTGAATCAAAACTTTGGCGCAACTGTTTATAAAGTGCTGTAAGTTTATCTTCCTCATTCTTAATATTATGTACTAAATCTTCGAGTAAAACCTTTTGTTGTTCCTGCATTTGTTCGGTCCCTAACTCTCCCGAATGAGTGTTTTCCCTGTTTTCGAGATGAAAATTGGCCATCCTGATTAAATTCTTCAGGGTTGAAACCGAAAGCGACAATTGTTGCCCGATATTAATTGATTGTTTCCTGATTTGATCGCTTAGTTCGTTACTGATGTAATAATCAGCCGTTTTTCGAACCGAAACGACCATATCGCCAATGTTCTCAATCTTATCAAAATGAATATCTTCCAGCAGTTCCTCCCCTGAAACTTCAATACTTTCAGGTAGCTGCCCCACGGAGCCCTGAATTTCTTTAAACAAGGTGTTGAAAGGAACATCAACCGGCGGTAATGATATTGACTTTTGATTGAAAAATTCTTTCTGATCATATTTCTTAGCGCCCATTTCCCTGATGGCGTTGATCTTAGCTTCAAATACTTGCAACTTTTCATTTATCCCTTGTTCAATAATCAGAATAATTTCCTGATATGATTTCTCAATTTTTGTGGTCAGCCGGTTTTTAAGCGAGTAAAATATTAAATCGAGAAAAGTTTTATTGACATGATTAACCATAAAATGGTTCCATAAATCGGGGAATTCAGCAACTGATTTTTCAAGCTCAACTTTCTTTTTATTGAAAAGTTTAAATCTTCTGCTTAATAAATTTGCCTGCGGGCTTTCAATTATCTGGCTGAAGCTGTTAATGTCTCCGGTAAGTTCATCGAGCATTTTATGGCTTTGATGATAAAAGAATGCCTCATTTTCTGATTTCAGATTTAAGACCAGGGCAGACAGTTCTTCTCTTTTAGTATCTAATTCGCTGGGGGCCAATTTCCCTGAAAGTGCTTTCTCAATCGCCAGCAGGTTTCCGTTTAAAAGTTCTTTTATGCCTGTAAAAGCTTTTAAACTTTGAGGTATGTAATTCTCGTAAAACTGCCTGATGTATTTGAGCCGTTTATAATAGAGGAAAAATACGGCTGCAGGGTGCAGATTAATTGTAACGCTTATCTTTTTTCCTGAAATACTGGTCCGGCCAATTTTTACAGCCCGGTTTATCTGTCTGAACAGATTAACAGTTCTCAGTTCCCTGAAATCATTTTTGTCAAATTTTAACCGGATATGTTCAGGAAGATCATGCACTGAATTGCCTGTTACGGCAATTATCTGTTTAATGCCTTTGTCCAGAATTTCCAGCTCCTCCTTCAGAATATTGTCTTTGAAATTTTCCAGCTCCTTTTGGGCCTGAAAGGAAGAATCATTCAGGATTTTCAATTGTTCCAAATGCTTTTCCTTATCATTTTCAATCTCATTAACCGGCATCAATTTCTTTATTGATCTTTCAACAAGGCCTGATAATTGATCGAGATAACTATCACGGCTTTCCCTGATACCAAAAAAAGTAGTATCAATAAGCAAACGGGCATGCTTATCAAGGACTACTGCAACATTATAAACTGTATTGTAAACAATACTGGTTTTTGAAAGTTGGAGATTCTTCAGGATTGGTTCAAGTTTCATACTATCATCTTTATGCAAGTGATTTGTACTTTCAGGAGCAACAGATTTTGAAATCACGTTTACCTCCTCAAAACTTGTTGATGCATGAATTAACAGGCACGATTTCAGGCTTTCCGTCAAAATGTTGGCATGGGCAACAATGTCCTCCAGGTTTTTCTCGGTGAAACCGGGCAGTTCAGCAAGGGTCAGGTCAGTATCTTCCGACTCAGAGCGAATCACTTCATTTTCAGGTAATTTATTGGGATTGGCAACCACTTTTATGCTTGCCCTGATCCGGTAACTATCAACCATCTGTCCAAGAATGGCATAATATCTATCTGAATTTTTACTTTCAGGGTTAATGGCCAAAATTCGTATTTCAGCATGTCTCCATTTTGGCGTAACTGTTATGAAACGAATAAGATGCAGGGCCAGCGCGAGGTTCCGTCCTTTCCCACTCCACCAAAAGTCGATTCTTTTGTGATTCCCGAAACCATTCTTTCTATCATAATTCAAAAAAGCCAGGTTGTAATCCAGTTTGTTAAAGGTATGCAGCAGGTCTTCCCATTTTTTCGGACTAGTTATGTTTTTCGACCAGCCCATCAGGATTGTATTTGGCTCGAAACCAGAAAAACCGTAAATCCGGCTGATCATCGCCATGCCTTCGTACACATTGCGGCAGTTATGCTTTCGGGTAATAATATTAACTTGATCGCCAAGAGTTTCTAAACTTACCCTTGCTGTTTTATCAAACAACAAGTCTTTGTCAGGATTTTCAACCAGTTCAAAATTGGTGAAGATACCCAGTTTCCCTACCAGCGCTGTTCCGATTTCAATAAGGTATGGCCTGGTGCCTGACCCTCCGCTGAAAAGTATGACATTAGGTCGCCAGTTGCGAGTATTGAGTTGACTTTTAGCAAGTTGTAACAAGCCGGTTTTCACCAGTGATAACCAGATACTCGACAGGGTATCACCTGAATGAAGCTTAAGCTCTTTATTTTTCAGGTAAAAGAAAAGTGCCAGCAGTACAACCGTGGCAATACCTAAGGCCATGATATCCAATTGGATCATCACAATTATACAGGCAAGCGCACCAATAATGCTGACAAAGCGCGGAATTTTAAACGATGGCCTGAAATCGCTGCTTGCCCAGCTTTCAACAGTATATGTAATATTCAGAAAACCGTAAGTAATGATGAAGAAAATGGTAACGATGCGGGCAATGGTGTTCAAATCACCAATGAGAATGCCTGCCTGTGCAATGATGAATGTAAGTAACAGTGCATTTCGCGGTTCGTTTGAAGCCCCGAATCCTTTACTGAAAAAGAAAGGGGCAATTCCGTCTTT